>NZ_JAKKCS010000003.1:0-443701 GCF_021728075.1 Vibrio sp. D54 | reverse complement strand
CTCTTGGGCTTGTTTGTAAGTGAGGCTTCCTTTTTCAACCTCATCAACTACAGTGAGTTTAAAAGCGAGGGAGTAATCGCGCTGAGTTCTTTTAGTTGTTGATTTCATAACACTCTCCAATTTTGGGGGTGGAAAGTGTCAACCTTATTTAGGACGGCACAATATGCGAAAAACAAAAAAGGACCGAATTCGGTCCTTTTTTGTTTTTATCCGACTTGAGTAACATCGCGTTTCATTCTAACTGTTAGATGCCCCTCAACTGATAGCTCAAATGCTGATTTTTACGCAGTAAGGTCTTATCTTATTTTGCGTTTTTGCCAGCTCCGTACCACCGAGTAGCGCCAAAGCCCTCGAATTCCGAAGTAGCCAATAATCGCGGATACAACCCCACAAATTGCGCAGCCCAATAGAAATGGAGGTCCAATGGTGCTCATTTGCTGCATGATGAATTCCCACGATAGTTCAAAGTGAAAAGGTTGCGGGGGAAGACGCATCACTAGAGCACCTAGCTTGTACGCAAAGTAAAATAGCACAGGCATAGTGATAGGATTGCTGATCCATACCAAAGCGACGGAGAGGGGCAGATTGACACCCAACATAATGGCCAAACCAGCGGCCATGATCATTTGGCTCGGCAGCGGAACAAAAGCCATAAATAACCCGACAGCAAAAGCCCCTGATGCCGAGCGGCGGTTTAAGCACCACAAGTTCGGGTTGTACAACACATTGCCGAAGACCTTCAATGCTTTTTGGCGTTTGATCAATTCATGATCTGGCATGAAGCGTTTTATCAGCTTTCTAGGCATAGGACAGCATGACTCTCTCAGAAAAAAGTTGGACCTTGGCGTTATTTGTAGCGAGCGTAATCTCGTCGGCTTGGTGGCCGACAATACCAGATTGGCGTTGGTTGCTGCTGGGAATAATAACCACTGGCTCAATAATCAAATTACGTCGTGGCTTAATTAGCATAGGCGCAATTGCGGGCTTTATGGTTGTCATCGTCCACGGCAATGTATTGGAGTCTCAGAGACAAGCCCTTTTTCAAGCAGGGGAGAATATTACCATAATTGGTAAAGTTGACAGCCCTTTTACGCAAATAAGTCACGGTTATGAAGGTATTGTCGCTATAGAAGCGGTAAATTCTCAAACTCTGTTACCTTTTCTTAAACCTAAAATCCGTCTTATTACGCCTTTTCCACTCGATGTTAACAGTGAGTTTACGACATCCATCTCGTTAAAGCCGATTACAGGTCTACGCAACGAAGCTGGCTTTGATGCTGAAAAGCACGCGATGGGTAAAAATATTATCGCCCGAGCGGTTGTTAACAAAGACGCTCAGTGGATTGTTCGTTCTAATGTATCTCTGCGTCAATCCATTATTGCCGATGTCGCTGATGATGTGTCTTCCCTTCATCATTTCTCGTTAATAAGTGCGTTAGTTTTTGCTGATCGTTCTTGGTTGTCTAAGGAAGATTGGCAAGCGCTCAGGGACAGTGGTTTACTGCATTTGGTCTCCATTTCTGGTTTACATATTGGTATGGCGTTTACTTTTGGGCTAGTCGTGGGCGGTACCGTTCGTTATCTATTACCCCAATACCAGTTGTTACCTAGCTTATATGGGCTGATCTTCGCTGTTGCCTACGCTTGGTTAGCGGATTTCTCTCTGCCTACTACGCGAGCAGTGTCGGTATGCGTTGTTTACGTTCTCCTGAAGTATACTCTGGTGCACTGGACTTCTTGGCGAGTTCTTTTGCTTGCAGTATCTCTACAACTGCTTGTCCAACCTTTTGCATCCTACAGCATGAGCTTTTGGTTATCATACCTCTCCGTTTGTGCGGTATTGTTCGCAATTAATTTGATTCGACATCAAAGGGGAGGTTGGAAAGCGCGATTAAAAGCGTTATTGCTTACTCAATTGATGTTGAGCGCTTTAATCGTACCTGTTAGTGGCCATTTCTTCTCCGGTTTTAGTTTGTCCTCAATAGCCTACAACTTGGTATTTATTCCTTGGTTCGGATTTATCGTTGTACCTTTGATGTTTCTAGCCCTGTTCTCATCTTTGTTTCTTGAAATGATAGCGAAGCCTCTGTGGCATTTGGTGGACTGGTCATTACAGCCATTGAGCACGTCAATACAGTACGCAATAGGTTCTTGGCAACCTATTAGCATGGAAATGACAATGCTGGTTATGGCGATAGTGGTTTGCTTAATATTTCAACGGTTCATGTCTCAGTACGCGTGGTATTTGTTACTCGGCATCGTTATTAGTATCAAGCTTGCATCGGAGTATGAACCGCATTGGCGTATCGATGTATTAGATGTAGGTCATGGCCTTGCAGTGGTTGTAGAAAAAGACGACAAGGTGTTGCTGTATGACACTGGTAAAGCATGGCAAAGCGGCAGTATCGCAGAGCAGGTCGTCACTCCGGTTTTGCATCAACGAGGTTATGAAAGCATAGATACACTGATTCTAAGCCATTCCGATAATGATCACGCAGGCGGCCGTTTTTTCATTGAAGATGCCTTTTCTCCACAACGTAAACTTAGTAGTCAATTCTTTATCGAATATGAGCCTTGCACTAGAGGCGACCAATGGAAATGGCAAGGATTAAACATGGAAGTGCTCTGGCCTCCTGCACTTGTTCAACGTGCGTATAATCCGCACTCCTGTGTATTACGACTTACTGACCCTATTTCTAACTTTAGTATGCTTTTTACTGGTGATATTGAGGCCATTAGCGAGTGGATTTTGCTTAGAGAACCCGGAAAGTTACAAAGCGATGTGATGCTAGTCCCTCATCACGGGAGCAAAAGTTCATCGAATCCTCGATTTATCGAGGCGGTGAGCCCGAGTGTGGCGGTTGCTTCTTTAGCAAAAAAAAATCGATGGGGAATGCCAGCGGAAAATGTCGTTGCTTCATACCGAAAGCTTGGCATTACTTGGCTTGATACTGGTGAGGGTGGTCAGGTAAGCTTCTTTATTCACCGTGATAATTGGCGCTCAGAAACCAAACGTAGCGATACATTTGAGCCTTGGTATAGGCAGATGCTGCGTAAGGGAGTAGAATGAGAGTCTTAATGTAAGAAAATAAAGCACTTCTATGTCGATAAATACTGATGAAACGACTTGGCAGACGTTTAAGCGTCTATGGCAATTTATTCGCCTTTATAAGTCAGGTCTTGTCGTTGCAGTCATTGCATTAGTTATTAATGCCATATCAGATACCTATATGATTTCCCTGCTAAAACCACTACTCGATGAAGGTTTTGGGAACGCTGAATCTGATTTTTTACGCACGCTTCCATTGATTATTTTTGCCATGATGTTCATCCGTGGCATAAGTGGATTTGTCTCCACCTACTGTTTGAGCTGGGTATCTGGCAACGTAGTTATGCAAGTCCGTCGCATGGTGTTCAATCACTTTATGCATATGCCAGTGTCTTACTTTGATAAGGAAAAGACGGGCAATTTATTGTCGCGTATAACCTACGACTCAGAGCAAGTGTCAGCGGCAACTAGCCAAGCGTTGGTGAGCATTGTCCGTGAAGGTGCAAGTATCATTGGTCTGTTAGTTTTGATGTTTTACAACAGCTGGCAATTGTCGCTAGTGCTGTTTGCTGTTGCTCCCGTTGTAGCATGGGGTATTGGTGTTGTTTCTAAACGTTTTAGAAAAATATCCAAAAATATGCAGACCATGATGGGTAACGTAACTGCATCAGCAGAGCAGATGCTGAAAGGCCATAAAGTTGTGTTGAGCTATGGCGGCCAAGACATCGAACGTAAACGATTTGAAAAAGTCAGCAACCAAATGCGTCAACAAAGCATGAAGTTGGTGACGGCTCAAGCGGCGGCTAACCCTATCATCCAAATGATTGCATCACTTGCAATTGTTGCCGTTCTTTATTTAGCAAGTATTGATTCGATTAAAGAGCAACTGACTCCAGGTACATTTACTGTTGTGTTCTCTGCAATGTTTGGTCTGATGCGCCCACTTAAAGCGCTGACTAACGTTACTTCTCAGTTCCAACGTGGTATGGCCGCGAGCCAAACGCTCTTCGCGTTAATTGACCTCGAGCCTGAGAAAAACGAAGGTAAGTTGACAGTTGAACGCGCAAATGGCGATGTTTCAGTTAAAAACGTAAGCTTTACTTACACTGGTGCAGAAAAACCAGCATTGGAAAATGTCAGCTTCGATATTCCAAGAGGAAAAACGGTGGCGCTAGTTGGCCGTTCTGGCTCAGGTAAAAGTACCATCGCGAACTTGTTCAACCGCTTCTATGATGTTGACAGTGGATCTATCACATTAGATGGGCATGATATTCGTGATTACGAGCTAAAGAATTTACGTCAGCAATTTGCACTAGTATCGCAAAATGTTCATTTGTTTAATGACACGATAGCAAACAATATTGCGTACGCAACGGATGGCCAATACGAGCGCAGTGATATCGAGAAAGCGGCAACACTCGCGCATGCGATGGAGTTCATCGGCAAAATGGATGATGGACTTGATACCATGATTGGTGAAAATGGTGCTAGCTTGTCTGGTGGTCAACGCCAACGTGTTGCGATTGCGCGAGCTCTATTGCGTGATGCTCCAGTGCTGATTCTTGATGAGGCAACTTCGGCTTTGGATACCGAATCCGAGCGAGCTATTCAAGCTGCACTTGATGAGCTGCAAAAAGACAAAACGGTACTTGTAATAGCGCACCGCTTATCCACAATCGAGAAAGCCGATGAAATTCTTGTGGTTGATGATGGTGCCATCATTGAACGTGGCAACCACGCTGAGCTTATTGAGAAAAATGGTGCGTATGCACAATTGCACCGTATTCAGTTTGGTGAATAAGCGCGGTGATTGAAAAAATCTGGTTTGAAAACCATCCAATAAAATATCTCTTGTGGCCGCTTTTGTGGCCACTGAGTTTATTATTTGGAGCGATAAGCAAGTCAAAGCGAAAGCAATACCGAACTGGCCGCAAGCAAGCTTATAATGCGCCTATACCTGTTGTTGTGGTTGGCAATATCACTGCTGGTGGCAATGGTAAAACACCAGTTGTTGTGTGGCTTGTTGAGCAACTACAGCAAATGGGCTTTAAGCCGGGGGTTGTTTCTCGTGGTTATGGGGCAAAGGCTCCTGCCTATCCGTTAGTGCTAAAAGAAGATACGCCAGCGAAGCATTGTGGCGATGAACCTAAGTTGATTCATCGCCGTACAGGAGCACCTGTTGCGGTAGATCCTGTGCGTTCAAATGCAGTGAAAGCACTGCTAGATTTGGATGTGGATATCATAATTACGGATGATGGATTACAACATTATGCGTTAGGCCGTGATATTGAGTTAGTGATTGTGGATGGGAATCGCCGGTTTGGGAATGAAAGCCTGATTCCATTAGGTCCTTTACGTGAAGGTATTGAGCGACTTAAAGAAGTCGACTTTATCATCACCAATGGCGGTCAAGCGCATACGGGCGAAATCGCAATGGCTTTAGCACCCTCTAAAGCTATTAATCTTAAGACTAAGCAACATGTGGATGTTTCGGAGTTGAAAGATCTCGTCGCATTTGCGGGCATTGGGCATCCTCCGCGTTTTTTTCATACACTAAACTCGATGAACGCAGATGTTAAAGTCACAAAAGGTTTTGCTGACCATCAAGACTTTGATCAACAAGAATTAGAAGCATTGGCTCAACAAGGGACCAATGTGATTATGACCGAGAAAGATGCCGTCAAGTGCAGCCATTATGCGCAAGATAATTGGTGGTATCTGCCTGTATCTGCCCAGTTTGAATCAAACGATGCAGAGCAAATTTTAAATAGAATAAAAGAGGTTAAAGCGGCTTATGGATCACCGTCTACTTGAGATTGTAGCTTGCCCTGTTTGCAAAGGTAAGCTGACGTACGATAAAGATAATCAAGAGTTGATCTGCAAATTGGATCGCCTTGCTTACCCGATCAAAGAGGGTATTCCAGTTCTGCTAGAGCCTGAAGCTCGCACTATGAGCATGGATGAGGGACGCTAATGTCTTTTACGGTTGTCATCCCTTCGCGCTACGCATCGAGCCGTTTGCCTGGTAAACCGCTAGCGGATATTGGTGGTAAGCCTATGGTTCAGTGGGTTTATGAACAAGCGCTACAAGCGGGTGCGGAAGATGTCATCGTTGCAACGGATGACGAGCGTGTTGCGAAAGCGGTTTCGTCATTTGGTGGTAAAGTTTGTATGACCTCTCCCCACCACGAATCAGGTACGGAGCGTCTTGCCGAAGTTGTTGAAAAGATGGCTATTCCGTCAGACCACATTATTGTTAATGTGCAAGGGGATGAGCCTTTGATTCCGCCGTCCATCATTCGTCAGGTTGCTGATAACTTATCAGGGTGTGAAGCCCCGATGGCGACGTTAGCTGTAGAAATAGACTCGGAAGAGGAAGTGTTCAACCCGAACGCTGTTAAAGTTGTCGCAGATGAGCAAGGCTATGCGTTGTACTTTAGTCGAGCAACCATCCCTTGGGATCGCGATAACTTTGCTAAACAAGACAAAACTATTGCCAACCCATTAATGCGTCATATTGGTATTTATGCTTATCGAGCTGGTTTCATTAATACGTATGTCAACTGGGCGCCAAGTGCATTAGAGCAGATTGAGTGTCTTGAGCAACTGCGAGTGCTTTGGTACGGTGAAAAAATTCATGTGGCGGTAGCGAAAGAAGCACCAGCGGCAGGGGTTGATACGCCCGAAGACCTAGAAGCCGTGCGCGCGATTGTTGAGAAGCAAGCGTAACAAATGCTCATATAGATTTAAGAATAAACAAGGCTCCTGAATTAGGAGCCTTTTTGTTTTACTTGTATCGCGGTATTAGTTAAATGTTAGTGTCGTATTGGTTCCGTTTAGGGCAGGTCGCTAACACCTCTCGGTGACCGGTGTCTTTCACTTCTTGGAGAATGACATCAAAGCCCCATAATCGATACACGTGCTTTAGAACTTCTTCGTAACTATCATCAAGTGGGATGCGGTTGTGAGGAACGTACTGCAACGTAAGTGAGCGATCACCACGGACATCGACATTAAACACCTGAATGTTTGGCTCAAGATTAGATAAGTTATACTGAGCAGCTAAGGTTTCTCTAATGCGTTTATAACCCATCTCATCGTGTATAGCAGCGACTTCAATAAAGTTCTTATGATCATCATCGTTGATCGCAAACAACTTGAAATCACGCATTAATTTCGGAGAAAGGTATTGGCTAATAAAGCTTTCATCTTTGAAATTATGCATCGCGAAATGCACTGCATCTAACCAGTCGGTTCCTACTAGGTCTGGAAACCACTCTTTGTCCTCATCAGTTGGTTCTTCACAGATACGCTTAATATCTCGGAACATGGCAAAGCCTAACGCGTAGGGGTTAATGCCATTAAAGTAAGGACTGTTATAAGGCGGCTGAGCCACGACACTGGTGTGGCTATGTAAGAACTCTAGAATGAATTTTTCAGACACCAAGCCCTCATCATAAAGATGGTTGAGTATGGTGTAGTGCCAGAACGTTGCCCAGCCCTCATTCATAACTTGCGTTTGTTTTTGCGGATAAAAATACTGACTGATCTTACGGACGATCCGAACAACTTCACGTTGCCACGGCTCTAGCAACGGCGCATGTTTTTCGAAGAAGTAGAGCAAGTTTTCCTGAGGCTCGCTTGGGAATCGCTCTTTAATGTCTTCCTCTTTCGTCTTGGCTGTCGGTACGGTGCGCCAAAGCTCATTAACTTGAGATTGTAGGTATGCTTCGCGTTCTTCTTGTCTTGCTTTTTCCTCTGTAATTGAGATTTTCTCTGGACGCTTGTAGCGGTCTACACCAAAGTTCATTAACGCGTGACAAGAGTCGAGCAGCTTTTCCACTTCTTTTACGCCATATCGTTCTTCACATTCGGCTAAGTACTTTTTGGCGAACAGCAGATAGTCGATAATAGAACTGGCGTCAGTCCACGTTTGGAATAGGTAATTACCTTTGAAAAAAGAGTTATGGCCGTAACACGCGTGCGCTATCACGAGTGCTTGCATTGTTACCGTATTTTCTTCCATCAAATAAGCAATACAAGGGTCGGAGTTAATCACAATCTCGTAGGCTAGCCCCATTTGACCATGTTTATAATTCTGCTCTGTTTGAATGAATTTTTTACCAAATGACCAGTGATTGTAATTGATTGGCATGCCGATACTTGAATAGGCATCCATCATCTGTTCTGAAGTAATCACTTCTATTTGGTTAGGGTAAGTGTCTAGGCGATAATGCTCCGCGACACGCTTAATTTCTTTGTGGTATCGCTCTAACAGCTCAAATGTCCAATCTGGTCCATCTGGCAACACTTTACTGTTACGCTTCTTAGGCGCCTCTCCTGAGAGGTTTCTCGTTGCGGTATTCATCGCTAGCCTCCTTACGCCGTTTCTTTTTGGAATAGTTCACGAAAGACTGGGAAAATATCCTCCACAGAGCGAATGTTTTTCATTGCGAAATTAGGAAACTCTTCAGTGAGTTTTTCGTACTCATGCCATAGAGTTTGGTGCGAGCGCCGCGTGATCTCTATGTAAGAGTAGTACTGACAGTTTGGAAGTAATTTGTTCACTAACAGATCCCGGCATCTTGGCGAATCATCTGCCCAGTTGTCACCGTCGGATGCTTGAGCTGCATATATGTTCCACTGACCAATCGGGTATCGCTCTTTTACTATTTCATCCATTAACTTGAGCGCGCTAGATACAATGGTACCCCCGGTTTCTTGTGAGTAGAAAAATTCGTGCTCGTCCACTTCCTTCGCTTGGGTATGGTGGCGGATAAAGACGACTTCGACATTCTCGTAGGTACGAGTTAAGAACAAGTACAAAAGAACATAGAAGCGTTTTGCGATGTCTTTCGTTGCCTGATCCATCGACCCGGATACGTCCATTAGACAGAACATTACCGCTTGGCTCGATGGTACCGGGCGTTTCTCATAGTTCTTGAAGCGTAAGTCGAAGGTATCGATGAACGGCACGCTTTCGATTTTCTTGCGCAGTTCTTCAATTTCAGCCTTCAAGCGGTTCTCTTCAAACTGCTGAGCAGGCTCAATATTTTTGATGCGAGCAAGTTCGTCTTCTAGCTCTTTTAGAAGTCGTTTCTTACCAGCAGTCATTGCAGTACGGCGCGCAAGAGATTGTTGCAGAGAGCGTACTACTGCGATATTGGAAGGTATACCGGCAGTTTGAAAGCCTGCACGGTGTGTTTTCCATTCAGTGATTTTGGCTATTTGGTTTTTTTCTAGATTAGGCAGCTCGAGATCTTCAAACAAAATATCGAGGTACTCATCTTTTGATATTTGGAATACAAATTCGTCTTGGCCTTCTCCATCTGGACTGGCGTTCCCTTCTCCTGAGCCGCTACCCTGACCGCCACCTTTGGGACGCTCAATTTTATCACCAGTAATGAATTGGTCGTTACCGGGATGAACTCGTTCTCGAACACCCCCTTTGCCCTGATGAAATATAGGCTCGTTGATGTCTTTGTGAGGGATAGAGACGTCTTCGCCCGTTTCCGTATTCGTAATCGAGCGTCGATTCACTGCGTCTGCTACCGACTCTTTTATTTGCTCTTTGTGGCGCTTCAAGAAGCGCTGTCGATTAACAGCACTCTTGTTCTTGCCATTGAGCCTTCGGTCTATAAATTGCGCCATGAAATAGCCCTCTTCATGTTTCACAAGCGACCTAACTCAATACTGGGTTAGGATGACTTACGTACTCGTAGGTACCACTCAGAAAGTAGGCGAACCTGTTTCTCGGTATAGCCTTTTTCCATCATGCGAGCGACAAAGTCGTCGTGCTTCTTCTGATCTTCAGAAGAGGTTTTCGCATTAAATGAGATAACCGGAAGTAGCTCTTCGGTATTGGAGAACATTTTCTTCTCGATTACTGTGCGCAGTTTTTCGTAGCTGGTCCAAACCGGGTTTTGACCATTGTTATTCGCTTTCGCACGAAGCACAAAGTTAACGATTTCGTTTCGGAAATCTTTCGGGTTAGAAATACCAGCTGTTTTTTCGATCTTCTCTAGCTCAGCATTCAGTGAAGAGCGATCAAATAGCTGACCAGTTTCTGGATCTCGGTACTCTTGGTCTTGAATCCAGAAATCTGCATAGGTGACATATCGGTCGAAGATGTTTTGGCCGTATTCAGAGTAAGACTCAAGATAAGCGGTCTGAATCTCTTTACCGATAAATTCAACGTATCGAGGTACTAGGTAGCCTTTCAAGAACTCGAGATATTTCTCTGCTGTTTCAGCAGGGAACTGTTCGCGCTCAACCTGTTGTTCAATCACATAGAATAGATGTACAGGGTTGGCTGCCACTTCGGTTTGGTCGAAGTTAAATACGCGTGACAAAATCTTAAAGGCAAAACGTGTTGAGAGACCGTTCATGCCTTCATCGACACCAGCATAATCACGATACTCTTGATAGCTTTTTGCCTTTGGATCCGTATCTTTCAGCGTTTCACCGTCGTATACGCGCATCTTAGAGAAGATGGACGAGTTTTCAGGCTCTTTAAGTCGAGAAAGAATACTGAATTGTGCCAGAGTCTCGAGCGTGCTTGGTGAACAAGGGGCTTGAGACAACTCACTGTTTTCAAGAAGTTTTTGGTAGATTTTGACTTCTTCTGAAACACGTAGACAGTAAGGTACTTTCACAATATAAACACGGTCCAAGAACGCTTCATTGTTCTTGTTGTTACGGAAGGTCTGCCACTCAGATTCGTTTGAGTGAGCCAGAATCATACCGTCGAATGGAATCGCAGAAAGGCCTTCTGTACCGTTGAAGTTGCCTTCTTGCGTTGCTGTTAACAGCGGGTGAAGCACTTTGATTGGTGCTTTGAACATCTCAACGAATTCCATTAAACCTTGGTTTGCTTTACACAGCGCACCGGAGTAGCTGTAAGCGTCTGGATCGTCTTGCGAATAGTGTTCAAGCTTACGAATATCGACTTTACCAACCAATGATGAGATATCTTGGTTGTTTTCATCGCCTGGTTCAGTTTTGGCAATACCGATTTGGTCAAGGATAGAAGGGCGTACTTTCACTACTTTAAATTTGGTGATATCACCACCAAACTCGTGAAGACGTTTAGCGGCCCAAGGAGACATTATCGAGCGAAGATAACGGTGCTCGATGCCATATTCTTTTTTCAAAATATCGCCATCTTCTGTGGCTTTGAATAGGCAGAATGGATGGTCATTCACTGGGCTGCGTTCGCCGTTAGCAGTAAGAACATAAATAGGCATCTGTTCCATCAGAGCCTTAAGCTTTTCTGCAAGCGAAGACTTACCGCCACCTACAGGGCCGAGTAGGTAAAGAATCTGCTTACGCTCTTCTAGGCCTTGCGCCGCATGTTTTAGGTAAGACACAATTTGTTCTATGGCATCTTCCATGCCATAAAAGTCTTTAAAGGTTTCATAACGAGAGATAACACGATTCGAGAAGATTCGGCTTAGTCTCGGATCCTTTGCCGTATCGATTATCTCTGGTTCACCAATCGCCATCAGTAGGCGTTCTGCTGCATTAGCATAAGCGCTTTTGTCATCTTTACACAGGGCTAAAAACTCCTGTAACGACATCTCTTCATCTTTTGCAGCTTCATATCTTGATTGATAGTGGTCGAAAATACTCATGTCGCTTTCCCCTTTAATAGTCAGTCTACCGACGAACGTTGATTCAGGCTTTCCACCAACAGTTATGCTCGTTGTTGTTTGAATATACGTCCTGTTATCACATTTGGTTCGTACAGAATGTAAGATTGGCGACACCAAAGACTTTGCTTTATGGACGGTTTTTTCGTTACAACGGTGAGCGGTGGATATGAATTTTTCAATCACAGCCTTTCTCTACTTAAGCCTAGTCGGGGATTTGCAATTTTGCTTAACAATTATGAATTTATTGTAAAAGTGACATTTGAATCACTCTTTTATTAAGGACGAATTTATGTCGTGAATAGGTGCAATAGAAATCAAATATTTGGCAAAGACAGAAGAGTCTCAGTGATTCGTTGTTCTACATTGAGCAAGGCAAGTGAAAGAGGTAGGAAGAGAGCAAAGTCTTAGATAAGTTTGTGACAGGGTAAATAACAAGGAGAGCGGGCGCTCTCCTCATTCTTAGACGACCATTTTATGCGCTGAAGATTTGCGCTAGTTCGTTTTCACATAAATGATACTGACGAGGGCAGTTACGCCAAGTTTGCAGCATACGGCGGTATTTATCTAGCATCGGCATTTGGCTGTTAAAGTGATGATCTGCCTTGTCAAACTGAGGGTACAAACCTTCAGAATCGATGAGAAAACGTACGTAATGTACTTGTTGCGCTTCTGAAGCAATATCAAATCCCAAGAACTTCAAGCGGCGCTGATCTACGTTGCTGCGGTCTTCATCGTCTAGCATGTTGTAAGATTCTTGCATCGCATGATACATCTCCATAACGTCGATGATCTCACGACATTCTGCTTCTGAGAGGCAGCCGAAATCTTTGTTCAACTCTCGCATTTGTAGTTCATAACCACGTTCAACTATCGTTTGTAAGCGTTTGTATTTGGCCGCATTACTTGGATCAAGTTGAGACATAAGGTTGTATTGGTTTGATAGAATCAAACGTTGAGCGTTTGACATTTCCATGGTGACCTCACTAGATATCTAATACATTTTTAATGTGCTTAGGTTAACGCTTAAGACATGAGTGAAACATGATCTCAACACATATTTAATACTAAAAAATGGCAAGAACTGTCACTTTTGACCAGTTTGAAAACACTTATTTATGGTAATGATTGTATATGTAGTCTCGGTCCGAAAATACTCTCAGCCACTCTGGCTTGAATACGGTTAAAACCGCCAGTGCCATACCATTTAATAGACCTTCTGGAAAGGCGAGCAACGGCACAAAAACAAAGTAGTTATGTTGAATGGTTTCCCAATCGTAGTGACCAACTGATAGGTGATAAAAAGAGTTAATGATGAGGTGCAGACTTCCTGTTATCGCGCCATTGAAAAATCCAGCAACGAAGATGAAAACAAAAATGTTTCGTGGCAAGTAGTGGTAACTCAGAAGAAACACTAAGTAACTAATGAAAATCGGAATTAGGGCTGATAGAACTAACGACGTGGGTAAGAGTATCAAGGACACATCATGTAGTAGGTGGTTGACCAACATAGCGGGAATGCTGAGTAGAAATGCCATGCGCCAACCATACATCATCGTCAGCGTTGTTAGTGCAAGAAAATGAATCTGTAATCCTTCTTTTACACCTGCTTGAGCGGCCCATAAAATACTGAAAAAGAAGAGCGTTGCAAAAACGAGGTGCTGAAATCCTTTTTCTTTTTCCAGTTTGGGCCAAACGACTTTTTTCCAATCTGGTAGGCAGTAGACTACTACTATCCCAATTGAAACAACAAGAGAGCCTAAGTTAAACAAATCCATGTTACTTCCTTCCTATGCGAACATGACGCAATCATTTCTATCGTTCTTTTTCTACCTAAATGACCGCAGAGAAACTCACTGATAAGGCTTAGATATAATCAAAAAAATACCAGCAATAAGCTGGTATTTTAAAGAGGTTAGTCTTGCGGTTCACTTAGTATTTTACGTTATCGTTGTATTGAGCAAGAATGGATTGAATTTCATCCATGGTTTCTTTCGGTGGCGGGTTTACGCCTTCGAGTGGGTATTCTAAGCCTAACGCTTCCCACTTATGAGCCCCTAATTTGTGGTAAGGAAGTAACTCGACCTTTTCGATGTTATCCATGTCTTTAATAAATTCACCAAGCATGTGTGCTGCTTCTGGGTCATCTGTGTAACCAGGCACGACGACATAGCGAATCCATGTTTTCTTTCCGATTTTTTGCAAGTAACGAGCAAAGTCCAATGTGCGTCGGTTGGATACACCGATGAGATCTTGGTGCACTTCGTCTTTCATGTGTTTGATGTCAAGCATGACTAAGTCTGTTGCATCCAGTACTTCATCGATAACATCAGTGTGCTTACGAACATAACCGTTAGTATCTAGACATGTATGAATGCCTTCGGCTTTAGCAGCGCGGAAAAAATCACGTACGAATTCCGGTTGAAGCATCGCTTCGCCGCCAGAACAAGTAACGCCACCACCTGATGCATTCATGAAGTGGCGGTAACTTTTCGCTTCGGAAATGATTTCTTCAACCGTGACTTCTTTGCCATCATGCGTGTCCCAAGTATCGCGGTTATGGCAATACTTACAGCGCATTAAACAACCTTGCAAGAAGACGATAAATCGAATACCAGGTCCGTCTACGGTACCACATGACTCAAATGAGTGAATACGACCAGCTGTTGACATCTTTTGCTCTCATTACTAGTAAATTCTAGCTGTTATTTTATTACAAAAAGCAGGGTTAAAACAGCTTTGTCGGTACTAAAGGCAAGGTTATTTGAAGAAAGAAAATAGATGGAGCCAATCTACATAAACGCTTGAACACGAGGTGGTTAATACCTACCCCGAGAACTTGCCGTGTATCTAGATTGACTTCGATGCTGGGATAATCCAGTTTTTAGAAAAAGGCGAACACGGAGAACGAGCCTGTCCCATAAACATCGGTTTGGGCTTCTTCATAATCCGGTGTTTTAATTGTAAAGGTGATGCTTGCACCGTAATTTTGGTTGTACCAAGATACCCCCGCGACGGCACTTGCTTGCCAATTTTGCAGTGTGACGTCGTATGGCGCTGACGGTTCAGGAATGCCAGGACGATCTCCTTCGATAGTCATGTCATTAAAGCGGTAACGACCTTCAAACCCGGTGAACAAGAACCAACTCGACGTGTTCTGAGCGATCATACTTGCTGAGAAAGGGCTTTCGACGCTGATATTGGCGGCTCCGATGCTATTCGCTAGGTTTGTACCCCAACGAAACATGACGCCTTGAGAGACATCACTACGGAAGTTACCCGCATTGATGTCGTTAATGTTGGTAATCTCCCATTGTGTTTTTTGTTCTTCGCTGCGCATCAATTTGTTAAATACGCGGTAACCAAGGCTGAACGCAACTTTATCTTCAATCTGGTAATCCCAACCTTGAGGGTCCGTCGATCCTGTTATGCCGTGAACGATTTCTTGCGCCTTTTCTGATAGCGAACTTTCACCCGTAGCTCCTATGGTGAAATTGTACCGTACAGCTTTGTCACTCGTTAGGGAAAGGTAGTTGATTTCGGTGTGTAGGTAACCGGCATATGGGCGATCATTGATTAGTGGATAATCGGCTTCAATGTCGCTTGGAGTCCACATTTTGTGGCCAAGAACCAACTCTATTTTATCGATATTGGCGTGCTCTGAGTTAGCTAGACTCAGCCATTTCCATTGGCTTTCTTGTGTCAGTTGGTCTGTCGCGTAAGAAAGGAAAACACCATTCGTATAGTCTTGATCGACGCCAAAAATACCATCGTTGTCGATGGTAAAAGAAACCGTAGACTTAGTGGATGCTATTGCAACTGGAGAAAGAAGGGTAAGAATAATTAATTTACTAAATCTCATAGACTTTATTTGCTAACTTTTTTCGCATCATACGTAAGAATGCGGGCAAAAGTATTTCGCGATATCACAACTTTCATTCAAGAAATAAAAAAAGGCTGATGCTACTTAGCATCAGCCTTTGTTGTATTACTAGAACGTTATTTCGCTATAGTCTTATAGAGACTCAGTGAATGTACGCGCGATTACGTCAGCTTGTTGCTCTGCAGTTAGAGAGTTGAAGCGAACAGCGTAACCAGATACACGGATTGTTAGCTGAGGGTATTTCTCTGGGTGCTTAACTGCGTCTTCTAGAGTTTCACGGTTAAGAACGTTCACGTTTAGGTGTTGGCCACCTTCGATACCCGCTTCGTGGTGGAAGTAACCATCCATCAGACCAGCAAGGTTAGCGCGTTGTGAACCCTCATCTTTACCTAGCGCGTTAGGTACGATAGAGAATGTGTAAGAGATACCATCTTGTGCGTCAGCAAACGGCAGTTTAGCAACTGAAGTTAGTGATGCTACAGCACCTTTCTCGTCACGACCGTGCATTGGGTTTGCACCTGGAGCAAATGGAGCACCAGCACGACGACCGTCAGGCGTGTTACCAGTTTTCTTACCGTAAACCACGTTTGAAGTGATAGTAAGAATTGACTGAGTAGGGATTGCATCACGGTAAGTCTTAAGCTTACGGATTTTGCCCATAAATACAGAAACAAGTTCACATGCAATGTCATCAACGCGTGGGTCGTTGTTACCGAATTTAGGGTAATCGCCTTCGATTTCGAAGTCGATTGCTAGACCGTCTTCGTCACGAATTGGCTTAACTTTTGCGTATTTAATTGCAGATAGTGAGTCAGCCGCAACAGATAGACCAGCAATACCACAAGCCATAGTACGTTTAACGTCACGGTCGTGTAGAGCCATTAGTGCCGCTTCGTAGCTGTACTTATCGTGCATGAAGTGGATAGCGTTTAGTGCAGTCACATATTGTTTCGCTAGCCAATCCATGAAGTGGTCCATTTTCTCCCACAGTTCATCGTAGTTAAGAACATCGCCTTCGATCTTAGGCATTTGCGGGCCAACTTGGATTTTTAGCTTCTCATCCACACCACCGTTGATGGTGTAAAGCATTGTTTTCGCAAGGTTCGCACGAGCACCGAAGAACTGCATTTGCTTACCAACAACCATTGGGGATACACAACATGCGATCGCGTAGTCGTCAGAGTTCATGTCTGGACGCATTAGGTCGTCATTTTCGTACTGAATAGAAGAAGTATCGATAGATACTTTCGCACAGAACTTCTTGAAGCCTTCAGGTAGTTGCTCAGACCAAAGAACAGTGATGTTTGGCTCTGGAGAAGGACCCATAGTGTATAGTGAGTTTAGGAAACGGAAGTTTGTACGAGTAACTAGCGTACGACCGTCAAGACCCATACCACCCATAGACTCAGTTGCCCAGATAGGGTCGCCAGAGAATAGATCATCGTACTCAGGAGTACGTAGGAAACGAACCATACGTAGTTTCATTACGAAGTGGTCGATCATTTCCTGAGCTTGTTCTTCAGTTAGCTTACCTGCCGCGATATCACGTTCGATGAAGATGTCTAGGAACGTAGAAGTACGACCTAGAGACATAGCCGCACCGTTTTGAGATTTAACAGCAGCTAGGTAACCGAAGTAAGTCCACTGAATAGCTTCTTGCGCAGTTTCAGCAGGACGAGAAATATCACAACCGTATTTTGCAGCCATTTCTTTGATTTGACCTAGAGCACGGTGTTGCTCTGCGATCTCTTCACGAAGTTGCATTGTCATTTGTAGGTCTTCGCCGTTCTCAAAACGCTCTTGTAGAGAAGAGAACTGCGCGAATTTGTCCTTCATTAGGAAGTCAATACCGTATAGAGCAACACGACGGTAGTCACCGATGATACGACCACGACCGTATGCATCTGGAAGACCAGTCAGTACGCCAGATTTACGACACGCCATGATTTGAGGAGTGTAGATATCGAAAACGCCTTGGTTGTGAGTTTTACGGTATTCTGTGTAGATTTTTTTAACTTGTGGGTCTAGCTCGCGGTCGTAGGCTTTGCATGAACCTTCAACCATGCGGATACCACCGTTAGGGATGATCGCACGTTTTAGAGGAGCGTCAGTTTGAAGACCTACGATAGTTTCTAGGTCTTTTTCGATGTAGCCTGCATCGTGAGCAGTGATGGTAGAGATAACTGAAGTATCAAAATCAACAGGAGCGTGAGTCGCGTTCTCTTGTTTGATGCCTTCCATTACCTTAGCCCAAAGCTTGTTAGTCGCTTCAGTACCTTCAGAAACTAGGAAAGATTCGTCGCCTTCGTACGGAGTGTAGTTCTTCTGAATGAAATCACGAACGTTTACTTCGTTTTGCCAGTCGCCTGCAGCAAAACCTTCCCAAGCTTTAGCAAATTGCTCTGCCATGACATACCTACCTTTTTAGTAGAAAAAAATACGTACTGCTTCGCCGTTGAGCCAGCTATCCCCAGATAAAAGAGGGGAACAGTACACTCTTATGAATAACAATATTTATAGTCTTAAATTTACGTATTCGATTTACAAAACTATAAATATTGTCACTAGTTTTAACGTTTCTCTTTTTAAGCAACAGTTAGAGGTTAAACTAAAATTTTTTTGCAAACCTTAAACTAAATCAATAAATCCTCAAAAATCTCGATAAAAATGGGGTAGCGACGAGCGCTACCCACAAATTTCTGGACTGCTAGCTTATAGCCAAGCTTGGATGCCATACTGGCCTTCAAGCATACCAACTGCAAGCATAGCAACTAAACAGATAACAAGTACGCTTACTGGGATCACAATCTTGTCTACAAATGATAGGCGAGACGCGCGCTCTTTATCTCCAATTAAACCGTTGTTATCTAAAAGCATAGTTAGTGCCCAAGCTAGAACTGGGTTAACAACGGCAGAACCAAAGATACAAATGCCTGCTGCTTGTGAGTCTTTCGAGTCCTTCACCATCTGCATGCCAGCTTCAAGCAGTGGTAGAGATACACCAACGAGAAGAGCAACGCGCATAACTGGAGGCCATACTGCAACGTCCATAGGAAAACCAAGGATTGCAACAATAATACATAGAGAGCCTAGTAAGATGGCACCAGCAGGAATAGGGCGTTTCGCGATTGCAGCAGGGATCATGTAAGTCCCCCAAGATGATGTGATGTTACCACCACCCACTGCAGTACCGACCATTTGGCGAACGGAACACATTGTCATTGTGTCATCAACGTCCATCAGCACTTTCTCACTCTTACGTGGGTAGTTCATCTCTTGGAAGATACGGTGACCCAAGAAGTCAGGTGACCACATTGCTACCGCAAGAATGGCGAATGGTAGTGAAGCGATGAAGTGTTCCATATTAGGAAGACCAAGCATCCAACCTTCTTCTGTTGAACCCCACCAGTAGATTGGATTTAGGTTTGGAAGGCCTGTCTCGGTTACGAATTTAATATCGAAGCCTGCGCCAAGAGCAAGTGCGATTGCAAGGCCAGTGAAGGCACAAACAGGGATCGCTAGCCAGCGTTTGTTCACTTTAGCAAGGAACGCGTATAAGCCAATGGTAACCGCAAGAACAATTAGACCGATGTAACCCATGCTACCAGCGGCAACCGTATCGGATTGCAAACCAACAGCCCAAGCTTGAATAGAGTTAATTTGGCTCATGGTTCCGGTTAAACCTAGGAAAATAAGAAGGCCACCAGCCGTACCTTCAGAGGTGAGGTTAACCAGTTTTGACCCACCTTTTAAGAGGCTCAAAATCAAACCAAACACACCAATGAGAATTGCTAATGCAAGAGGATGAGCACCAGCAAGAGCGATGGTACCAATAAGAGGGATCATTGGGCCGTGGTTGCCTGCTAGGTTGGCTTTAGGGTTAATAAAACCAGAGGCAAGTACACAGAAAAGAAGTGCAGGGATGAGCATTTCTACACGCGCAACTTCGATAGCAAAGTCCTTGCCTAAGTTTACGTGGTCCCATGCTGCAGTAAGACCTTCAGCCCAAGACATCATTACCGCAGAGTACATTGCGATAATACCGATAGTACCAGCAAGTGCTGGAACAAGGTCTTCAAGCTCAAAGCGGAAGTCACGACCTGGCAAGTTCAAGCCAAAACGACGTGGCTTCATAATTTGTAGTTCGTGGTCTAGGTAGTCTGAACGGCTTGCGAACTCAGATGCTGGACGATGAAGCTCACGGTAGCTCTTGGTCTCGATATCTGAATCAGAGTGCGTTTTGTTAACTGCGTCTGACATAGATTCCTCATATATTTAAAAGTTATGAATTCTTCATTCAATTGTGTTAATCCGCATCCTGCGGCACGCTTATGCTAGCTATTGTTAGATTTGTTACACGTCGACACTGTGCCTAAGCATAGCTAATAACTTATTGTGTTGAGGCACAAAAAAAGCCTCATCTTTTGGCAGGAGTCTAGCAAGATAGCCATTTAGGGTGATTGATTTAGATCACTTTAAGAATGGTTGTGAAATAAAACTACAGAAAGTTTCTGGCATGCGAATGAGATGCGGAGATCTTGTGTAATTTCATTACACAAGTTGCATAAAATTAGAACTTTTTGTCCTTTTGCACGAGATGCAGATTAAATGTCAATATTCACGGTGATTATATAAAGCTGGCTTTATTCTTGCTTTGGACAGAGCAAAGACAATTTTTTGGCTAATCATTGCCGCTCAGTTTAGGAAAAAGACATGAAACAGCTTAAAGTACTGCCACTAGTGGCAATCATCTCAGGGTTAATGGTCGGTTGCGGCGGCAGTGGCGGCGGTGGCGGTGGTGCAGCGCCGAAAACTGCGTTTACTTTTGATTTTGCTATACCAGCAACAATGACTGAAAGTGAAGCAACTACGAAAGGTTGTACTGTATATGACCACAAAACTGAGCTGAACGGCGATAAAACGGTTTTAACCTACAGTGCAGCGTCAAAAGAGCAAGTGACCAACTATGTTATCGGTTACTACTCTGATGCAGATGGCAAAAGATCCGGAGACATTATCAAACCTACCACTGATAACTTTAAGTTTTATCTTGAAGATATCCCTGACGGCGGCTTTATAACGTTTCAAGCAATAGAATTTAACGGCAAAGAAGCTCGAGTAAACACGTTTTCAAAAGAGTTCTTGGAAGATAAGAAACTACGTAATGCTACTTTTGCACTAAACCGAGACTCTTTGAACAAATGCTTTACTGGCGGTAACTTAGCAAGCAATAAGTTTACTAACTTAGATTACCGAAACGCTGAATCAGGTGGCGGAGATTACAACTTTGTCTCGCAAACCGATATTTTCACGTCTCCGAACCCTGATATGTTGCCTACTGATGAACTGATGGGGCTTAAAGGTGAACCAACGGCATTGTTTCAGTATGAATCAGGTTCAAGCGACAAAGCGCTTTACCAGTATGGTATTGGTTCGTGGGGAACTGGTGAGATAGCCTTAGTTAGAGCGGATAATACGTCAAACATTTATTCGTCTTCTGACTATACTTACGACTCGCTCAACATTGGCTTTGTTACTAACGGCTTTGCATATGACGCGTTGAAGCTGGATAAAACGGCCGTTGAATATAATCGCCCTAGTGCAACGAATAAAGAAACTTGGGTATACATGGCGTTCTCAGAGAATCAAGTTAATGGTTGGGAGTCTCTACTTAACGAAACGATCTCTGACGGATGGGATATTGACGTTGATCCGAGTGCTTACTTAAATATTGATAACCTGCCGAACACAAAACCAAGTGTATCAACGCAAGGAAGTGCAGAGTCCGTGATTGATCTGGACATGGGCTTAACATCGTCTACTGAAGGCTTTACTCGTGTCGCTTACTTTGCAACTTCAGGCGACTACAGAGTCACACATCGCATTTTCACAACAAGTGATAGTGATTCTGTTGTTGTTCCAGAATTGCATTACTACAACTTCCCAACATCGGCCGTTAACGGTTTGAAAGTTTCAGCTTCGGACGACTTTAATCGCACTGCTTTGGTAGTGAATGAAGATAGTAATATTGATTCTAAAGTTTTCATGAGCTTCTTCTCCAATGGTGAAGCGTCAGAGCCTGAACTAGATGAAGACCTAGATGGCATCATTACTTCTGAAAAAGAAGGCTTAGAAAATGAAGTGACATTACGTACTTCAAACTCGTTGGTAGTCAGTCGTTTTAATTAATTCATTGCGACCTCGAATAGGTTTCAATTAACACTTTTGTAAATTTATTAAGCCCCTTTGAAAGGGGCTTTTTTATATTTAATATTCAACTTTTGAAGAATATGTTGCTATATATTGCATATTAATTTGTCTATCGTATCTTTCTATTCGAATTTTTTAGGTTAATAATTTGTTGCAAGTTTCAAAGGGCGGTGCTAATTTGTTCCGAATTAGAGAGGGCGGAGTCCCTTAATTGCAGTGACAAAAACACAGGGAGTAGGGCGCATGAATGATGTACCAGCGCTAGATATAAAAGACCTGCACAAAACATTTGGACAAAATGAAGTTTTAAAAGGCATTTCACTTGCCGCGCACAAAGGAGATGTTATCTCCATTATTGGCTCTTCCGGCTCAGGTAAGAGTACCTTTCTCAGATGTATCAACTTGCTAGAAACGCCTACCGCGGGCGAAATTTGGGTAAATGGTGAATTAATCCAAATGAAGAACAGCAGAGCAGGTGAATCTGTTCCTGCTAATGAAAAGCAAGTCCAACGTATTCGCTCACGCCTGGCAATGGTTTTCCAAGGTTTCAACCTCTGGTCTCACCTAACCGTACTAGAAAACGTGATTGAGGCGCCTGTTCATGTCTTAGGCGTTCCAAAAGCTCAAGCGATTGAAAACGCAGAAGTCTTGCTTAAGAAGGTAGGCTTGTATGAGCGTAAAGATTATTACCCTGGGCACTTATCTGGCGGCCAGCAGCAACGTGCCGCTATTGCCCGTGCGCTAGCAGTTGACCCAGAGGTGATGTTGTTTGACGAGCCAACTTCTGCGCTTGACCCAGAACTTGTAGGAGAAGTTCTGGGGGTAATGAGAGATTTGGCAGATGAAGGGCGAACTATGCTGGTGGTCACGCACGAAATGGCGTTTGCGCGTGACGTATCAAACCATGTGATGTTTTTACATCAAGGCTTAGTGGAAGAACAGGGAAATCCAGCTAAGCTATTTACAAACCCGGATTCAGAACGATTACAGCAGTTTATCTCATCCATTTACTAATATTTGTTAGGCGGCAGACTATTGCCTCCTAAGCCAACACAACAAACAAAACGAAATAAAATAGCAATCACAGGAGTATGGAAATGAAAAAGTGGTTATTAGCAGCAACGATTGCTGCAACGGCAGTATCAGGTGTTGCCCAAGCGAAAGAATGGAAAACAGTTCGCTTTGGTATCGAAGGTGCTTACCCTCCGTTTAGCTGGACAGAAACTGATGGCTCAATAAAAGGCTTTGACGTAGACATGGCAAATGCACTCTGTGAAGAGATGCAAGTGAAGTGCAAAATCGTCGCTCAAGATTGGGATGGTATTATTCCTTCTCTGCTTGCACGTAAGTACGATGCCATCATCGCAGCAATGTCTATCACTGAAGAGCGCAAGAAAAAAGTCGATTTCACTGGCAAGTACGCACAAATCCCAAATAAATTTATCGCTAAGAAAGGTGCGGGTCTAGATTTTGATAATCTTAAAGATGTCAAAATTGGCGTGCAACGTGCGACGACACATGACAAGTACTTAACTGACAACTACGGCGATGATGTTGAAATTGTGCGTTATGGCTCTTTTGATGAAGCGTATCTTGATCTAGAAAATGGTCGAATTGCTGCCGTTTTAGGTGATGCGTCTGCTCTAGAAGAGGGTGTGATCAACAAAGCAGGTGGCGAAGCTTATGAGTTTGTTGGACCATCGTTAACCGATCCAAAATGGTTTGGCGAAGGTATGGGTATCGCTGTTCGTAAACAAGACAAAGATCTGACGAAGAAACTCGACGCAGCAATTATTTCACTACGTGAGAAAGGTGTTTACCAAGAAATTGCTGGTAAATACTTTAACTACGATGTGTACGGTGAATAAACCGTAATTAAGCGACCGTTGGCTTGTTCCTAGAAGTAGTCAACGGTCGATTTTTTGAGTTTAGGGATTAGGAACTCACCTATGCTAGATTTACAAGGATACGAAGCTTCGATTTTGAAAGGAGCTTTAGTAACAATAGAAGTTGCAGTGCTTTCACTCATTCTCGCCATGGTCTTAGGCATGCTTGGCGCATTAGCTAAGTTAGCACCTTACAAATGGGCAAGGGCGATTGCCACTCTTTACACCACAGTCATTCGCGGCATTCCAGATTTGGTTCTGATGATGCTAATTTTCTTTGGTGGACAAATACTTTTAAATAACAGCCTTTACTCCATCAACGAAACGCTCAACGAGTGGTTTGCCTCGAGTGATCCAAACCATGAATGGACGTCTTACTTACCTGATTATATTGATGTCAGCCCATTTATAGCTGGTGTACTCACGATTGGTTTTATCTTTGGCGCCTACATGGCGGAGACTTTTCGTGGAGCGATCATGGCGGTGGACAAGGGTGAATTAGAAGCGGCGAAAGCTTATGGGATGAGCTCTGCTTTATCGTTTAGAAGAATCTTACTTCCTCAGATGATTCGTCATGCATTACCTGGATTTGGTAATAACTGGTTAGTGTTACTTAAGACCACAGCGTTAGTTTCCATTATTGGTCTGGATGACATGGTGAGAATGAGCTCATTGGCAGCAGGTACAACGAAAATGCCGTTCACCTTTTACATGGCTGTCGCGCTCATCTTTCTATTTTTTACCAGCGTTTCGACCGGGCTACTCAAGCTTGTTGAGCGTAAGTTCAGTATTCATGCGAGGTAAGTTATGGACTTTTCTTTGATTATTGAAAGCTTTCCAACTTATCTTCAGGGACTTTGGACAACAGTTTGGTTAGTGGGATTAGCGTTGGTTATTGGCTTGTGTGTCTCTATCCCATTAGCCGTGGCACGCAATAGTACCAATTACGCTCTAAGCTTACCTTCTTGGGGATTCATTTACTTTTTCCGTGGAACGCCGCTATTGGTTCAGCTGTATTTGATTTACTACGGCATGGATCAGTTTTTCCCTGTGAAAGATACCTTGTGGGAGAACGCTTGGTTCTGTGCTTTGGTCGCTTTTATTCTGAATACATCGGCTTACACCGCAGAAATTATTCGTGGTGCGATTAATGGTTTGCCGAAAGGTGAGGTGGAAGCTGCGAAAGCGTATGGCATGAGTAAGTTTATGACATACAGACGTATTATCTTGCCGAGTGCATTGCGTCGAGCATTACCAGCTTATTCCAACGAGGTCATATTTATGCTGCACGGAAGTGCAGTCGCGGGCATCGTTACCATCATGGATTTAACTGGTGCTGCGCGTCTAGTAAACTCGCGCTACTATGCACCATTTGAGTCTTTCCTGACGGCGGGGCTGTTCTACATGGCACTGACGTTTATGATCTTGTGGTGTTTCAAAGTGGCAGAGAGGCGTTTCTTAGCTTATCTACGTCCTTTAAGCTAATTATCAATAGAGGCAATAGCACCGGAATGGGTGCTATTGCTTTTGATAATTTTGTTATCTTCATTCCTATTTTTCCAGCCGATATAAAAGACTCTTTCTTATTATTCATTGACTTACATTAACATTCGGTAAACTCATTGTTTAGTAAGTAAAAATGAAAAAAACAATTCTATCGTTGGGCATTGCCGCCTTAGCCACAGGATGTGGTGGGGGAGAGGGAGAATCACAACCTAATGCTCAAGTAAAACCAACGCCAGCTCCAGTTCAACAAGCTCTGGAAACTGGTAATGCACTGCTCGTTTCTGACCCGAGCGATTTCATTCGTAAAAGTCATCAGGTTGTGGAAGCTCACAAGATGCAGTCGAATACGATCAAATCTGCAATTGCGAAAAGCCTTTCAGGTCTTTATTGGGATCCAACCCATGATGCCGCGATCTTGGCACCTCAGTATGGCTTCAACGACACCATCTTGATGACCAATAAGGCCATGGCAAGCGGTTACAAAGATCAAGCTCTGTCAATTGGCGTTGCCGGGGAAAAGTCTAATGGTCAACGTTACGCACTATTAGGTAGTAACCCATTTAGAACGGCACAACGTTTTCCCGACTCTTCCAACGCAGCGATGACGCAATGGTTAAGTAACCTGGTCACTTGGTTGTCGGGCGGAGTTACTTCAAACGTCGTCATCGCGCAAATGGACCAGTCTTATTACTTTCCGGATGAGCAAGCGACTCGGAATTGGCTAAAAGACAATGTTTCACAAGAGTTGGCGTTTAACGAGGTCAACCTATGCGATGGTTCGAAGCTACTTAGCTGCTTGCAAACCAATACTCCAAACTTATTGATCTTGTCACAGCATCTGCAATCTGGAGATACCAACAAACCAGTACTCGAGGCTCTGGAATACGCTGAGCAAGCCCAAATTCCTGTTCTATACCTGCATTGGGATGGAGGACTAACTGATCTTGGCCAAGACATTTTGGAAAAATTCCATGTTGATTATGTGGGAGATAACTATTGGCGTAAGTTAGGTTTGGTCGACTGGGAACCTTCATCGTTGATGAACGTTGTGCCGGACTCTGTCATCACACAACAAGCGCTGTTGTCTCGTTTTGAATCTCAAAATTTCAACGTTGACTTGTCAAAGTGTGATGACAAATCCTGCCCTGACACTGCGAATATGGACAGTCAATTTTATGCAGGGGCAAACAGCATTCGCCATTGGTTGCAAAAGCTTGATGAACAAAAAGTAGATTTGTTTAATCAAAACGGCTACCAATACGAAAAACTCATGGTATTGCTGGCTGATCATTATCGTCAAACGGTTGTCTTCCCGATGGACAAACAATCAACCCAAATGACCGAATTCCTAAAGTCGTACTTTGCCGATTACGTGCAATACAACAGCCGAAGCGTAAACCCAAAACAACCAAATATGGGGAACTTCAGCCGTAGTGAGTTTAGCCCTGACATAAAGAGAATCAGTGCAACGATTAATATGGAATCAAAGCGTAACTTCCGTTCGGCTGGTGTGTATGCGCTTCCTGGGGAAACCTTTACGGTTAAGCGTAATGACAGCAATGATGTGGCGACTAAGATTGTCATCAACACTTTAAGAAGTGGTGCAACTCATGAGTTCAGCAAAGATGGATACACGCGACCAAAACTGCTGACTTCATTCGGCTATGAAGTGAAGCCGGGTGAAACCATCACGCTGACTTCTCCTTATGGTGGTCCAGTACAGGTTCACTTTGACAAAAATGATGTTCCGGTTGAACTGAAATTTAATCATGTGGCACAGCATCCAGTTTGGAGAAGTGAGAAGGACAACGACGCTTTTATTCAACAGTTAGAAGCCAATTTATTCGATTGGGCTGAGCTGATCACTCCTGGGTTTGAAGTACACTCAAAGCGCGACAAAATGTTGGAGTCGGTCAACGATGAAATGTGGTCTACCCCTTCGGAAATGGCGCTTGCAACAGAAGAATATGTTCACAACTACCCGCATGTGCTGGCAGGTTTCCAAGGGCCGGGCATAGATGAAGTGCCTGAAATTATTCAATACGCCCAAAACCAAGGTTGGGAAATCGCCAATATTGATATAGTTAAGCACATGAACGCTGACCAAGCGACGTGTGGTTATGGTTGTTCGGGTAACCCTTATGATGCTTATTGGTCATTCAGCCCACTCGGTCACGGTGATTTACATGAGCTTGGCCATGGTTTAGAAAAAGGTCGATTCCGATTTTCAGGCTGGGAAGGGCATTCAACGACCAATTACTACTCGTATTACAGTAAGTCTCGTTTCTTCCAGAATACGGGGAAAGTTTCAACCTGCCAAAGCTTGGATTTCAAAGGCCAGTTTGAATTATTGCAAGCTAGCCGAACTCAAGCGGATCCAAACGCATACATGGCTGCGCAAAATCAAACCAGTTGGAGTTGGGGCGCTCGTGTTTACATTCAAATGATGATGGCGGCGCAGCATGAAGGTGTGCTTAAAAATGGTTGGCATTTATTGGCGCGCTTGCACCTGATTGAACGTGAGTTTAACCGCTTAAAATCGGACGATGCGCTTTGGGATGAGAGACGATTGAGTATTGGTTTCGCCAACTACTCTCGGGAAGAAGCAAATAGCATCTCGAATAACGACTGGTTGCTTATTGCTCTGAGCTACATCTCTCAGCGAGACATGACGAGCTATTTAGATATGTGGGGGGGCTCGTTCACAGAAAAAGCGAAACAGCAGGTTGTGGCGCTGAATCTACCACCGATGCCGCTCACTTACTTTGCAAGTAGTAATACAGGCTACTGTCTGAACGAATTTGCTCAAACACCGATAACTATTGATGGTCAAACGGTTTGGCCGCTAAATCATTGATTAAATGGTAATTTATATGAAAAAGGGAGACTGAGTCTCCCTTTTTATCGGACTAAGCTTAGCGTTGAGTCTCGCTTATAGCTTTGCAATATATTACTTAAATGTCGACCAGATTGGTGCGTGATCTGAAGGCTTCTCGATACCACGAAGCTCATAGTCGATACCAGATTCAATACACTTTTCCGCTAGAGAAGGGGTTGCCAAAATGACATCAATTCGTAGGCCACGGTTATCATCAAAACCGCGAGAACGGTAGTCAAACCACGAAAATTGATCGTTCACCTCTGGGTATAGCTTACGGAAGGTGTCCACAAAGCCCCAGTCTAGTAAGGTTTTCAACCATTCGCGCTCTTCAGGTTGGAATGAACATTTACCTGTTTTTAGCCAACGTTTACGGTTTGGCTCGCCGATACCGATATCTGCATCAATAGGGCTGATGTTGATGTCACCCATAACAATCAATTGCTCGTCGTTATTGTGATGATCGTTTAGGTAGGTCATCAGATCTTTATAGAATTGGCGCTTGTATGGGAATTTGGTTTCGTGGCTGATGTTATCCCCTTGAGGGAAATAGCCGTTTAGCACAGTGACCTTTTCGCCGTTTTCATTTAAAAACGTTGCCATGATCATGCGCTTTTGATGTTCCTCGTTATCCGTCGGGAACCCTTTTTGTACGTGTAGAGGCTCTTGCTTACAAAGCATTGCTACGCCGTAATGTGCTTTTTGACCATGAAAATACACTTTGTAGCCCATGGCTTCGACAGCTTCAATCGGGAATGCTTCATCGTGAACTTTAATTTCCTGAAGACCAATCACATCAGGTTGGTGTTTGTCGATTAGCGCTTGGAGTTGGTGCAGTCGCGCACGTAGTCCATTGATGTTAAAGCTGATTACTTTCATTATTTATCCTTTTTGGGGCGTACTTTTGTATGAATAGTATCATTGTGTAAGAGCACTGAAAACGAGTCTCGGTGAAAGGAGTGAAACGCTCTGAGCTACTTTGCTTTTAATTTGTTTTCTAAGTCGTTTTGCACGATCTTTAAAGCGTTAAGCGCAACTTCTGGATCTATCTCATTGCTCTCAAGCAAATAGATTAAATCGACAGCCAGTTTGATCTCTTCAGGTGCGTCATCTAAAGGCGAGGTTGGTTGATCAGCCATTATTGATGTTTTTCCCTATGTGTAATTTGGTTCTCTAGCTTAAGAAGTGCTGCTTCACAACGCGCTAAACGTTGCTCGGTTGCTAGTAATACTTTTTGAGCGTCGGCACGCATAAAACTAGGAGCGCTTTCGACAGCACGTTCTTTTTCTAACACCATCTCGCGCAAGCGTCTTGCCCACTCTTGATGTTGAGCGAGCTCCTGATAAAGCACGTTGATAGGCTTACGGAAATGGCTGCTATGTTTGATTTCATTCTTACGAATTTTAGTGGTAGAAATCTCGCGTTGAATCGCACCGATTTGCGCCACTAACCGTTCAGTGAGGTACTCAGCACGCAAAGCGGTGAGCTTACCTTCATTTTGCTCACGCACAATCGCATCCAGCGTGGCTTTTGCTTCTTTTACGCAAGGAGTAAGTAAGCGAGAGCGGCAACCAAATAAACGCTCATCAAAAAGCGGAACATGATGTTCGCCTCTTTGACGGTCAAGAACAGCGGCTTGCTTCGCCATTTGTTCTAGATTTTCCTGGAGTTGAGAAATGTTCATGACAAACCTACAAACCATGCGTCATAAGCCAATTTAATAGCTAGTATGCTGACGACAGTAACAAATACAGGACGAATGAATTTAGAACCAAATCTAATAGCGGAGTGCGCGCCAACAAAAGCACCAGCCATTAAACATACTCCCATTGTTAAGCCTAGCACCCAGTTGATATGTCCGAGGAATGCAAAAGTGATCAAAGAGGTAAAGTTACTGGTAAAGTTCATTGCTTTTGCTAAGCCAGAGGCGAGCAAGATATTCAGCCGGTACAGCGCCATTGAACTTACTGTCCAAAAAGCCCCAGTTCCAGGCCCTGCGAGTCCGTCGTAGAATCCTATGGATAAGCCTTGCATGTACTGTTTTTTATGAAGTTTTGGGCAAGGCTCGGGTATTGGACTTTGATGAGCAGAGTGGGGTGTTTTATGAAAAACGGTATACAACGCTGCCGCCAAAATAACAAGCGGCAATCCTTTTTCCAGCCAATCCGTACTAATCGCATCTACAAATAGCGTACCTAATGTCGCTCCGACGAGTGTTGCCACGAATGCACGCCTCCAGCATTGAGGTTTGAATAGACGTTTTTTGTAGTACGTAAATGCTGCAGTAGAAGAAGCAAAGGTAGCGGCAAGTTTATTGGTGCCTAGTGCAATATGAGGCGGCAAGCCTAGCGAAAGTAGAGCAGGTACGGTAAGCATGCCACCACCACCGGCAACTGCATCAATAAATCCTGCGACAAAAGCGACAAGCGCCAACACCAACAGCATGGTTGGCTCAATCATTTCCATAAATGGTGATTCTTCTAATATTCTATTTTACGTTTAAATGGAGGTAGTGAGTCGATTAAGGCTTGTCCGTATCGCTTAGTGACTAGGCGTCGATCAAGAATCGTTACTCTACCAGAATCTCTCTCTTTACGCAGTAAGCGACCTACGCTCTGGATCAGCTTTTTGCTTGCGTCTGGTACAGTTATTTGCATAAACGGGTTTCCTCCTTTTTTCTCAATGTATTCGGAATGAGCCTGCTCAATAGGGGAGGTTGGAACGCCAAATGGAATTTTTGTAATCACCAAGTTTTCAAGTAATTCGCCAGGTAAGTCTAGCCCCTCAGAGAAACTGCCAGTGCCAAATAAGACGCTGGTTTTATTTGATTCTATAAACTTTTTATGTTTTTTTAGAATATCTTGACGTGAGCTTTCACCTTGAACTTGCAACGCCCAGCCTTTTTTTATGAACTCCGAAGAGAGTGCCTTCGCGACTTGGTTCATCTGCCAATAGGATGAGAATAATACTAAGTTGGCTTTCTTGTCTTCCAAGTACTTAGGTAAGATCTCAATAAGATATTCAGTAAATTGAGGCGCTGGTGGTTCATATTTCATCGCAGGGATGAGTAATTCTGCCTGGTTTTGGTAATCGAATGGTGACGCAAGCGCTAAAAACTGAGTGCCTGATTCTGGTTTTCCATCAATACCAACCTGATGGCAAAAGTAATGGAAAGAGTTTAATGCACGCATCGTTGCGGAAACCAAAATGGCGCCAATACATCTGCTCCAAATCTGTTGGTCGAGTTGCCATCCAATTTCAAGTGGCGAAACACTCACAATGAAATCACCCTCGCGATCGGGGTGGGTTTCTAACCAGCGAGCTAAAGGCGCACCTTTTTCACGAGTTGGTTCAGCCATTAAATGCCATACTTGCGCTAGGTTTTCTAACCTTTGAATGTAGAAACCGAGCTCTGCAAGCGCTGGTTCAGCCAACCTTGTCGCAAGCTCCCCGTCTTTTACTCTTTCCGCAATAAGGTCGGCAATTTTTGCCACACTCTGATTTGCTTTTTTACTGAACTGTTTTAGTTCTTTGGATTGGTTCTCTAGCCACTCAGGTAGTTCACCGTGTTCGAAGCGGTAGATACCCTCTTCAAATTGAGCTGGGTCGAACTGTTTGGGCAATTGAGTCAGTGCCGGTATCAAGTTCTGAACCGCGTCTTGAAGGTCGCTGCGAAATCGAGCTACGCGTTTCTCGTCTGCGAGTGATGAAAACTTACTAATCGACTGATTTAACTTCTCAAGCCATGCTGCCGCGCCTTTTAAACTCGCAGATGCTGAAGCATGGTCACGAGCGACGTGAGGTAAGTGATGTGCCTCGTCGAAGACGTATATTGTATTTTCTGGCTCAGGTAAAATCACGCCGCCACCTAAATCTGCGTCTGCCATGACGAGAGAGTGGTTAGCAATGATGACATCGTTTTTATCCAACTCTGAGCGCGCTTTTTGGAATGGGCAGCCGCGGTGGCCTGGTAAACTGTTATTGCAACTGTGTTTATCACTGACAATCAGTTGCCAAAGCTTATCGTCGATGGGTTTAGGCCAAGAATCACGGTCACCGTCCCATTTACCTTGCGCAAGAGAGCGATGCATTGTTTCTAACAGCTCTATATCTTTTTGCTTAGGTTTGGTTTCAAACATGGCTAACTGGCCACCATCAGCACCGCTAGCAGTGGCGAGCTTTTCTGCACAACAATAGCGTTGACGGCCTTTTGCCAAAATAAAAGAAAACTCTCGGTCGGTAATCCGACGAAAAAGAGGGAGGTCTTTATTTATGAGCTGCTCTTGCAGAGCGACGGTCGCCGTTGAGATAACCACTTTCCTATTGTTATGTACAGCCACGGGAATGGTCGCCATTAGATAAGAGAGCGATTTACCAATTCCAGTCCCTGCTTCTGCAACGAGTATTCGGTTAGATTTGTGATACTGACCGCACAGCGTTTTTGCAATCTCTGCAACAAGGTAGTTTTGTGCTCTTCTAGGCACAAAGTTATCAAGTTGATCTTGAAGGTTTTGATAGCTATTACGAATCGATTTTTGAATGTTACTGGTCAGCATACGGGCCTCAAATGCGTTGGAGGCGAATAGTAGCACACATCACTAGTTGTACAGTAGTTCACAAAACGGAATGCTTTTATAAGGAATGTAGATCTCCTTCACAAAAAAATATTGAACCTAATCTTAATGAAATTAATTTCATTATATGAAAAATATAAAACTCTAAATATGATGTTTTTGTGGTTTTTTATTCCATTTTATGTGTTTCATAGAGTCTGTTTTGGGTTTAAAATCTCATTGTTAACGGTTTTATAAATTATGAAAAATCAAGAGGATTGATTAGATGTTCGTCGAGTAAATAAAGATAAGTATTACAAGTTATTGTTTTTTAATATTATTTTTGTTTTTTTACATTGGCATTTAGAAAATTTGACAGCCAGAATAATCTTTTGCACTCTTAGCTCCAGATTTTGAGGAGGTGCTGTATAACGTTTTGTTAACGCTCTACCTCAAACATATAAAAAAAGGGAACCGGACAAGGATATCCCGAACTAAGAAAAGGCAGTGGATTAATTATGAAAAAAACTCTATTAGCACTAGCTGTAGTTGCGTCTGCAACTTCAGTGAACGCAGCTGAAGTATTCAAATCTGAAGAAGGTTCTGTAGATTTCTACGGTCAGCTACGTCCAACTCTTCTATTCACAGAAAAAACTGATCACACAGCAGAGCTAAACACTAGCTCTTCTCGTACTGGTGTGAACGCGGTTTACGTTGTTGACGAAAGCCTAAAAGTTCTGGGTGAAGTTGAAATCGGTGTTGCTCTAGGTGACAACTACGACGCAGGTGCTGATTCAAGCGAGCGTACAGATGACTCTGTATACGTACGTCGCCACATCATCGGCTTTGATATGGGTGATATGGGTACTCTTCGCTTCGGTAAAGAAGGTACTTGGGCTGATGACGTATACTTCGCAGATTACTCTTACTTCTTCGGTGGTAACGCAGCGGAAACTGCATACGGTCACGCTTGGAACAACGATTCTCAAATCAAATACGCTTACGAAAATGACGCATTCTGGCTAAAAGCTGGTTACGCGCTAGGCGAAAAAGATTCTAACGAAGAAGTACTAGAAGTATTCGTTGGTAAATCTTTCAACGACCTATCTCTACACGCTGGTGTACTTACTGCGAACAACGACATCAACGTAACTAAAGAGAAAAAACTAGTTCTTAATGGTGTAGAGCAAACAGTTTCTCACACAGAGCGTACTGATAACGAAAACCTATCTTTTGAAGTAACTGCTGAGTACGCACTAAACGAGCACACTCTAGGTGCTACGTACTACTACAACGAAAACGAAGATAAGCTAGGTAAATCAACAGTTGATTCACACTACATCGTTGTAGCTGGTATGTTCGCTGTTGCTCCTAAAACAACTCTATACTCTGGTTACGAGTACCTAGCTCAGTCTACTGACGAAGCAGGTAAAGTAGACGCAGACTCTTCTTGGTTCTACGCTGGTGTTGAATACAAGTTCTCTAAATGGGCACGTGTATTCGCAGAAGCGGGTTACACTTTCGAAGGTACTGACTTCGACAACAAAGACACAGACGACGCAACTAACTTCGGTGTTGGTGCTCGTTTCTACTGGTAATCAATACCCAGTTTGATATTGTAAGACCCAGCTATATGCTGGGTCTTTTACTATGAAGATAAGGATGAAAAATTCTATGCAGTTATCATTAAAAGTGGCAATGGCACTGTCTATTTTTGCCAGTACAAACCTCTACGCTGCAACGACTTTAGTGGTTCCAGAAGACGTGAAGTTATTGGCCGTCAACATGGAGAAGCCAGATCTAGAAGGTGGTCTTTTTTCTAGTGAGAAGACAATCGAACTACCTGACGGAACGAATCAAATTGTCTTCAAATATCAACCTACATTCGAAATTAACGAAAACCTTAAGACGGTTTACAGTGATGTAATCGTTGCTAAATTTGATGCTGAAAACGAAAAGCTAACGTTTGAACTGCCAGAGTTTAAAACTCTTCGCCAAGCGCAAAACAACATCTCGCCTCTAGATTGGCAATTACTGGATACCAAAGGCCAACCTATTGCTTTGGTCGAAGATATATTAGAGTCAGATGGTGTTCAAATTGGTCGTAATTACCCTCAAGAATCTCGTAACTACAATATTGCTGGCGGTATCGCGAGTGTTGCCGTTAGTTATGTAACTGTGAATCAGCATCAACAATCAGTAAGTGATATCGAGCCTCGAGTTGAGACTAGTGATACCCGTTCAACAGCCGCATCGAACGACAGCCCAATGGTTGATGTATTAAAGACTATGTACCAGAAAGCGTCTCCGGCGGAAAAAGAGGCATTTAAAAACTGGCTTGCTGAGCAGTAATCCCTTAGTTCATTAGATAGGGCTTAACTGAAAAAGTACGAATCTAAAAAGCAGGCTTTAAGCCTGCTTTTATCTTTTCTGCTTATTAGAGAGAGATTTCTCTCCATTCACCAGGCATTAGGTCGTTAAGGACGATATCACCCATCGAATGACGAATGAGGCGCAAAGTAGGGAAGCCAATGTGCGCAGTCATGCGACGCACCTGACGATTTCTTCCTTCAATAATGGTAATGGCTAACCAAGTGGTAGGGATATTTGCGCGAAAACGGACCGGAGGCGTTCTGTCCCAGACTTGTGGTTCTGGAATAACTTCAACTTCGGCTGGTAGAGTCATACCATCTTTTAGCTCTACTCCCTTTCTCAATTTTTCAAGATCTTGCTCCTGAGGAGCGCCATCAACTTGAACCCAATAAGTCTTCGGCGATTTTGACTTTGGCTGCGTTAGCTTCGCCTGCAAGATGCCATCGTTAGTGAGTACCATCAAACCTTCGCTGTCTCGGTCCAATCGGCCAGCCGCATAGACATTTTTGATTGGGATATAGTCCGCTAACGTTTTGCGACCATCGCCATCGGTAAATTGACTGAGCGTATCGTAAGGCTTATTGAAAATAATGACTTTACGATCTTTAGGGGCCACTTTTGGCTTTTGGCTTTTTGTTGGGCGATTAGGGCGGCGGTCTTGCTGAGTACGAGTCTTCGAGCCATTGCGAGCTCCTGAGTGTTTAAAATGGCCCGTTTTAGACTGGTTACGACTGCGACCTTTTTCCTGACCTGTACGAGATGACATGTTAACTACCCTGCAAAAATGTAAATGAACTGTGTTTGAAAGTTTTAAGTTTTCTCATGATCGGATATGATTTGCGCGCCTAAAACTAACAAACGCGCACAGAATGATAGACTAATTCGTGTTATTTGTTTAATTATATCAGTGCACTCATGGATTCAGAGCTTAGAGCTTCAAACTACAACAAAGAGTGCGAACCGCATGTGGCGTTAGTGAGGAGACATGTACTGCTAACGTGCAGCAATGCGTCAATTAAACCAACTCAGACGCTGAGTTGATCAGCCAACAAGTTGATTAAAAAATAGGGAAATTTCATGCCTACAGAAAAACCTACAATTATCTACACCATCACTGATGAAGCGCCGGCGCTAGCAACTTATTCATTACTACCAATCATTCAATCATTCACAGCATCGTCTGGCATCAATGTAGATACTCGTGATATTTCACTAGCAGGTCGAATTATCGCTAACTTCCCAGAGCATCTAAAAGAAGAACAGCGCATTGGCGATGCGTTGACTGAGCTTGGTGAACTAGCTCAAACTCCAGAAGCAAATATCATCAAGCTACCTAACATTTCAGCTTCAGTTCCTCAGCTTAAAGCGGCGATTAAAGAGCTTCAGGCGAAAGGTTACGATTTACCAAACTACCCAGAAGAGCCGAGCACGTACGAAGAGAAAGCGATTAAAGCGGCTTACGACAAAATCAAAGGTAGTGCGGTTAACCCAGTACTTCGTGAAGGTAACTCAGACCGTCGTGCTCCGACTTCGGTTAAGAACTACGCGAAGAAAAACCCACACTCAATGGGTGCATGGTCAGCAGAATCTAAGTCTCATGTTGCGAGCATGTCAGACAATGACTTCTTTGGTAGCGAAAAGTCTACAACTATCTCTGGTGCAACAGATGTCAAAATCGAGTTTGTCGGTAATGATGGTACAGTTAAAGAGCTTAAGTCTGCGTTCCCATTACTAGATAAAGAAGTCATTGATACTTCAGTAATGAAGAAGAAGGCGTTGGTTGAATTTTTCGAGAAAGAGATTGCTGAAGCGAAAGCACAAGACGTGCTGCTGTCTCTTCATATGAAAGCGACGATGATGAAAGTTTCTGACCCTGTCATTTTCGGCCATGCCGTAAAAGTTTACTACAAAGACGTTTTCGATAAGTACGGTAAGCTGTTTGAAGAGCTAGGCGTTGATGTAAACAATGGCATCGGTGATGTTTACTCAAAAATTGAGTCTCTACCTGAAGCGCAAAAAGCAGAAATTGAAGCGGCCATTCAAGCGGTTTACCAAACTCAACCAGAACTTGCGATGGTTGACTCTGATCGTGGTATCACAAACTTACATGTACCAAGTGACATTATTGTAGATGCTTCTATGCCAGCAATGCTTCGCTCTTCGGGTCAAATGTGGGGACCAGATGGTAAACAAAAAGACACCAAAGCGATGATTCCAGATCGTAGCTACGCAGGTATTTACCAAGCGGTTATTGATTTCTGTAAAGAGCACGGCGCATTTGATCCAACCACTATGGGTAGCGTACCTAACGTTGGTCTAATGGCTCAGAAAGCTGAAGAGTATGGTTCTCACGACAAGACATTCATTCTAGACGCTGCGGGTACTGTTCGCGTTGTTGATGCTTCAGGTAACGTACTGTTAGAGCAAGCGGTTGAAGAAGGTGATATCTTCCGTATGTGTCAGGTTAAAGACGCACCAATCCAAGATTGGGTTAAACTAGCAGTGACTCGCGCACGTGCAACAGGTGTTCCAGCTGTATTCTGGCTAGATGAAAACCGCGCGCACGATGCTGAGCTCATCAAGAAAGTAAACGCCTACCTACCAGATCACGATACTGACGGTCTAGAGATTAAGATCCTATCTCCTGTTGAAGCTTGTAAGTACTCACTAGAGCGTATGAAAGCGGGCCTAGATACTATCTCTGTTACAGGTAATGTTCTTCGTGACTACCTAACAGACTTGTTCCCAATTCTAGAGTTAGGTACGTCTGCTAAGATGCTATCTATTGTTCCATTGATGAATGGTGGTGGTCTATTTGAAACAGGCGCTGGTGGTTCTGCTCCTAAGCACGTTCAACAAGTAGAAAAAGAGAATCACCTTCGTTGGGATTCTTTGGGCGAGTTCCTAGCGCTTGCAGCTTCGTTAGAGCATTTAAGTGTAGCGACAAACAATCCTAAGGCTCAGGTTCTCGCAGATACACTAGATAAAGCGACCGGTGAGTTTTTAGACACCAACAAATCTCCGTCACGCAAAGTGGGTGAGCTAGATAACCGTGGAAGCCACTTCTATCTTGCACTTTACTGGGCGAAAGCGCTTTCAGAGCAAACGGATGATGCGGATCTTGCTGCTGAATTTGCACCAATTGCAAAAGCGCTGTCAGAGCAGGAAGAAACGATCGTTGCTGAGCTAAATAATGCGCAAGGCGTGAAAGGTGAGCTAGGAGGTTACTACTTACTAGACGATGCATTGGTTTCTAAATTGATGCGTCCAAGCGAAACCTTTAACGCAATCATTAACAAGTAAGTTAGTGTAAAAACACGTCGTTTTCGGCGTGTTTCCTATCCTGTAAGTGCGTTGTAAGTGTTCCTTTTGTAACACGTGCTCTAAATAGTAAGAAACCCGCTATCTTGGCGGGTTTATTTTTCTCTTCAAAACATCAACGTGGCGTTTCGAGAGCAATATTTTTATATTTCGACAGCGCTCTAATTATTTGGCTTGGCCTTCAAGAGGCACGACGCTACTCGCGTGACAGCCTTTGGGACCTTTTTCAATCTCGTAAGAGACTTGTTGGCCTGCTTTCAGTGTACGATAACCGTCCATCTGGATAGTTGAGTAGTGGGCAAAGATATCTCCCTCTTCTTCATCTGAACAAATAAACCCAAATCCTTTGGCATTGTTAAACCACTTTACTGTACCTGTAGCCATGCTTTACATCCCTCATGCATTTTTTACTGATGTTGTTACTGCAACCAAGTTATACCTTTAACTTGGTACTACCATTGTCAGCGAATGCCAACAAACGTCAAATCAATGATAAGTCACATTCATCAAACCACTTAAAGAAGAGAAGTTTCAAAATGATGATTTATGCATCGACACTTTCCACTGTAGTCAATGAATTTCGACAGTCAATAGCAGTGAGCAACAAACAGAAACATAATTGAAAACAAATCACTTTTGAGATTAACAAATTTGCAAACAGTTTTTCGTATATACGCAGAAGTTTAGTCAATTTGCCTATGAAGTGGCTCATACTGAAAAAGCCATACTGTCCGTGTTGCTTATGGGAGAAGAATCCTCTGGCTGAATAAAAAATGAAGTTTTCGTGATAATTACCGTATTCTCAATGAGGAAGTGTGATCCAGATAGAAGATGATGGGGTGGTTTGCAATAGTCCGAGAGCAATAAATAGAAAGTTCTTTTATAAGAAAAAATGTGTAACTTATCGACAAGCATCTTTTATTTGCGCCGTATCAAGACGTGCATTAGTCTCTATATTAGGTAGCAACTTTTATCGATCAAAGATCGAATTCGGTGCCATAACTCACTACACCGCGCTGCATGCTTGTGGTAGATTGTTTTTATAGGTCGAAAACATCAACCCTTTGATACGATATCTTTAGATTGCCATGAGTAAAAATTTTGAATGGGTCACTCCGGACTCTGATCTTCTGGAGCGAGAAAGTACGAAAGTCCAGCCACCTAAGCTGTACAATGTCGTACTCAATAATGATGACTATACACCTATGGATTTCGTCATAGAGGTGCTTGAGCGATTTTTCTCACATGATATTGATAAAGCAACTCAAATCATGCTTCAGGTCCACTATGAAGGAAAGGCAATCTGCGGCACATACAGCGCAGAAATTGCCGAGACAAAAGTAGCGCAAGTTACGATGTACGCAAGGGAAAATGAACATCCGCTACTTTGCACTATGGAGCAAGCGTAAACAAAGAAGACTTGCTCGAACAACCCCAGTTGTTTTTTCGGGAGGTACTTATGCTAAATAAAGAACTAGAGTCAAGCCTTAACGGTGCATTTGCTCGGGCGCGAGATAAACGCCACGAGTTTATGACTGTCGAACACCTCCTACTTGCATTGTTGGAAAATGATGCAGCTAAGGAAGCCCTTCTAGCTTGTAAGGCGGATCTTGACGCTTTACGCAACGAACTCGATATTTTCATCGATCAAACTACGCCTCTTATCCCAGATAGTGATGAGACGCGTGAAACGCAGCCGACTTTGAGTTTTCAACGTGTACTACAACGCGCCGTCTTTCATGTACAGTCGTCTGGTCGTAATGAAGTAACAGGCGCCAACGTGCTTGTTGCTATCTTCAGTGAGCAAGAGTCGCATGCCGCTTACCTTCTGAAGAAAAATGACATCTCCCGATTAGATATTGTTAACTTCATCTCCCACGGTATTACTAAAGCATCAGGTGCAGGTGAGGATTCATCATCAGACTCGTTTAGCTCAGAAAGTGTTGAAGAGCCTAATTCTGAAGAACGCCTAGAAAGCTTTGCGACGAATCTTAATCAAGTCGCTAAAGATGGAAACATCGACCCACTCATTGGACGTGATAAAGAGTTAGAGCGCACTATTCAGGTACTTTGTCGACGCCGCAAGAATAATCCACTACTAGTGGGTGAGGCAGGGGTTGGTAAAACAGCTATTGCGGAAGGTCTTGCATGGAGAATTGTCGAAGGGCAGGTCCCTGAGGTCATTCAAAACAGCGTGATTTATTCACTAGATATTGGCTCTTTGCTCGCTGGTACCAAATATCGCGGTGATTTTGAAAAACGCTTCAAGGCGATTTTGAAACAACTTGAAAAAGAAGAGGATGCCATTTTGTTCATCGATGAAATACATACCATCATCGGTGCAGGCGCGGCATCTGGGGGGCAAGTCGATGCAGCAAATCTTATTAAGCCTCTTTTGAGTAGCGGTAAGTTGCGTTGTATTGGTTCGACGACATACCAAGAATACAGCAACATTTTCGAGAAAGAGCGTGCGTTGTCTCGCCGTTTCCAAAAGATAGACGTTGTAGAGCCTTCATTAGATGACACAACTAAAATCTTGATGGGCTTGAAGCCGAAGTACGAAGCTCACCATGAAGTACGTTATACCAATAAAGCTCTGCGTGCCGCGGTAGAACTGTCGGCTAAATACATTAATGAACGCCATCTACCAGATAAGGCCATTGATGTCATTGATGAAGCTGGTGCGCGTAGTCGTCTTGCTCCTGCAAGCCGTCGTAAAAAAACGGTCGGAGTGGCTGATATCGAATCAATGGTTGCCAAAATGGCGCGAATTCCAGAGAAGTCGGTTTCTTCTTCAGATAAAGACATTTTGAAAAACTTAGATAGCAAAATGAAGATGTTGGTATTTGGTCAAGATAATGCGATTGATGCATTGTCCGAGGCGATCAAGCTGACACGTGCAGGTTTAGGTGTAGACAACAAACCTGTTGGTTCATTCTTGTTTGCAGGCCCAACAGGGGTTGGTAAAACAGAGGTGACGGTGCAGTTATCTAAGCTTCTAGGTATCGAGCTACTTCGTTTTGATATGTCTGAGTATGGTGAGCGTCACTCTGTAAGTCGCTTAATTGGTGCGCCTCCTGGCTATGTCGGTTATGACCAAGGTGGTTTGCTAACTGATGCTGTTATTAAGCACCCACATTCAGTCGTATTACTTGATGAGATTGAAAAAGCGCACCCTGATATCTTTAACCTGTTGTTGCAAGTCATGGATAACGGTACGCTAACGGACAACAATGGTCGCAAAGCAGACTTCCGTAATGTCATTCTTGTTATGACAACTAACGCAGGTGTGGCGGAAACCGAGAAGAAATCAATTGGTTTGATTCAACAAGACAACAGTCACGATGCAATGGCGGAAATTAAGAAGGTGTTTACTCCTGAGTTCCGTAACCGTCTTGATAACATCATCTGGTTTAACAGCCTTGATGAAAGCGTTATCCATCAAGTGGTTGATAAGTTCATTGTCGAACTGCAAGTGCAACTTGATGCGAGAGGCGTTTCAATGGAAGTATCGCAAGACGCTCGCCATTGGTTAGCACATAAAGGTTATGACAAAGCTATGGGGGCTCGCCCAATGGGGCGTGTTATCCAAGAACAGCTTAAGAAGCCTTTGGCTAACGAACTGTTGTTTGGATCTTTAGTTGACGGCGGTACAGTGAAGGTAACGCTGGTCAACGATACGCTTGAGTTTGAATACTTAAGTGAGAAAGAGACAGCGATGCATTAATCGTTAGTCGGTAACAAACGCAAAAGCGTACGAGAAGATCGTACGCTTTTTTTTATCTGAACTAAATCGGAAAAAATTGTGCAATAAAAAACGGAGCAGCTTGCTCCGTTTTTTATTGCATCCGAAAATCAGAGATTAACGAGCGCGGAAGACGATGCGGCCTTTTGACAGGTCGTATGGAGTCATCTCTACAGTTACTTTGTCACCCGTTAGGATACGGATGTAGTTCTTACGCATCTTGCCAGAGATGTGAGCAGTCACAACGTGACCGTTTTCAAGTTCAACACGGAACATAGTGTTTGGTAGAGTGTCAAGGACTGTGCCTTGCATCTCGATTACGTCTTCTTTAGCCATTTAATCCTCTTTAGAAATTAGGCAATATTAGCGGGCTATATTCTGCCGCTAAATAGTAATTATGTAAAGTTGAGGCGTATTCTACCCTCGCCAACGCTGATTTACTAGCCTTTGGTGGCGTTGAAAGCGTGTTTTGTAGCTCATTGCTGGGCACTCATCAATCTGATATCCCAAATATAGCCACTGTTGTTTGTTTTCTTGGCAGTATTTAATTTGATAAAGCACTGCTAACGTGCCAAGAGATAACTCGTAGTCAGGGTCAAAAAAAGTATAAAAAGCACTCGAGCATTGTGGCATCAAATCTGTCACTGCAATGGCGAGCAATTGATCTGATTCATCGTAAATGTGTAAAAACGACGTTGTCAGCCAGCTCGTTTGAGCAAATCGAGCAAACTCATCACGCTTTGGTGGGTACATAGTGCCGTTTTTATGCCGTTTGCAGATGTACCGACTGTAAAGCTCAAACCATTCCTCATCCATTTCAGGTTTCATTTCCCAGCGTAAAGACTGTGCTTTATTAAGCAGCCTCTTCTGACTTTTTGATAATCTAACGTCTGGAATCGATACTCGAATTGGCTGGCAAGCGGTGCAATGCTCGCAATGCGGTTTATATATGGTATCTCCGCTACGACGAAAACCGTTAGCCATGAGCAACTGGTAATTTTCTTCAGTATGCAGCCTTTCATCAAGCGCCACCGCAACCCGCTCTTGCCGTTCAGGCAAATAACTACAAGGGTGATTATTCGTCAACCCTATTCGAATATGTTGTATATCCGTACTCATACTGAATCCTGCAAAACTTGGGGCTGATAGGCATCAAATAGTGTTTGCTTTTCTCTTAAAGATAGTAGTTTTTGCATAAATTCGTCACGCTCAAGTTCAAATGCGCCAAGTGATGCCAAGTGAGAATTCATAACTTGGCAATCGATTAATTGACCTTGCTTTGACGCCAAATGGTTGCATAAGTACCACAATGCAATTTTGGATGCGTTATCTTTTAGACTAAACATCGACTCTCCGCAAAAAAGTTGGCCCACGCAAATGCCATATAGTCCGCCAATCAGGTTGTTGTCATGCCATACTTCTACAGAGTGACAGTGACCAAGTTTGGCTAACTCAATGTAGGAAGCTTGCATTTCCTCGTTGAGCCATGTTTCCTCTGCAGGGCGTGTTGAAGAACATAGTCTAATCACTTCTTCTGTCGCGAAATTGAGTGTTACTTTATAGTTATGTTTACGCTGAAATTTTTTGAGACTTTTAGATGGCTTAAACTGCAATGGGTCAAACACAGCGCGCGGAGAAGGGCTCCACCATAAAATAGGTTCACCAGGACCATACCAAGGGAAAATGCCTTGATAGTAACCATTGAGGATTCTCATGGGGTTTAAGTCACCACCAAAAGCCAGCAAACCATTGGGGTCGCTGAGTGCTTTATAGGGTGAGGGAAAGTTGAACGTTTCATCGAGTTCAGTTAAATAAATAGCCATAAGAAGTCGTTACCAACATTGGAGTCAGAGGAGTTTATGATGACCTGGTTAAGAAATATCGTAAAAGTATGGCTTGGGATCATACTGTTTTTACCACTTGTCGCCAACGCAGCCTATGAAAGAAATGTTGCCAAGCCAGTTAATGAAGTAGTTTACGGGAAGATTGACTCTGTCCGTTATATTACTCAACAAGAGGTTGTTCAATCGAAAAGTAACGGTTGGAAGACACTACTTGGTGCCACTATCGGTGGTTTAGTCGGTAATCAATTTGGTGGCGGTACGGGAAGAGAAGTCGCGACGGCAGTGGGTGCGCTTGCAGGTGCCGCAGTTGCTCAAAACCAAAGTAATTACCAATACACGGTTGAATATAAGTTAGTTGAGCTACTCATCAAAGTGAAGGGTGATAAGCTAATTAATGTCATCCAAGATGTTGATAAAAATATGTTATTTAGTCGAGGGGATGAAGTTCGTATTTTATATTTTGATGATGGAGTCAGGGTTGATATCACTTATTAACCCTAGGTTGTTTTAGTCTAACGAAGCCTAATCAGGCATGTACAGTCGGGCTGGCTTATCGTCAAATAAAGTCGAAATAGTTTGCTGTTTCGCCGTGCTTCTTTCGCTCTGATTTACATCGCTGGCAATGCCTTTAATTCTGTATCTTTAGGCTGCTTGAGGATATTCATAAATTAGCGCCGATTTACTCTGGTTTTGTCGTGTTTTTTTGGGTAGTCTGAATTCACGAAGAATTGTTTAGCCCTCATAAAAAATCGTATGTTGAGGGCACAAAGGATTATCAACTTTTAATGGAAAGCCTAACGTTACAACCTATCAATAAAATTCAAGGGGAAGTGAACCTTCCTGGCTCTAAAAGTGTTTCTAATCGAGCTCTTTTACTTGCTGCTCTTGCTAAAGGCAGAACTCGCCTTACTAATCTCCTCGACAGTGATGATATTCGTCATATGCTGAATGCGCTGACTAAACTAGGCGTTCAATACCAACTTTCCGAAGATAAAACAGAATGTCTCGTTGACGGCCTTGGGCGTCCGTTTTCTGTCTCAGAGTCGGTAGAGTTATTTCTCGGCAATGCTGGCACTGCGATGCGACCATTAGCTGCGGCTCTTTGTCTTGGAGAAGGGGAGTATGTACTGACGGGCGAACCTCGTATGAAAGAGCGTCCAATTGGTCACCTTGTCACGGCACTGAAAGATGCTGGTGCGAACGTTGAGTACATGGAAAACGAGAACTTTCCGCCTCTCAAAATAATTGGTACTGGCCTAAAAGCAGGTACAGTTTCTATCGATGGGTCCATTTCAAGTCAGTTCTTGACCGCTTTCTTAATGTCTGCGCCATTGGCTGAAGGTGAAATTCGCATCAACATCGAAGGCGATTTGGTTTCTAAGCCTTATATCGATATCACCCTGCATATCATGAAGCAGTTTGGAGTCGATGTGATCAACAATGACTATCAAGAGTTTGTGATCCCAGCCGGTCAGCAATACATCGCTCCAGGTGATTTCTTGGTTGAAGGTGACGCGTCTTCTGCTTCTTACTTCTTGGCGGCGGCAGCCATCAAAGGCGGAGAAGTTAAAGTCACGGGTATCGGTAAAAACAGCATTCAAGGTGATATTCAATTTGCTGATGCGCTTGAAAAAATGGGTGCAGAAATTGAATGGGGTGATGACTACGTAATTTCACGTGTTGGTCAATTAAAAGGCATTGATATGGATTACAACCATATCCCTGATGCTGCAATGACCATCGCGACAACAGCGTTATTTGCCGAAGGCACTACCGCTATTCGTAACGTTTATAACTGGCGTGTAAAAGAAACAGACCGTTTGTCAGCTATGGCGACTGAGTTACGTAAAGTTGGTGCGGAAGTGGAAGAAGGGGAAGACTACATCATCGTCAAACCTGTTTCTCAGTTAAAGCATGCAGCGATTGATACTTACGATGATCATCGTATGGCGATGTGTTTTTCGCTGGTGGCACTTAGTGATACGCCTGTGACGATTAACGATCCAAAGTGTACGTCGAAAACGTTCCCTGACTACTTCGACAAACTTAAGGCTTTAAGTTGCTAAATATTCTGACCTAAAACAGGAAAGCCAGAGTGAATAACACTCTGGCTTTTTTGTTTCCCAATACTATTTAACCAGCGTAAATTCCTTAGAAAGGTGATGCGCTAAGTATTTGAACATATTGAATACTGCAGTCGTATTTGAAGTTGGTAAACCTTTGTCATCAAGGAAGTATTCACCTTTAAAAACTAAAACACCTTCTTTTTCTTCTACGCTTGTTGCTCGCATCCCCTCGATGTAATCATCGTGCTCTTGGATGATTTGGTTAGCGATCAAAAGAAGGTCGAACTCTTCGATAAACGTTCTATCAGACATATTCTTTCTACCATCCTATTCAGTTAAGAACGCTGAGTATACCTACAACTAAAATGGGTTTGCATGATTAATTCAGTCAATCGTTCAGTAAGACTAAACAGATCAATTTTTAGAGTATAAGCATGATGCGGAGGAAGATGGCAGAGCATTGAACCAAACTATTTTGTGATGGGTAACAAAATTTATTGCATTGGATTAGCGGATGCTAAGTTTGCCTGTTTAGATATGCCGCTCAATACCTTTCAGAACCCTGTCTCTTTGAAGTATAAAGACGATGAATTGTCAACCAATCGGATCTGAATTTCAAAAAAGCAGTTGATCTTCTTTTCATCTCGCACAATAGTAAAAAAAGAAGCAATGAAATAGAACATTATGCGGGTGGCCTTTAAACAAGGTTTCTACCCGCATTATTATGAAGGACGTTAGAGTCAGTTATGGGTAAATCACTCGTTATAGTGGAGTCACCAGCCAAGGCAAAGACGATAAATAAGTACCTTGGTAAAGACTTTATTGTTAAGTCTAGTGTTGGTCATGTGCGTGATCTGCCTACGGCCGGTCAAAGCACTGGTGAGAAAAAAGCCGCAGCCATCTCAACTAAAGGGATGAGTCCGGAAGAGAAAGCGCGCGTTAAAAAAGAGAAAGACCGCAAAGCGTTGATCAAAAAGATGGGGATTAACCCATATCATGACTGGGAAGCGAATTACCAAATCCTTCCAGGCAAAGAAAAAGTTGTCAACGAACTACAAAAACTCGCCAAAGACGCAGATTGCGTTTATCTCGCAACCGATTTGGACCGCGAAGGGGAAGCAATCGCATGGCACCTTCGTGAGATCATCGGTGGCGATGAAGAGCGATACAAACGTGTAGTTTTTAACGAAATTACGAAAAACGCGATCCAACAAGCTTTCCAGACACCTGGTGAGCTGAACATGGATGGTGTAAATGCCCAACAAGCACGTCGCTTCATGGACCGTGTCGTTGGTTTTATGGTTTCACCTCTACTTTGGAAAAAAGTGGCTCGTGGCTTATCTGCTGGTCGAGTGCAGTCTGTTGCGGTGAAATTGTTAGTTGAGCGTGAGCGTGAGATTAACGCGTTTGTACCAGAAGAATTCTGGGACATTCATGCGAATACGAAAACGAAAGACAAAGCGGACTTTAAACTGCTTGTTGCTCAGAAAGACGGTTCTGCGTTTAAGCCAGTTAATGAGGCAGAAACCAAAGCAGCGATGTCTGTACTTGAGAATGCAAGTTACGAAGTATGTAAGCGTGAAGACCGCCCTACAAAGAGCAAGCCTTCAGCACCTTACATCACCTCTACGCTTCAACAGGCAGCAAGTACACGTCTGGGCTACGGCGTGAAAAAGACCATGATGCTAGCTCAGCGCCTCTATGAGGCCGGTTACATCACTTATATGCGTACTGACTCGACTAACCTAAGTGCCGAGGCTGTGGACGCTGTACGTGACTTTATTGGTTCTGAGTTTGGTGATAAGTACCTACCAGCGAAACCATTGACGTACGGTAGCAAAGAAGGGGCACAGGAAGCGCACGAAGCGATCCGTCCTTCAAATGTGGGTGTTAAGGCGGAAGACCTGCAAGGTGTCGATGCTGATGCGCACAAACTTTACGCTTTGATTTGGAATCAGTTTGTAGCGTGTCAAATGACGCCAGCAGAATACGATTCAACAACCATCAGCGTAAAAGCGGCAGAATACACGCTTAAAGCGAAAGGCCGTATCCTTAAATTTGACGGCTGGACTCGTGTACAGCGTCCAATGGGCAAAAACGAGGATACAATCCTTCCAGCGGTACAACTTGGCGATAAGCTAAGCTTAGAGTCACTTGACCCTAAACAGCACTTTACAAAGCCACCTGCGCGCTACACTGAAGCAGCACTGGTTAAAGAGCTGGAGAAACGAGGCATTGGTCGTCCGTCGACTTACGCATCGATCATTTCTACGATTCAAGATCGTGGCTACGTGAAAGTTGATCAGCGCCGTTTCTACGCTGAAAAAATGGGTGAAATTGTTACTGACCGCCTTGATGACAGCTTTAACGATTTGATGAACTACGACTTTACTGCGCGTATGGAACAGAAATTGGACCAAATCGCTGAAGGTGAAGTGAACTGGAAAGCTGTGTTAGACAACTTCTTTGCTGATTTTACTGGCGATCTTGAAAAAGCGGAGCTAGATGAGTCAGAAGGCGGTATGAAGTTAAATCACATCGTCATGACGGATATCGAGTGTCCGACGTGTAGCCGTCCAATGGGCATCCGTACTGCTTCGACAGGTGTGTTCTTAGGCTGTTCAGGTTACGCGTTACCACCAAAAGAGCGTTGTAAGACAACCATCAACTTGGGTGACGAAGAAGGTATTATTAACGTTCTAGAAGAAGACGTTGAAACCGCAGCTCTGCGCGCTAAAAAGCGTTGTCCGATCTGTGAAACAGCGATGGACGCATACCTGATTGATGACAAGCGTAAGATGCATGTTTGTGGTAATAACCCGAATTGTGAAGGCTACCTTGTTGAATACGGCGAGTTCAAAGTAAAAGGCTACGATGGTCCAGTTGTTGAATGTGACAAATGTGGCTCTGATATGGTGCTTAAGAACGGTCGCTTTGGTAAATACATGGATTGTACGAGCGAAACGTGTAAGAACACTCGTAAGATCTTGAAGAATGGCGAAGTCGCGCCCCCGAAAGAAGATCCTGTTCATTTCCCCGAGTTGCCATGTGAAAACTCAGATGCGTATTTCGTACTTCGTGATGGTGCTTCAGGTCTATTTATGGCGGCAAGCAACTTCCCGAAATCGCGCGAGACACGTGCTCCTTTGGTTGCTGAACTGGCACGTTTTGAAGAGCGTTTACCTGAGAAGTTCAAATACCTAGCGACCGCACCGCAAGAAGATCCTGATGGTCGTCCTGCAGTTGTACGCTTTAGTCGCAAAACAAAAGAGAACTACGTTCGTTCGGAAGAGAACGGCAAACCATCTGGTTGGACAGCGCTCTTTGTTGAAGGTAAGTGGGAAGTCACAGATAAGCGTAAAAAAGCGAAAGCATAAAAACGTACGATCTAAGTAATGTAAAAAGGCAGCGATATCGCTGCCTTTTTTGCGTTTTGTTTTTGCGTAAAGGCCACTGTGTTGTTCGTATAGATCTTTGCTGCTTTGACTGAGTTTTGCTGACGCGAGAAGATCCCAGCATCAATATTTCGTAGTCGCTGATGTATTTTTTATGTAAAAAATATTTGTTGTAACTTTCATTTTGCATTCACATATTTGTTATACATTGGGCTAAAAAATCGGCGGTGTAGTGAATCCGTTCGTAAATTGTTTTCACAATGTAATCGTTTGCTTTTCCATGTGTGATCTAGATATCGTCTTGAGTACGCAAGAGCTGTATGGTACACAGAATGGCGTATTAAAAATTGTAATTTAGAACCCGCTTAGATAATTTATTACAAAAATTAGTGCAACTGTGTGCATTGTTTGCGTCAAAAAATAAGGAAAGAGTGGACGTTGCATACTGGAAGTGCCGTAGCTTTTTTATCCGTGTTGTAAGAGTTCACAGAAACTCAGAGACGGTTGCTAAATGTATTCGCTTGACTCCCCGAGTATGACTCATTCAAGCGAGTACCAAATCCAAGCTATAACGATATGGAGAACAACAAATGGCTGGTGTTTTGGGAATGATTCTTGCTGGCGGTGAAGGCTCTCGTTTGAGACCTTTAACGGAATCTCGCAGTAAACCTTCGGTACCGTTTGGTGGTAGTTATCGATTGATCGATTTTGCTCTAAACAATTTTGTTAATGCGGATCTGATGCGCATTTACGTCCTAACTCAATTTAAATCTCAATCTTTATTCCATCACTTAAAAAAGGGGTGGAACATCAACGGCATTACAGACCGCTTTATCGATCCTATTCCCGCTCAAATGCGTACTGGTAAACGTTGGTACGAAGGGACGGCGGACGCGATCTATCAAAACCTGCGTTTTATGGAATTAGAGGAACCAGAGCAAGTTTGTATTTTTGGCTCTGACCATATCTATAAGATGGATATCAAACAAATGCTGAACTTCCACTCAGAAAAGCAGGCTTCTCTGACGGTATCTGCATTGCGCATGCCACTAAAAGAGGCGTCGCAATTTGGGGTTATCGAAGTGGATAGTGAAGGTCGTATGATTGGCTTTGAAGAAAAACCAGCAAATCCGAAGTCGATTCCTGGTGACCCTGATTACGCTTTAGTTTCAATGGGTAACTATGTTTTTGAAGCTCAGGTACTGTTCTCAGAGTTGGTCGAAGATGCGGATAATGAAGCTTCATCACATGATTTTGGAAAGGACATCATTCCAAAGATGTTCCCTAGAGGTGATGTGTTCGTGTATGACTTCAGTACCAACAAAATCAGTGGCGAAAAAGAAGAGGTGTACTGGCGTGATGTCGGAACTATTGATGCGTACTGGCAAGCGCATATGGATCTGCTAGAAAAAGATGCACCATTTTCGCTGTACAACCGTAAATGGCCATTGCATACCTACTACCCACCATTGCCACCTGCGACATTTACCGACTCTGATAATGGTCGTGTGCAGATAATCGATAGTTTAGTGTGTAATGGCAGCTATGTTAGAGGCTCAAGAATCGAAAAGTCGGTGCTTGGTTTTCGCAGTAACATTGCTTCTGCTTGCGATATCAGCGAATGTATACTTCTTGGTGACGTAAAAATTGGCGAAGGCTGTGTTTTACGTCGTGTGATTGTCGACAAGGATGCCGATATTGCTCCTGGTACTCAGATTGGTGTGAATCTTCAAGAAGATAAAAAACACTTCCACGTGTCTGAGGAGGGCATTGTTGTTATTCCGAAAGGAGCTCGAGTTGGCTACTAACAACTTATCTATTCTGTTTGTAGCTTCTGAGGTTGAAGGCCTCATTAAAAGTGGTGGCTTGGCAGATGTTGCCAAGGCACTACCGGAAGCCCTTCAAAACCTACAGCAAGACGTAAGAATTACCATCCCTGCGTACAGCAGTATTGATAAACTCGCAGACGCAGAAGTTGTATTAGAAACAGAATTAACATCATGGCCGCATACGGAGTATCGAGTTTTGCGGCTCATGTTAGGTCAAAATCCTGTTTACCTGATTGATTGTCCGCCGTATTTCAATCGACCATCAATGTATGCGGAGAACAACCAAGCGTATACTGATAACGGCGAGCGCTTTGCGTTTTTTAGTGCAGCATGTCTCGATATGTTACCCAAGCTCGCCTTTCAACCTAATATCATACACGCGAACGATTGGCACACAGGTCTTGTTCCATTTTTGCTCAAGCACAGGTATGGCAATGATCCGTTTTTTGCTCATACTAAAAGCGTCATTTCAATTCACAATGCGGTCTTTAAAGGCGTATTTAGTTATGAAGACGTGCAGTGTTTGCCAGAGTTTCATTGTAGAAACGTTCCCGATGCTGCGGTGAGTGCAACGCATATTACGATGCTTAAAGCTGGTGTAATGAATGCAGATAAGATAAACGCGGTTAGCCCTACGTACGCAGAGGAACTAAAAACAGAGCTTGGCAGTCACGGCATGGCTTGGGAGTTTCAGCAACGTGCGCAGGACTTAGTCGGCATCTTGAATGGTTGTGATTACAGTGCTTGGAACCCGGAAACGGATACTTACTTGCCAGTTAATTACTGCGCCGACCAGCAAAGTATGTCGCAAGGGAAGAAAGCTTGTAAAAAAGCATTACAACAACGACTAAATTTGCCCGAAAAAAATGTAGCTATGTTCGGTATGGTTTGTCGGTTGACCCAGCAGAAAGGTGTTCATTACTTGTTGCCTGCTTTGGCCGATTTTTTGAAGCACGATGTTCAGCTAGTTGTCGTTGGGACCGGAGACCCTATTCTTGCCGCTCAGCTACGAGAGGTTGCCGCGCAGTTTTCTAGTAAATTTGCCTTTGTAGAAGCGTATGACAATGAACTTGCGCATATCGTTGAAGCTGGTTCTGATTTCTTCTTGATGCCTTCTGAGTTTGAACCATGTGGCTTAAACCAAATCTATAGTATGGCTTATGGGACATTACCGATAGTACGCGGTGTTGGTGGCTTAAAGGACAGCGTTAGCGATTATGATGTAAACCCATCTGAAGCAACGGGGTTTGTTTTTTTCGAACCGACACCGCAGGCATTGTTGTTAACGATGCTAAGGGCACTGTTGCTCTACGCTCAAAACGAGCCTGAAGTGAATAAAGTACAGTTGCACGCGATGCAACAAGATTTTTGTTGGCAAAAGGCCGCAGAATCTTATTTGCAGCTTTACCACTCAGCGTTAGTTTGACTTAAAATTGTAACGAAAGGCACCGAATGAGGTGCCTTTATTATCTTGAGTAAGGGGAGTGTGGTAGGATGGCTTTTTACTCAATAGCACGATCTTTTTGATACTCAATATGACCCAGCCGCTACTTTTTCATAAAACCTATTTGCACCCTACTAGTAATGAGTGGGTTGTATTTGTGCACGGTGCTGGTGGTAGCTCTTCTATTTGGTTCAAGCAAATTAAAGCTTACAAGCAACACTTTAACTTATTGCTGATCGATTTAAGAGGTCATGGAAAGTCAAATCAGTTACTTAAAGAGCTCATTGCTAGCCGTTATACCTTTACGGAAGTTACCCAAGATATTTTGAAAGTGTTGGACCATTTAAAGATCCAATCCGCTCATTTTGTCGGTATGTCGCTTGGTACAATTATTGTTCGAAACCTTGCTGAATTGTCATCAGAGCGCGTACGTTCGATGGTGCTCGGCGGTGCTGTCACAAGGCTTAACACTCGTTCTCAGATATTGGTGAAATTAGGTAATTTTTGTAAGCATATCCTACCGTACATGTGGCTCTACAAACTGTTCGCTTATATTGTTATGCCTCAAAGAAGCCAACGAGAATCTCGCCACCTTTTTATTCGCGAAGCCAAGAAGCTTTGCCAAAAAGAATTTAAACGTTGGTTTATTCTTGCCGCTGATGTAAATCCGTTAATGAAATATTTTAAAGATCGAGAGTTACCCATTCCGACTCTTTACTTAATGGGCGACAGGGATTACATGTTTATTAAACCTGTCAAAGAAATGGTTGCAGCACATAAGCTCAGCATTCTACGAGAAATCCCGAATTGTGGTCATGTATGCAATGTAGAGCGTCCAGAAGACTTCAATCAACACTCCATCGAGTTTATTAAACAGCAAGCTGTATGTGCTTAAAACTGAGTGCATCCACTGAATAGGAGAGCCGCTATAGCTCTCCTAGTTGATATCCACATTGCCAACATGCACCAAATTGCCCTTCGTTTATTTCATGACATTTTGGGCATTGCCAATCTTGATACTCATGCCTATCGGATTGTTTTCGATATGCTTTTACTATTTCTTCAGCTTTCATCTTTTGTGCCGTGTCAAAAAGCCACACATAAGGATCGGTATCATCACCAAACGGCAGTTCTCCTTTTAAGCCGAAAATACCTTCTCCGCGAACTTCACAGTAAATTTGTTCCACTTTAAGCAGCTCACATACAATGTGTGCTTCTGCTGGGTTTTTAGCGATAAATATTTTCATCAAAATACCCACTTCACCAATTACGAGTTTTGCTGACTTGGTGTCGGCCTTACTTTATTCATAACCCATTTAGTGATGATTGGAAATAGTCCCAATAGCGCAAAAGACGCTAATACTGCGGGTGAAACAATGCCCGATAGGCTTTCAATTGTTGCTAATTGAGTACCTGCATTCAGATATACGGCTGTGCCTGGCAGCATACCTATTTGGCTAGTGAGATAAAATCGACCTACAGACATCGGTGTTAAGCCCATCAGTAAGTTGATTAGAAAGAAAGGGAATACAGGGATTAGACGCAAGGAAAATAGATAAAAAGCTCCGTCTTTTTCGACACCTTGATTAATTGCGTTGAGTTTATTTCCGAATTTGTTTTGTACCCAGTCACGCAATAAGTATCGGCTGCTCAAGAAGGCCAGTGTTGCCCCCATAGTGCTAGCGAAAGAAACCAGTAGCAAGCTTGTCCAAAAACCAAATAAGGCTGCACCAAGTAAGGTGACTACTGCCGCTCCTGGGATAGAAAAAGCGGTAATTGCAATGTAGGTAAAAAAGTAAATCGCAGCCGAGAATACAAAATTCTGATCGATGTATGTAGTTAGTGCTTCTTGTTGGGCTTTTGCATTCTCTAAGGTTAAATACTGGCCAAAGTTAATACCTAAAAAGACGATAGCCGCTAGTAGGATGAGACCTAATATCAGTTTCTTATTCATAATTTTGATTCCAATTTGGGATATATGTAATAAGACAGTAGGAAAACCGAAAAAATTTCACAAAAAAACCGCAGATTAGACTGCGGTTTTACAAGATAGTTTTTAGGCCGACTTTTATTGGAGGCCGTTCATCAACTCATCTCGGCGAGCTTGAGGTACCACACTCCAATGAGTGCCGTTAATAGCACCTTCTAGTGCCCATAGCAACTCAATGTTGACGGTTGCAGAGTGCGTATCTCTTATCGCTTTATAGGCGTTAAGCGCACCTTCCTCTTCAAGCTTCTCTACGGATTCGATGCCGGCTTTTTTTAGCATGCGCTCGGTAGCCAGTCGTAAGTTAGGCAAATCTTTCAAACGGTTAGGCTTTGTACTTGCTTGCTGTTCTTTCTCAAGCTTTGCCTTTTTCAATGATTGATTCGCTACTTCGATTAAGCGTTCGCTTGATTCCCATAAATCGCTGGAAATAGCGTAGTACTTTGTAACGACTGGAAAGCCACGTTTTTTATAAACGTAAGGCTTTAGCCCTTGTTTCTCGAAGTCAGATGAAGTTTTTTGGTCTGCTCTGATATGAAGCTGATTGTTTACCACTAGTGCAAACATTGTTTCATCAGCGAATAGTCCGAAGCCACCAAACATTGAGCGCGACTTGATATTACCAAGTGCCTCAAATAGCTTCATAGAGTCTTTGAGTATCGGTTTATCCATGTTTTGTTATCTCGGTGTAATTAATATTACGCCACCAAAAGTCAGGTCCGAGAGAGTAGCAAACATGCGTAAAAACAATGTCATTACAGAGTAAAGTCATTGCTTACACACTTGCCATCGGTAACCCCGCTACCTTCCATATCGTAATATGGTTCAGGCCGGAGGCTTTGCGTCCCACTCTTTCGAATGGTTTGCCCTGTGCGTGACACAATGAGCATACTTCTTATATTGAATTAACATCACGGTTTAGCGTTAAAAGTGTGATTTTGGTTCAATAAAAATGATAGATTGAATGCTCTATTTTGCATATGGAAAGGTGCAAATTGGCCTTTGAAAAGGAGTTCTTAATATATATTACATTTATATAAAACAGGGAGTTAACGTTAGTCAATTGTTATTAGAGCAGTGTGAAGTATTAGAGAATGCTTAATTTTCCCAAAAAAATAAGCGCCCCTGTAGAGCGCTTATTTAACACGGTTAAATACAGTGAAATTTAGTTCATTTTTTTCACAGTATTTCGAATTACAAGCTCAGGTTGCATTTCGAAAATTCGTTTTTCGTGTTCTTTATCTTTGATACGCTCAAGTAGAATTTCGAATGCATTTTTACCAACACGACGTTTAGGTTGGTGGATAGTCGTTAGCGGTGGAGAGAAGTATTCCGCAAGCTCGATGTTGTCGTAGCCGATCACTGAAATATCTTCAGGAATTTTGATCCCGTTTTGTTGCAAGCGGCTCATTAGGCCTAGAGCCATTGTGTCGTTAAAACAGAATACCGCCGTCGGGCGCTTGTCCATTGCGGTAATTTTATCTGCAACTAATACGGCCGTATCACATTCAAAGTTACCTTCAAGGATCCAGTCTTCATTTACAGCTAGGTTCGCTTCGCTCATTGCGCGACGGAAACCTGCAATGCGCTCTTGGCAAGCAAGCTTTTCAAAATGACCGCTTAGACAAGCGATATCCGTATGACCATTGTCAATCAGATGTTTGGTTGCAATGTAGCCACCTTCTTCTGAGTTATCCATGATCTTGTCTGCTTGTGAGCTCTCTGGGCCCCAATCCATGACCACTTTAGGAATGTCCGCATGACGGTCAAGCATCTCTTTTAGTTCTTCGGTTAAGTCAGAACACATCACAAGGATGCCATCAACGCGCTTTTCAGCCAGCATACGAATGTAATCGCGTTGTTTTTCGTAAATCCCGCCTGTGTTACATAAAATCAGAGTATAGCCTTGGCGGTAACAGTAGCTCTCAACGCCATCAATCACTTCTGAGAAAAATAGGTTAGTTGATTGAGTTACTAACATGCCAATCGTACGAGTTGAGTTGCATTTTAGGCTGCGTGCAACGGCACTTGGCGCGTAATTCAGCTCGTCAACGGCTTTCATTACTTTTTCTTGCGTTGCTTCTGCAACGAAACGCGTTTTATTGATAACGTGCGAAACTGTCGTAGTGGAAACGCCGGCTAAGCGAGCAACGTCTTTTATCGTGGCCATAAATGGTGTCCTGTATCGAGCTACTGAAATATGTCGTATTGGATGTACCTGATGCTCTAATGGTTTCACACCTAGCAATCTAAAATTGGCGCTAAGTGTCTCGGCAGCGGTTGATCCAAGTGCGACAAAAGGGTGCGTAGCAGCATCGGTCGATGAATTTTATCTTTTTTCTATCTGATGAGAAATTGCCATCAACCTGTTAAGAAAACACAAAAACCGCTATATTTCAGCGGTTTACATATAAATCATATTTAATCGTTTGCGCTCACATTTTAGCCCTATGTGGACTGACTAGCAATGTTTTCAGCAAGAGATTTGTGTATTTGAAGTCACATTTTGACTGCTAAATAACCAAGCGTCTTTGCGCTAAGTTAAGGCAAACGAATATTATACCCAAGTTACTTACAATTGGTCACTTTCAGGCATACAGGAAGCCCGATAGGCAGGCTCCCTAAAAATAGGCGGCAATTATTCACCAAGAAGGTAGGCGCTGTCTAGTTTACAAAATGCAACTAATAGTTTCGCGACACTCGAGTAAAATCCAAATTCGTCGAATTTTTTACATTTGTCTGAAAACTGAGGTAACCAAGACATCAATTGTTGCTGGATAAAGTCGTTTTGTTTAACGAAGGCTTCTTCCATGTGTTTTTCTTGTTCAAGCTCGTTTGAGCGGATAATCATGTTCCCGAGAAAGTCGAGCTCAACGGCTAAGTGATCCGCAGGTTCCTTTAGGTTTTCGTCTACTTGAACGCCAAATTCAGCCATCAACTTTTCCATTTCCTCAGCTGGCTTGTCATTCAGTAAACCTGATTCACCAATGTACATGGATGCGTAAGGAAGAGCGCCGTATTTTTCTGTCTTCAAAAACAGTTCACAAAAGTCAGCTGCAAGCTCTAGTTGTGCATCTTCACGATCTTGTAACCGATTCAATGCATCAACTAGGCTATCAACGGCTGGTTTTAGCGACTCATTTTCACCTAAACCTGCGAGAAAACTGCGAATTTCAACACTGTGATAGGCTTCCAATTCTTTCTCTGTTAGTTCTTTTGCGAACAAGCTAGAAAACCACCAGTAAATTTCAGCGCGTTTTTCATTAAAAGCTTTCACTTCTTGCATTTTGGGCTCCTGAATGATGCTTCAAGTCATGCATCACAAAGTCAATTAGGGATATCCCCTAAGTGTAATCAATTAAAATGAATAGCAGTAACTATAATTGTTATGTTTTATGGTCAAAAATGACCGTTTATTAATAGCAATGGGCAAGCTTGTTTTGAATCAATAAAAACGCTAAATCTTGCGTTTTAATGTATCTATGACTAGAAATGTTACTAGTTATGAATAGAATACGTCTTGGATAATAAGAAGACAGAAAAGTGGTGTAAATGAGCTATCACGTATTAGTCGTAGAAGATGATGTTGTAACTCGTAGTAAGCTTGCGGGATATTTCCAAAATGAGGGCTACCAAGTCAGCGAAGCAGAGAGTGGCGCAGAAATGCGTGAAGTTTTGCAAGCGGGCGATGTAGACCTGATCATGCTGGATATTAACCTGCCTGGTGAAGACGGCCTGATGCTTACTCGTGAGTTACGTAGCCAATCGGATATTGGTATCATATTAGTAACAGGACGCACGGATAGCATTGATAAAATCGTAGGCCTAGAAATGGGTGCTGACGATTATGTGACAAAACCTTTTGAACTGAGAGAGCTGTTAGTTCGCGTTAAAAACTTGCTGTGGCGTATTTCAGCAGCGCGCAGTGGCAGCTCGAAAGCGAATGAAACCAGTGAAGAGCACATTGTGCGCTTTGGGGAGTGGACATTCGACATTCAACGTCGCGCACTTAGCCGCAACGGTGAGCCAGTAAAACTAACTAAAGCAGAGTATGAACTTTTGGTGGCATTATCGTCTTATCCTAACCAGGTGTTAAGTCGTGAGCGTATTTTGAACATGATCAGCCATCGAGTGGATGCGCCGAATGACCGCACCATTGATGTTCTTATTCGACGTATGCGCGCAAAAATGGAGTTCGATCCTAAGAACCCACAGATTTTTGTAACGGTACACGGCGAAGGCTATATGTTTGCTGGTGACTAGTTTGAGCATAACTCAATCGTAAAAAGAAAAAGGAGAGCTTCGGCTCTCCTTTTTTGTGGCTTCAAGATAATACTAGTTTGCTTCAACCATTGGTGTTTGTCCGACAGTATCACGCAACCTTTGCCAAATACTGCCCAAGTACTCATGCCAATAAAGCTCTGTTTGTTCTAAGTAACGCGCTTTAGGTGAGTATTTATCCCAAGGTTGACTGATTTCGCTAATAGCTAAGAAGTTGGTCGGAGCTGGGATTGGTTTAATGCCTGCTGCGTTGAACTCATACAATGCACGGCTCATGTGGCTTGCAGAGGTGACTAACACAATCTCCTTTTGCTGAACGAATGCAGCCGCTTGACGTGCCTCTTCCCACGTATCCTTTGCATCCTCTAATAAAATGATATCGGATTTTGCTACACCTAAGGCGAGGGCAACGTTCGCCATCATTCGCGCGTGGCTAATTTCAGATCCGCCAGCATAGCCGGATAAGATTAATTTCGCGCCTGGATACATTCTTAAAATACGAATGCCCTCAGTTAAGCGCATTAATGCTGCACGGCTTAACTGCGAGGTGGGTGGAATTTCGTCATCGATAACATGACCATTCCCTAAAACCATCACGTAGTCGATGGTGCCAGAAACTGGCAAAAAGGCTTTATGCTCTCGCTCTAACGGCATAAGAAGCTTGGTTGAAACAGGTTGGAAGGCAACAAGAAAAATGCCAACAAAAGAGAATAGAACAACGAAGCAGCCAGTTTTACGTTTTGTAGTAAAACTAATGAGAGCAAGACCCAACAAGCCTATCAGCAGCAATGCCGGAAGGGGCATAAGCATGGCTGACACTACTTTTTTCAGCTCAAACATACATAAATAGTCCGAAAAAACATCAATTGATAATAAAAATGAGGGTATCCCTCTTTATTCCTGCTTTCCTTGTGCCAGAATAGCGGCACAATCCGTTATGATAACTCAGCAGAAGTGACAGAAGACCGCAATTTCGACGATATCGCCCACAAATTTGCAAAAAATATTTACGGCTCCGATAAAGGGGAGATCCGCCAAATCATTGTGTGGGAAGATTTTCTACAGATTCTAAGTGAATTAGATGCTGACCAGCAACCCCTAGAAGTGTTAGACGCTGGTGGTGGTTTGGCACAAATGTCGCAAAAGCTTGCTAAGCTCGGACATCGAATCGCTTTATGTGATCTATCTTCGGAAATGCTGCAGTTGGCTAAGCAGGATATTGAAAAAAACGGTTTGCTTGAGCAGTATCGCCTGATTCATTCGCCTGTCCAATCCATCGGTGAACATATGGATGTACAGGTCGATCTGGTTATGTTCCACGCTGTGATGGAGTGGCTGGTTGATCCTAAGGCCGCACTTGAAACAGTTCTAGAACAAGTAAAACCGGGAGGCATCGCATCAGTCATGTTCTACAACCACCACGGTTTAGTCTATAAAAACGTGGTTTGTGGCAACATTCCTCATATATTAGACGGCATGCCTCACCGAAAAAGATTTAAACTACAGCCGCAAAAAGGCTTAAAACCTGAAGAAGTCTACCAGTGGATAGAAAATTCAGGTTTTAATATTTGTGGCAAATCTGGTATTCGCTCATTTAGTGATTACATAGGCAATATGGAATACATGGGTGATTACGAGTTTGAAGATGTGTTGGCGCTAGAAAAACAACTTTGTCGACAAGAGCCATACCTCTCATTAGGCCGCTACATTCATGTGTGGGCTAAAAAGAACGATAAACAGGAATAACAATGAGTGAGATGACTCTCAATGCTGCAGAGCAACCAATCGATGAGCTGGTTGGCTGGGTTAAGCAGCACGATTTCTCGTTGAACCTGACCACAGAGCGATTGGCATTTTTGATAGCCATTGCCGTACTGAGTAATGAAAGGTTCGATGAAGAACTGGGTGAAGGTGAACTGCATGATGCATTTGCCATCGTCACTCGACTATTTGATGAGACCGGCGAAGCCTCCGCTTTTCGTGCGAACAATGCGATCAACGAGATGGTTAAGCAGCGTCTTATGAGCCGTTTTGTCAGTGAAATTACTGACGGAGCGAGCATTTACCGCTTGTCGCCATTAGCGATAGGAATAACCGACTACTACGTGCGTCATCGTGAGTTCTCAAAACTGCGTCTATCTATCCAGCTATCCATGGTAGCGGATGAAATGGCGAAAGCGATTGAGGCAGCACAAAAAGGTGGCACACCGGGTCACTGGAAGAAAAACGTATACGGTGTTTTAAAATATTCTGTAGGCGAAATCTTCGATCAAATTGACCTCAACCAACGTGTTATGGATGAGCAGCAACAGTCAGTGAAACAACAGATTGCTGACCTGCTTAACAAAGACTGGCGCGAAGCGATCAACAACTGTGAAGCACTTCTGTCAGAAACATCAAGCACGTTGCGTGAACTTCAAGATACGCTGCAAGCCGCCAGTGATGAACTGCAAACTCAGATCCTCGATATTCAAGAAATTGTTTACGGTGACCCTGAGCTGGAGTTTATCGAAGAAGCCTTGTTTGGTCTGCAAATGAAGCTGGACCGAATCACAAGCTGGGGCCAGCAAGCGATCGACCTTTGGATTGGTTACGACCGACACGTGCACAAGTTTATTCGTACTGCAATCGATATGGATAAGAACCGTGCGTTTAGCTCGCGTCTGCGTCAATCCGTCAAAGATTACTTCGATGCGCCTTGGTATCTGACTTATGCAGATGCGGAGAGGCTTTCTGACCTTCGTGATGAGGCCCTAGTACTGCGTGATGACGAGGTCACGGGTCAAGTTCCGATGGAAGTAGAATACGAAGAGTTTCAACAAGTCAATGATGAGTTGTCTGAACGAATTGGTGACATGCTAAAAGCGCATAAAGATCAAGGCACACCAATCGATTTGAGTGTGGTACTGCGAGATTACCTTGCACAGCACCCTTACACTCATCATTTTGATTTAGCTCGCATTATCGTCGATCAAGCTGTACGTCTAGGGTATTCAGAATCGGATTACCAAGCGATTCAACCAGACTGGAAAGCAATCAACGAATTTGGGGCAAAGGTACAAGCGAATGTCATCGACCGATACTAATGAATACATGTCAGAGAATCTGGCAAAAGCAATTTCTAACCCTCTGTTCCCAGCGCTAGACAGCATGCTTCGAGCAGGGCGTCATATCTCAAGTGAAGATCTAGACAACCACGCGTTGCTGTCGGATTTCGAACTTGAGCTTTCTTCTTTCTACCAACGCTACAACACCGAATTGGTGAAAGCGCCAGAAGGTTTCTTCTACCTTCGTCCTCGTTCAACGTCTCTGATTGGCCGTAGTGTTCTTTCTGAACTGGATATGCTGGTGGGGAAGGTACTGTGTTTCCTTTACCTAAGCCCAGAGCGTCTTGCGCACGAAGGCATCTTTACTAACCAAGAGCTGTACGACGAACTGCTTGCTCTAGCAGACGAAAACAAGCTGATGAAGCTAGTGACGAACCGTGCGACTGGTTCTGACCTTGATAAAGAAAAGCTGTTTGAAAAAGTACGTACGTCACTTCGTCGTTTGCGTCGCCTAGGCATGATCATCAACATCGGTGAAACCGGTAAGTTCAGCATCAGTGAAGCGGTATTCCGCTTTGGTGCCGATGTACGTATTGGCGATGACATGCGTGAAGCGCAGCTGCGTCTGATCCGTGATGGTGAAGCAGTAGTGCACACCAAAGAGCCAAGCCAAGGCAGCTTATTGTCTGAAGAAGATCAAGACGACCAAGCCCAAGAAGAAACAACAGAAGAGGGTGAAGCATGAGCATGATTGAACGCGGTAAATATCAATCGCTGACCATGGTCAACTGGAACGGCTTCTTTGCCCGTACGTTTGACATCGATGGTCTGGTCACCACGCTATCAGGTGGTAACGGTGCAGGTAAATCAACCACAATGGCGGCGTTCATCACCGCATTGATTCCTGACCAAACGCTACTGCACTTCCGTAACACGACAGAAGCAGGCAGCAGCCAATCGTCTCGCGACAAAGGTTTGTACGGTAAGCTACAGCCGGGCGCATGTTATGCGGCGCTAGACGTGGTGAACTCACGTAACCAACGCCTATTGTTTGCAGTAAAACTACAGCAAGTTGCGGGTCGTGATAAGAAAGTAGACATCAAACCGTTTGTGATCCAAGGTCTTCCAAGCCATGTGAAACCAACGGATATCTTGGTTGAAAGCGTATCTGCGACTCAAGCTCGTGTACGTCAAATCAATGAAGTAAAAGAATCGATCGCAGAATTTGAAGGTGTTCAATTTAAAGCCTTCTCTTCGATCGTGGATTACCACGCGCAAATGTTTGAATTCGGTGTGATTCCGAAGAAACTGCGTAACTCTGGTGACCGTTCTAAATTCTACCGCCTGATCGAAGCATCGCTTTACGGTGGTATCTCAAGTGCGATTACCCGTTCGCTACGTGACTACCTTCTGCCACAAAACGGCGGCGTGAAGAAAGCGTTCCAAGATATGGAATCGGCGCTGCGTGAAAACCGCATGACGCTAGAAGCGATCAAAACTACGCAAGCAGACCGTGACTTGTTCAAACACTTGATCACAGAGTCGACTAACTACGTGGCAGCGGACTATATGCGCCATGCTAACGAGCGTCGTAAAAAACTAGAACAGACATTGTCTTTGCGTTCAGAGTTATTTGGTTCTCGCGAGACCTTGATTGAGCAAAACAATCTGCTTAATCGCGTTCAAGAAGAGCTGGAACTGCTGATCGAGTCAGAATCTTCTTTAGAGCAAGACTACCAAGCGGCTTCTGATCACTTGCAACTGGTGCAAAACGCGCTGCGTCAGCAAGAGAAGATCGAACGCTACCAAGAAGATCTTGAAGAGCTGAGCGAGCGTCTTGAAGAACAAATGATGGTAGTCGAAGAAGCGCAAGAACGCGTGATGATGGCTGAAGAGCAAGCTACCGTTGCAGAAGAAGAGGTGGATAGCCTTAAGACGCAACTTGCTGATTACCAGCAAGCTCTTGACGTTCAGCAAACTCGCGCCCTTCAATATCAACAAGCAGTTCAAGCGCTGGAGAAAGCGAAGCAACTACTTGGCGATGACAGCCTAACGGCGGAATCGGCTCAAGCGCTTGTCTCTGAGCTTAAGAACAAAGAGTCAGAAAGCACCAATGCGTTGCTATCGGTTAAGCACAAACTGGACATGTCTTCTGCAGCGGCAGAGCAGTTTGAAACCGCGCTTAAACTGGTACAAAGCATTGTTGGTCAAGTTGAGCGCAAAGACGCGTCTGAACATGCGAAAACCGCAATTGCGAAAGCGCGTGAGTCACAACAAATCGCACAAAACGAACAGCAATGGCGAGCACAACACCGTGATCTCGAACGCAGCCTTAACCAGCAGCGTCAAGCACGTGAACTGGTTGCTGAATACAAAAAGCAATATCACGTTGAACTAACCGATGAGGTTACGTTTGAACAAGAACGTGAACGTCATGCGACGCAAATCGAATCACTAGAGATAGCTCAAGAAGAAGTTCGTGATCAGCGTGGTGAACAGCGCCGTCTAGAGCAAAACGCGGTGGCAGAAATCAGTAAGCTTGAAGCGATAGCACCAGCTTGGATTGCGGCGAACGATGCGCTAGAGAAACTGAGAGAGCAGAGCGGTGAAGAGCTTGAGGATCGCCATGCGGTAATGAACCACATGCAAGTTGTCCTTGAACAAGAAAGGGAGCTGTCTTTAGCTAAAGATAAGCTTGCTGAGCGCCGTAGCCAGCTAGACGCTGAGATTGAGCGTCTTGCTTCTCCTGGTGGTTCAAATGACCCTCGCCTGAAAGGTTTGGCAGATACGCTGGGCGGTGTATTGCTGTCTGAGATCTACGATGACATCACGATTGATGACGCGCCTTATTTCAGTGCGATGTACGGTCCGGCTCGTCACGCTATCGTTGTTTCTGACTTGTCAGGCATCGAAGAGAAACTGGTAGAGCTAGACGACTGTCCAGAAGACTTGTACATCATTGAAGGTGACATCGATGCCTTTGATGACAGCTCGTTCGATGCAGAAGAGTTAGAGGGCGCGGTTTGCGTTCGTATGAACGATCGCCAAATGCGTTACTCTCGCTTGCCTGAGATCCCATTGTTTGGCCGTGCGGCACGTGAGCAGCGTCTAGAGTTGCTGCGTAACGAACGAGAAGAAGTGGTAGAGAAACACGCAAAAGCGGCGTTTGATTCTCAGAAAATGCAGCGCTTGTACCAAGCGTTTAACCTATTTGTGTCTAACCACATTCAGGTTGCTTTTGACGCCGATCCAGAACAAGCACTGGCAACTATTCGTGATAAGCGTAACCAAATTGCTCGCGTGTTGGCGGATCTGGATGCGAAAGAGCAACAACAACGTTCTCAGCTTCAAACCAGCAAGCAAGCGTTGTCTTCTCTGGACAAGCTAGCGTCACACATGGTGCTTGTTGAAGATGAGTCATTGCAAGCGCGTTTTGATGAGCTAGAAGAGAAAATCGCTCAGCTTGCAGAGGCGAAGAACTTCTTAAGCAACCATGCAAAAGCCGTCGCGCAATTAGAGAATATTGCGTCTGCGCTTGATGCTGACCCAGAGCAATTCGACGCGCTAGAAGCAGAATACAAAGCGGCAGACGAACAGCTACAAGATCTTAAGAAGCAAATCTTTGCACTCTCAGATCTCGTTGAGCGTCGCCACTACTTCGCTTACTCAGATTCAGTAGACCTACTGAACAAGAGCAGCGAACTGAGCGAGCAGCTAAAAGCAAAACTGGTTCAAGCTGAACAAATGCGTACACGCTCTCGTGAAGAGTTGAAACAGTCGCAAGGCCAAATGAACCAATACAACCAAGTATTGGCGTCATTGAAGAGTTCACACCAAGCGAAACTGGAAACGGTTCAAGAGTTCAAACAAGAACTTCAAGAGTTTGGCGTGAACGCGGACGAAGGTGCTGAAGAACGTGCAATGCGTCGTCGTGATGAATTGCATGAGCGTCTACACACGTCTCGTAGCCGTAAGAGCGAATACGAGCGCACAATCACCTCTACTGAACTAGAGATGAAAGGCTTGGCGAAACGTCTGAAGAAAGTTCAGAAAGAATACGTTGAGCTACGTACCTTTGTGGTTGCAGCGAAAGCTGGCTGGTGCTCTGTACTTCGTCTGGCGCGCGAGAACGATGTTGAACGTCGTCTACACAAGCGTGAACTGGCTTACATGTCAGCGGATGAACTGCGTTCGATGTCGGATAAATCACTGGGTGCGCTGCGTCTAGCGGTTGCGAACAATGACGACCTGCGTGATGCGCTGCGTTTATCAGAAGACAACGCTCGCCCAGAGCGTAAAGTTCTGTTCTATATTGCTGTATACCAACACCTTCGTGAGCGTATTCGTCAGGATATCATCCGTACTGATGACCCAGTTGAAGCAATCGAAGAGATGGAAGTCGAGCTGGCGCGTCTAACGGAAGAGCTAACGCAACGTGAAAACCGTCTAGCGATCAGCTCTGAGTCGGTAGCGAGCATCATCAAGAAGACGATTCAGCGTGAGCAAAACCGTATTCGTATGCTGAATCAAGGCTTGTCGAACATTTCGTTTGGTCAGGTGAAGGGCGTACGTCTAAACGTGAAGATCCGCGAAAGTCACGAAGTGCTACTGAACGGTCTAGCGACACAACAAGAGCAGCACAAAGACCTGTTTGAATCGACTCGCTTTACTTTCTCCGAAGCAATGGCGAAGCTGTTCCAACGTGTGAACCCACATATCGATATGGGTCAACGTTCTCCTCAGGTTTTGGGTGAAGAGCTACTGGATTACCGTAACTACCTAGAGCTAAGTGTAGAAGTGAACCGTGGTACAGATGGTTGGCTACAGGCTGAGTCTGGCGCGCTATCAACAGGTGAGGCGATCGGTACTGGTCAGTCAATCCTACTGATGGTTGTTCAAAGCTGGGAAGAAGAATCACGCCGCCTGCGCAGTAAAGACATTGTGCCTTGTCGTCTGCTGTTCTTAGATGAAGCAGCGCGTCTGGATGCGAAATCGATCGCGACATTGTTCGAATTGTGTGACCGTCTGGATATGCAGCTTCTTATCGCGGCACCAGAAAACATCAGCCCAGAGAAAGGTACGACCTACAAACTGGTGCGTAAGGTGTTTAAAGACCACGAACACGTACACGTAGTGGGTCTGCGCGGTTTTGGTCAAACGGATAAGCCTAAGACCGAAGCACAAGAGATGATTGAAGAGTTTGAATCGTAAACTTCGAATCTAACAAAACGCCCGCAATGAATGCGGGCGTTTTTGTATCTGTTTACGAGGCAGGCTTCGAAATACATAAGATAAGCCGAGACTGTAGGACGGCAGTCTCGGCTTATTAACGGAACTTAATGAGGAAGCGACGTTTATTCCTCTGGAATATCGTCCCTGACTTCGATCATTTCAGCAAGCTCTTCAAGTGCTTGGACAGAAAGCTCAGACAAGCGTTGTAGGTGTTGGTCTAAGCTCTCTTGTTCTTCAAGCTCTGGTTCATCATTGTTTGTTTGTTTTATTAGCATTTCCCAACCTCTCAAGTTGAGTAAGGGGAGCTCTCATCATACTCAAAAGGCAAAGTAGAAAAGAAACGATCTATGTTGATTTTGTTAGCTCGATCATTGATTCAACTTATATATGAGAAGGATGTGTTTAATAAGGAGAGCAACTGCAAGGTTTTTGGATGCGGGAACAAAAACGCCAGTAATCATGACAATTACTGGCGAGTAATAATGAACATTATGTCGGAGGGTTAGAACAACGGCTTCACACCGAACTGCTCTGCCGCGTAAGCGACGCGTTCAATCGGTTTTGGATACTCAGCAGGTGTGCCAAGGCTCTCTATGTGTTTCAAACGAGGAAGCAAGCCTGCACCATTAGCGATTTGGATTGCCAGACCAGGGCGAGCGTTAAGCTCTAAAACCATAGGTCCTTCATCTTTATCCAGCACCATATCCGTACCCATGTATCCCAAACCTGTCATTTCCCAGGCACTTGACGCAAGCTCCAGCAAGCGCTCCCAATGCGGTACTTGAAGGGTCGAAAGGTCTTTACCTGTATCAGGGTGATGAGTCACTGGATGATCGAACTGCACCGCTCTGACGGCTTTACCTGTCGCGATGTCAATGCCTACTCCTACGGCACCTTGGTGAAGGTTTGCTTTGCCGTCGGAAGCCGCTGTAGAACAGCGCATCATCGCCATAACTGGATAACCTTTAAATACGATGATCCGAACATCTGGTACGCCTTCATAACTGAAGCCATCAAAACAGTCATCAAACTTGATTAAGTTTTCAACCACAGCAACGTCATTTTTACCACCAAGAGAGAAAAGGCCAGCAAGCGCATTACTAATGTGACGCTCGACCTCATCCCTACCAATTGTAGAGCCGGAGGGTTTGGTATATACCCCGTTTTTGTGAGACGTAACAACCAGAATGCCTTTACCGCCACTACCTTGTGCAGGTTTGATTACAAAACCAGGCCAGTTCTCAACCATTTTGTGGATAGTCTTAACTTCAGCTTGGTTGTGAATGACACCGATCAGGGCAGGAACTGTTGCTCCTGCTGCCTGTGCAATAATTTTGGTCTTTAGCTTGTCATCGACAAGTGGGTATTTAGAACGATCATTGTAACGGCCAATATAGCTGTGGTTACGCTTGTTCATCCCCATAATGCCTTTATGGCGAAGCTTAGACGGCGAAGTAAAACTTTCGAACATCGTTTAGTCCTCCGCTAGTGGTTTGAAGCGTCGTAGCTCAGTGAGGCGGTAACCTGTGTAAGTACCTAGTAATAGAATACCGGCCAGAACAATCAACTGTAGACCAATGAAGTTAAAGGTTAAGTGTTGAATGTATGAGTTCGTCATTGCAAGGTAAACTAATACCGCTGTCAGCAATGAACCACCACCTTGCAGAGCAACTTCCTTCGCACCTTCTTCTTCCCATAGGATTGACATACGTTCAATCGTCCAAGACAAGATGATCATAGGGAAGAAGGTAATTGTTAGGCCTTCTGTTAAGCCCATTTTAAACGCAACAACGGTGAACACCGAGATGATCATAATAACGGTAATAATGACCGCAGATATCCTTGCTACCAGCAATAAGTTCAACCTAGACAAATAGCTTCGAATAATCAGGCCTGTACCTACAATTAGCAAGAAACCGACAATACCCGTTAATAGTTGAGTTTGAACAAAAGCAACGGCAATCAACACAGGCATGAAGGTACCGGATGTTTTCAGGCCGATAATCACACGCAAGAACACAACGATCAGAGCACCAATAGGGATGAGCATGATGGTTTTGAACATCGCTTGCTCTTCCAAAGGTAGGCTATGAATTGAAATATTCAGTAATCCATCTGCTTCTATTTTGTTGTTTGTAGCTTGTTGTGGTGTCATTTCTTGCTTAATCATCGAGAAATGCACTTGGCTATTTTTACCACCAACAAGGTCAAGTAAGGATACGTTAGATTCATCCCACACTAACAAGTTGGGTTTCACTGCTTTTTGTTCGGATTTTGGCGAAAACAGTACCCAATCTTTACCTGACCAAACCTGAACCATTGGCTGAATTGTTTGGCGTCGACGACCATCTTCTAGTTCGATAACACCGACGGTTTTGCTCTGTATACCTGCGGTAAGCAAAATGTTATGCAGTGCATCAGTACGGCTGAAATCGTTCAGTAGTAGCGACGAGTTTTGGCTATCTGGGTCATTAAGCGCTTTGATAAGCTCACGAGTAAACGTCACATTATCGGCTGAGCGACTCATCGCACGTTCGATAAGGGCATTTGCCGCTGCTGCTTGTGGTGCTGATAGCGTTGGTGGCGTAATGTCTTCCGTTGGCGGTAAAGGAGTGACTCTAGCCTGAGGGTCTACTAAAAACTGGGCTTTGTAGTATATGGTTTGTGGCCCTTGAGCTTGGCGAATTGACCATTCTGCACGACGGCCTGAATCGTCATTGATGTAGGAAACGCCATAACCTGATGAGGAAGCAGATTCACCAATAAGTGTGTAACCACTTTGCGTATGAGGTGCTGCAAGTGACGCTTTTACTTCGTTGCCGTTAGCATTGAACTCAATACGAGCTTCTACATCCCACACCTGGCGAGTTTCGCCTGGCGTCCAAGGCACGCCGTAGTTTTCATGTCTGAAAACACTCAGAGCAATGCCCGCAATCACCAATAAGATGATAGAAAGGTAAAACGGTATTTTTGACGTCATAATCTACCTTATTATTTTTTATCTTCGTCCGTTTGAATATAGGTACGACTTACATCGACAAGTGCTATGTCGCGCATAAATTCTCTACCCAGTAAAATAGGATGGTTCATATGTGAGCGATCTGCCAACGTAAATTGCGCTTTTTCATGAATTTTTCCAACGCGCACCCAAAGTTCTACCACAGCGCGGCGTTCTAACTCTTCACTGGTAACCTGGCGGATTTTGACGTAGCGAATGACAGGTGCTTCGATCCAAGTACTTTTCTCTTCTTCGGATTTACTGGTGTCTGCTAAGTGGAATCGGACCCATTTTTTGCCATTTCTTTCGAACTCTTCAATATCAACGGCATTTAAAGACGACGTCGCGGCACCAGTGTCGATACGTGCATCAAAAGTTTGCTTAATCGACTCTACCGTGACCTTTTCGATAGAGCCAAGGACAATATCGTGAGTTGGGGTTGGTTCCACAGGAGCGGGAGATTGGACAATAATCGGCTCTTTCGGTTTTTTTACTTCTGCCATTGCTTCATCGCGAAATGTAAGAAGTTCAACCTGTAGTTTATCGACTTGTTCTTCAAGGCTGTCGATATAGTCCGATTGGTTGCTGAGCTGTAGCTCTAGGTTGGTAATGCGATTATTGACATTCGCTTCTGAATTTTGAATCGCCGCTAACGTTTCTTGGTGGTACTGTTCGCCTTTGGTTAGTGAGCATCCAGATAGTAAGGCGATGGCAACAATCGGGGTCAATCGTAATAACATTGAAAACCTTGGGATTGGATTAAGTTGTTTATTTTTTAGGAGTTTAGCTTATATCGATAAAGCCTCACAAGTAAGAATGTTTCTCTATTACTTATTGTTTGAGGAATAGTGATGAAAAGCCAAAAATCAAGGACATAAAAGCGCATCCTTATTTAGAGCGTGCTTATATTTTGACGTGAAAAATGGATTCAAAAAACAAACTCGCTCATTACGAGGAAAGAGGGTAATGTCTTAACTCGTAAAATGAGTTAAGACAATGTCAGGAATCTCAGCGAATTATGATTTGCGAGCGACAAGAACCGCGCGGCGAGGGGCAGGATAGCCTTCTACAGTTTTGCTTGGGTCGTTCGGATCTAAGTAGTCAGGTAGAGAGTTATGCGTCATCCAATCTGTGGTACGTTGTTCATCTACGGATGTGATGTTTTCATCAACGATACGAACATCTTCAAAACCGACCAATTCTAGCCACACTTTTAGGGCTTTTGCTGAAGGGAAGAAATAGACATTACGCATTTGCGCGTAACGAGAAGTCGGGACCAGTGCTGCATTCTCATCACCTTCAATCACGAGTGTTTCCAATACGAGTTCACCACCAGATACCAATTGATCTTTTAGTTGCACTAAATGATCGAGAGGCGAGCGGCGATGGTAAAGCACGCCCATGCTGAATACCGTATCGAACGCTTCTAACTTAGGTAGCTGTTCAATGCCCAATGGCAATAGGTGCGCACGTTGGTCATCGCCCATTAGTTTACGAATTGCTTCGAACTGAATTAGAAACAGGTGAGATGGATCGATACCGACAGTTAAGCGTGCACCTTCGCCTAGCATGCGCCACATGTGGTAGCCGTTACCACAACCTACATCGAGTACGCTGCGATTCTTTAATGGTGAAATATGCGGAAGCACGCGGTCCCATTTCCAATCACTGCGCCACTCAGTATCAATATGGATGCCGTGTACGTGGTATGGGCCTTTGCGCCAAGGATGGAATGTACGAAGTAAGCTTTCTAGCTTTTTAAGTTCCCCTTGAGGCATGGGCTCATTGTTTGAAATCGTGACAGAATCAACAATGTCGATGTTGTCCGGTCTACCCGCTGGGATTTTGTTCAGGGCTTTCAACCAGCGACCAAAGTCACCGTGCTCTGCATTTTGCCAATCCGTTAGCTGTTGCGGAAGCACATTAAGCCAAGGTTGAAGACGAGTGTCTTGGGCAATCAATTGGTAGAAATTTGCAAAGTTAAACATAGTTAGTTAATCGCTGAGTTGATGGGTATAAATTATTAACAAAAGCCGAAATCGGTATGGTTCAGGCTTTGTATGCATAGTCTATTTAATCGCGAACATGGAGCCGAAGTTAAAGCATTGGAACCAAACATCGTAGCTAGAAAAGCCAATTTTAGCGAAACGCTCTTTATGTTCTTTCTTTGAATCTGGGCGCATTACGTTTTCTATCGCGCTGCGCTTTTGGCTGATTTCTAGTTCGCTATAACCATTCGCACGTTTAAAGTCATGGTGAAGGTCAATTAACAGTTCGTTCGACACTTCATCTTCAAACACGAACTTTTCAGACAGAATCAAAATACCGCCCGGACGCAGACCCGCGTAGATTTTCTCTAGTAGAGCATAGCGGTCTTCTGGAGAAAGGAACTGCAGTGTGAAGTTCAATACCACAACGGATGCGTTTTCAATTTCGATATTGCGAATGTCTGCTTCTACTACATCCACAGGAGTGTCACTGCGGTAAGCGTTGACGTGAAGTTTACAACGCTCAACCATCGCAGGAGAGTTGTCCACTGCGATGATTTGGCAACCTTCTTGTTTGATATGGCGACGCATAGACAATGTTGCAGCACCCAAAGAACAGCCAAGGTCATAGATGTTTGAGTGAGGTTTTACAAAACGCTCTGCCAGCATACCGATTGCAGAAATAATATTGCTGTAACCCGGTACCGATCGTTGAATCATGTCAGGAAATACTTCCGCTACGCGTTCATCGAACGTGAAATCCCCAATTTTATCGATTGGAGCCGAAAAAATAGTATCTGGATTGCTCTTAGGGTTCATAACTAAGTCTCTGCATACAAGCCGCCTGAAAATGTCAGGCACCAAAAAAGGCGCGTATTTTATGGGAATTTCGCGCCTCTGTCATGTGTTGCGTTAGAACATCTGTAACTGCGAGTTGCCATCGTCAGCTGGGAAAGGCGCTAACTCAGGGAGCGTGATACGCTTTTGTATGTCTTTATATAGGTTTGCGGCCAACTCTGGCGCAATTATATTGTCTGCGGTATGGATCATGAGATATGGCTGCTTACCTTCGGCAATCCATTGTGGCAACTTGCTGAGCCATGGTTTAAAAAACTCGTAGTTTTGCTGTTCTTCTGGATGACCAATAAAGCGAATCAAAGGGTGTGAAGCGGTAGCAATGGCGTGAACAGGGACTCGTGGTTTTTTCATTTGTGCATCAATAATCGCCTCATTGTCGGGCTTAGCGGCAAAGACTGGGCGGCTATCCATAATAATGCGGTCAATATTATTCTCTACTAACCATTGGTTAAGTGCTCGCTCTTCTTCGCCTTTGGAGAAAAATGCCATATGGCGAACCTCAACACCGAGAGGGAAGTTAGGTGGAAAGCTCGCACAGAACTTTTTCAGTCGATCAAGGTGCTCAGGACCAAATGCGGCTGGTAATTGAATTGTCCATTGGCCCACACGGTCATGCAAAGGCTCCATGACTTTCATGAAGTCTATCAGTTGTTCGCTGCAACCTCTTAGCATTTGCTCATGAGTAATGGCTTTAGGAAGTTTGAAAGTAAAGCGAAAATCATCGTGGGTTGCGGCTCTCCAGTTTTGCACTGTATTGAGCGTCGGTGTGGCATAAAATGTCGTGTTGCCTTCCACGGTATGAAACACTTGCGCATACCTTTCTAAACGTTCAGCGGGCTTTGTCCCGCTGCCGTAAAAACTTTGTTGCCATTGGTTGTGCGACCACATCGTCAATCCAAGTCGAAGAGGTAAGTTATCCATTATTCTTTACTGCTTGCTACTCGTGTGAATACTTTACGAGAGTTTTGCTGAAATAGGTAATTTCACGCTATAATCCTCCCCAATTTTTTCGCTTTGGTGCGCTTTTGAACATTTGTTGTACTAAAAAGCACCAGTGAATGATAAAACACACGTAATTGTATGTTGAGTAGTCGATTTTCGTGGACATTCAGCGTATAACAGAATCTTTACTCTGCTTAGCAATGAGGCTGACAGAGCTTAGTTAACAACATTTGAGAGATTGGGAATTTCATTATGCGTACCCATTACTGTGGTCACCTGAACAAGTCCCTTGCAGGACAAACTGTAGAACTTTGCGGCTGGGTTAACCGTCGTCGTGATTTAGGCGGTCTTATTTTTATTGATATGCGAGATCGCGAAGGTATCGTTCAGGTAGTTGTTGATCCAGATATGGCGGATGCGTATGAAGTGGCGAACACACTTCGTAATGAATTCTGTATCAAACTAACGGGTGAAGTGCGCGTTCGCCCAGAGAGCCAAGCAAACAAAGACATGGCAACAGGTGAAGTCGAGATCCTTGCGAAAGGTCTTGAAATCATCAACCGTTCTGATGTTCTGCCTCTAGATTTCAACCAAAAGAACTCTGAAGAGCAGCGCCTGAAGTACCGTTACCTAGATCTACGTCGTCCTGAAATGAGCGACCGCATAAAGCTACGTGCTAAAGCGTCTAGCTTTGTTCGTCGTTTCCTAGATGACAACGGCTTCCTAGACATCGAAACACCAGTACTAACAAAAGCGACTCCAGAAGGCGCTCGTGACTATCTAGTACCTAGCCGTGTTCACAAAGGCAGCTTCTACGCGCTTCCTCAGTCTCCACAGCTATTCAAACAGCTTCTAATGATGTCTGGTTTTGACCGTTACTACCAAATCGTTAAGTGTTTCCGTGATGAAGACTTGCGTGCTGACCGTCAACCAGAATTCACTCAGATCGATATCGAAACGTCATTTATGACGGCTGATCAAGTTCGTGAAGTGACGGAGAAAATGGTTCGCGATATGTGGCAAGAGCTACTAAACGTAGACCTCGGTGACTTCCCAGTGATGCCATTTAGCGAAGCAATTCGTCGTTTTGGCTCTGACAAACCAGACCTACGTAACCCACTAGAGCTAGTAGACGTTGCTGACCTAGTGAAAGACGTTGAGTTCAAAGTATTCTCAGGTCCAGCAAACGACGAAAAAGGCCGCGTTGCCGTTATTCGCGTTCCAGGTGGCGCTTCTCTGACTCGTAAGCAAATTGATGGCTACGGTGAATTCGTTGGCATCTACGGTGCGAAAGGTCTAGCTTGGATGAAGGTTAACGACCGTGCAGCGGGCATGGAAGGTATCCAATCTCCAGTCGCTAAGTTCCTAAATGAAGACGTGATCAACGGCATTCTAGATCGTACTCAAGCGGAATCTGGTGACATTATCCTATTTGGCGCTGATAAAGCGGGTATCGTTGCAGAAGCAATGGGTGCGCTACGTTTGAAACTAGGTAAAGACCTAGAGCTAACGGATGAGTCTGCATGGGCTCCACTATGGGTTGTTGACTTCCCAATGTTCGAAGAAGATGACGAAGGCAACCTACACGCGATGCACCACCCATTCACATCGCCTCTAGGTGTGACTGCAGAAGAGCTAAAAGCAAACCCTGCTGCGGCAAATTCTAACGCTTACGATATGGTTCTAAATGGCTACGAAGTGGGCGGCGGCTCTGTTCGTATCCACAACGCAGATATGCAAGAAGCCGTATTTGATATTCTAGGCATCACACCTGAAGAGCAACAGCTTAAGTTCGGCTTCCTGCTTGATGCGCTGAAATTCGGTACGCCTCCACATGCTGGTCTTGCATTTGGTCTAGACCGTCTAGTAATGCTGCTATGTGGTACAGAGAACATCCGTGATGTTATCGCGTTCCCTAAAACAACAGCAGCTGCGTGTCTACTAACAGACGCACCAAGTATTGCGAACCCAGCAGCGCTAGAAGAGCTAGCAATCGCAGTAACTGCAGCGAAAGAAAAAGACGCAGAATAAGCGCACAACATTTGAAGAAAACTCCCGCAACTGCGGGAGTTTTTGTTTAAATAAACCCAAGAAACTTCCAAAGCAATTTCCCAAGCAACGCTTTTAGAACATGTTTTGTTATTAAGCGTCAAAATACATTAAAAGGTGAATTATGGCTGGTCATAGTAAATGGGCGAATATTCGTCACCGTAAAGCAGCGCAAGATGCGAAGCGCGGCAAAATCTTTACTAAATTAATCCGTGAAATCGTTGTTGCGGCAAAAGAGGGGGGCGGTGAGCCAGAAAATAACCCACGTTTGCGAGCCGCAATTGATAAAGCACTGTCTAACAACATGACACGTGACACTGTCAATCGCGCTGTCAGCCGAGGTGCTGGTGGTGAAGGCGACGACAACATGGAAACAGTGATCTATGAAGGTTATGGTCCAGGTGGTACGGCGGTCATGGTCGAATGTATGACGGATAACCGAAATCGTACGGTATCTGGCGTACGCCATGCATTCTCAAAGTCAGGCGGTAATCTGGGGACGGATGGTAGCGTCAACTATCTTTTCGACAAGAAAGGCGTGATTTCATATGGCCCAGGTTTAGATGAGGATGCGGTAATGGAAGTAGCATTAGAAAGTGGTGCTGATGACATTGAAACGGCAGAAGATGGCTCGATTGATGTCTACACGGCCCCAGGCGATTTTGGACTCGTAAAAGATGCTCTTGATGCCGCAGGGTTTGAGGCAGAGAACGCTGAGGTGTCGCTGATCCCATCTACGAAAGCAGATTTGGACGCGGATACTGCGCCAAAACTACTTCGTTTGATTGACGCTTTGGAAGATCTGGACGACGTTCAAGAGGTTTATCACAATGGTGATATCTCTGACGACGTTGCGGCTACGCTAGATTAAACTCAAGGTGTCGGGAGCGGTATTTGCTCCGAAGTTAGCAAGTAATAATAAAAAGACTGAGGCCGAATTAGGCCTCATTTTTAGGAACATTCATGTCAATTATTTTGGGCATTGACCCAGGTTCGCGCATTACCGGCTATGGGGTCATTCGTCAAAATGGACGCCACTTGCAATACCTTGGTAGTGGCTGCATTCGTACTTCAGAAAAAGAACTTCCGGGTCGGCTTAAACAGATTTATGCAGGCGTCACGGAAATCATTACCCAGTTTCAACCGGACGTTTTCGCGATCGAGCAAGTGTTTATGGCCAAAAACGCGGATTCAGCGCTAAAACTTGGCCAAGCTCGTGGCAGTGCAATTGTTGCTGCGGTGAATGCGGAGTTGCCGGTATTTGAATACGCGGCTCGTCTTATTAAGCAAGCTGTCGTCGGCACTGGTGGCGCGGACAAAGCGCAAGTTCAGCATATGGTTCAGCAGATGCTTAAATTGCCCGCCAAGCCTCAAGCGGATGCAGCCGATGCTTTAGGTGTGGCGATTTGTCATGCCAATACTAACAAGACTCTCGTTGCGTTAGCGGGCAAAGCAACCAGTGCCAGAAAAGGGCGCTACCGTTAAAATTAACTGGATGTCTATCCAGTTCTTTATTATCCTGTCGCAAATTCATTTCCAAAGAGTATTTATAGTGATTGGACGTCTTCGTGGCATACTGATTGAAAAACAACCACCTGAAGTATTAATTGAAGTTAATGGCATTGGTTATGAAGTCCAGATGCCAATGAGCTGTTTTTACGAACTGCCAAATGTTGGCGAAGAAGCCATTATTTATACTCACTTTGTTGTCCGTGAGGATGCGCAATTGCTATACGGTTTCAACACAGTAAAAGAACGAGCACTTTTCCGTGAAGTGATCAAAGCCAATGGCGTTGGTCCTAAACTCGGTCTTGGTATTCTCTCTGGTATGACAGCAACGCAATTTGTTACTTGTGTGGAACATGAAGACGTTTCTACGCTGGTTAAGCTTCCAGGCGTTGGCAAGAAAACCGCAGAGCGATTGGTTGTTGAAATGAAAGACCGCTTGAAAGGGTGGGGCGCTGGCGATCTATTTACACCATTTACGGATGCTGCTCCTGCGGATTCTGGTGCGACATCCAACAACGCGGAAGAAGAAGCAATCAGTGCGCTTCTAGCTCTAGGTTACAAGCCGACTCAAGCGTCGAAAGTGGTATCTCAGATCGCTAAACCGGACATGAGCAGTGAGCAAATGATCCGTGAAGCTCTAAAATCAATGGTGTAACGCTGATTGCACAGTGAACATTTGTTCAAGATAACTCATTCTCTAAGGTTAATGCCAATCGCTTAACGATGTTTTTTGTGTCATTCCAGCGAGCCTGGCGAGACTGGGGATCTAATAGCAGCACGCTGAGCGGTTAATGAAACAATTTGACCATAAATCGCTCGGATAGAAGATCCTGTATTACGCACCTTCGTCGCTGTACAGGATGACGAGATATAGAAATATGCCACTTGCTGTTAAACGAGCGGCATTATTCTCTCAGGTAACCATTTTTCAAGGTAAAAAGATGATTGAAGCCGATCGTTTAATCGCGCCAGAAAACCCTGCCTTTCGTGATGAAGATGTCATTGATCGTGCTATTCGGCCAAAAAAATTAGCGGATTACCAAGGTCAGGACCATGTCCGTGACCAAATGGAGATCTTCATTAAAGCTGCTCAGTTACGTAGCGAAGCACTTGATCACCTTTTGATTTTTGGTCCCCCAGGTTTGGGTAAAACCACACTTGCGAATATCGTTGCCAATGAAATGGAAGTGAACATTCGCACTACTTCAGGCCCTGTACTTGAGAAAGCAGGCGATTTGGCCGCGCTGTTAACCAACCTTGAAGAAAACGATGTGTTGTTCATCGATGAGATTCACCGCTTGAGTCCGATGGTTGAAGAGGTGCTATATCCGGCGATGGAAGATTATCAACTGGATATTATGATCGGTGAAGGTCCGGCCGCTCGTTCTATTAAGATCGATTTACCACCGTTTACGTTAATTGGTGCGACGACCCGAGCGGGCTCTTTAACGTCACCATTGCGCGACCGCTTTGGTATTACTCAGCGCCTTGAGTTTTATAAGATAAAAGACCTCCAAGATATCGTGCAGCGAAGCGCGGATTGTTTAGGTTTATCAATGGAACCTGAAGGTGCATTGGAAGTGGCAAGACGTGCGCGTGGCACACCACGTATTGCTAACCGTTTGCTACGCCGTGTTCGTGATTATGCGGAAGTAAAAGGCAATGGTCACATTTGTGCCGATGTTGCCGATAAGGCGTTGAATATGCTTGATGTGGACGCCGAAGGCTTCGATTACATGGACCGTAAGCTACTACTCGCGATTATGGAAAAATTTGGTGGTGGTCCGGTCGGGCTCGACAACATGGCAGCGGCGATAGGTGAAGAAAAGGACACAATTGAAGACGTTCTTGAACCTTATCTTATTCAGCAAGGTTATTTACAACGCACCCCGCGTGGAAGAATCGCGACAGATCGTGCGTATTTGCATTTCGGAATTGAAAAATAAGATTCCCTCGCTGGGCCTTTGTTGCCCAGCGCTTCATTAAAGTTGACCAAACTCACATTTTTTGAATTTTTTCTCATACTGGTTTAGTAAGTAAAAAGCATTGATTGTTAACTCGATGTTTGCTTGCAACTGGTTAATTTCTCTCCTGATTACTCTCTCTTAACATCCGTATCCAATACTGGTTGATCTAGATCAATGTGATGGATTTTTGTTCAAATTCCGCGCATAAACATTGATGTATATCAAAGCGCGTTACGGCTATAAACCTTTTGAAACAATCTGTTTTTACAAGTAATATTAGCCCCAGCTATATTAGCTGATGCTTAACAATTAACTAACCAATGAAGCACATTTTTGCAACAATGAGTTGTGATAATTCAACATTTTTCAAGTGTAAATAACACCTGAATATGGATTGCAATATGTAGAGAGTGTCATTCAGCCGACACATAGGAGTTACCATGATTGACGTAGTTGATCTATCGCGGTTGCAGTTTGCACTGACAGCGATGTATCACTTCCTATTCGTACCATTGACCCTTGGTATGGCCTTCCTTCTGGCCATTATGGAATCGATGTACGTAATGACGAACAAGCAAATCTATAAGGACATGACCAAGTTCTGGGGTAAGCTATTCGGTATTAACTTTGCACTTGGTGTGGCGACAGGCCTTACCATGGAGTTCCAGTTTGGTACGAACTGGTCTTACTACTCCCACTATGTAGGTGATATCTTCGGTGCACCGCTAGCGATCGAAGCACTTGTCGCATTCTTCCTGGAGTCAACTTTTGTTGGTCTATTCTTCTTCGGGTGGGATCGTCTATCTAAACGCCAACACTTAGCGGTTACCTGGCTTGTTGCACTAGGCTCTAACTTCTCTGCTCTTTGGATTCTTATCGCAAACGGCTGGATGCAAAACCCAGTAGGCGCAGATTTCAACTTCGAAACCATGCGAATGGAAATGGTGAGCTTCTCTGAGGTTGTACTAAACCCAGTTGCTCAGGTTAAGTTCGTGCATACGGTTGCTTCTGGTTACACTTGTGGCGCAATGTTTATTCTAGGCATCAGTTCATACTACCTATTAAAAGGTCGTGACATTGCGTTTGCTCGTCGTTCGTTTGCTATTGCTGCTTCTTTCGGTATTGCAGCTATCTTATCTACCATCGTTCTTGGTGACGAATCTGGCTACGAGCTTGGTGAAGTTCAAAAAGTGAAACTCGCTGCAATTGAAGCAGAGTGGCACACTGAACCTGCACCTGCCGCATTTACGTTATTTGGTGTTCCTAACCAGGAAACGATGCATACCGATTACGCAATTAAGATCCCTTACGTAATGGGTATTATCGCGACACGTTCTTTTGATGAGCAAGTAACAGGTCTTCGTGATTTACGTGATGAACACGTCGATCGTATTCGTGACGGCATGTACGCTTATGAACTTCTAGAGAAGCTTCGTGCGGGCGATAAGTCAGAAGAAAACATGACTGCGTTTGATGAAGTGAAAGGTGACCTAGGTTACGGTCTACTTCTAAAACGCTACACAGACAATGTTGTTGATGCAACAGAAGAGCAAATCCAAGCTGCTGCGGACGACTCAATCCCAACAGTATGGCCGCTATTCTGGTCATTCCGTATCATGGTTGCTTGTGGCTTCATCATGTTGTTTGTCTTTGGTGCGGCGTTTATCCAAACGTGTCGTCAGAAGATTGAGCAGAAACAATGGATTCTAAAAGCTGCACTATTTAGCATTCCACTACCTTGGATTGCAATTGAAGCGGGTTGGTTCGTCGCTGAGTACGGCCGTCAGCCTTGGGCTGTAGGTGAAATTCTACCAGTGCATGTTGCAGCTTCTGCGCTAACTGCAGGTGAAATCTGGACTTCACTCTTCGCAATTCTGGCGCTATACACGGTATTCCTGATTGCAGAAGTTTACCTAATGTTGAAATTCGCTCGTAAAGGCCCAAGTAGCCTGAAAACGGGTCGCTACCACTTCGAGCAAAATGCTGACTCTGTTGAAGACAAAGTTAGTCGCCAAGTAGAAGCGTAAGGTAAGGAGATAACAAGATGTTTGATTACGAAATCTTGCGACTCATCTGGTGGGTACTAATCGGTGTTCTACTAGTTGGTTTTGCAGTAACAGACGGCTTCGATATGGGTGTAGGCGCGCTTGTACCTATCATCGGTAAAAACGACACGCAACGCCGTGTCATGATTAACTCAATTGCTCCTCACTGGGATGGTAACCAAGTTTGGCTTATCACTGCTGGTGGTGCACTGTTCGCAGCTTGGCCTTTGGTTTACGCAACGTCATTTTCAGGCTTCTACTTAGCGATGATTTTGACACTAGCAGCGCTATGGCTTCGTCCTCTGGGCCTAGACTACCGCTCTAAAATCGAAGATCCAAAATGGCGCAATACCTGGGATATCTGTATCTCAATCAGTGGTTTTGTTCCGCCAATCACCTTTGGTGTAGCGTTTGGCAACCTTCTACAAGGTGTACCATTCCAATTGAGTGAGTTCTTGATGCCAACATACCATGGCTCATTCTTTGGTCTACTAAACCCATTTGCACTGTTGTGTGGTCTAGTAAGCTTGTTCATGATTTTGATGCAAGGTTCTACTTGGCTACAAATGAAAACAACAGGCGAAGTGCATGTGCGTGCGCGCAACGTTGCTCAGTTGGCTGGTTTACTGACGGTTGCTGCGTTTGTAGCGGCTGGTTTCTGGATCCAAAATATCGATGGCTACGTCATTGTTGGCGGTATCGACACTAACGCAGCTTCTAACCCTCTAAACAAAGAGGTTATCCGTGAAGCTGGTGCGTGGATGAAGAACTTTGAAAACTACCCACTACTATGGGCTGCTCCTGTATTAGGTGTTGCAATGCCGCTTCTCGCTGTATTGGCATCTCGTCTTGAAAAATGTGCGATTTCGTTCATTACTTCAAGCTTGGGTGTTGCTGGTGTTATCTTTACTGCAGGTTTTGCGATGTTCCCATTCATCATGCCTTCAGACTTAATGCCAAGCCACAGCTTAACAATGTGGGATGCAACGTCATCTGAGCTGACTCTGAACCTAATGACAGGCGTTGCGTTTGTTATGGTGCCAATCATCCTTGGTTACACATCTTGGACTTACTACAAGATGTTTGGTCGCCTTGATGACCAGTACATTGAAGACAACAAAAACTCACTTTACTAAGGAGCATTTACTATGTGGTATTTCGCATGGATTCTAGGTGTACTACTTGCTTGTGCATTCGGTATCATCAACGCTCTTTGGCTAGAGCACTCAGAAATGATGGATAAAGACAGTGAGTAACCTCGCTGATAAGGTAGCGAAACTTCACGCACCAATGGATAAGACTCTGCTACGAGTCTTATCTCTCATCCTTGGCTTTATGCACGTAGGATTGGTGATGTGGGACCCTGAAGCTTACCATCAAGCAATTGGTGGTTTTAACTCAATCATCGCACCAGCACTGATTTGGTCTGTATGTTCAAGCATGGTGTATGGGGTGGGCTTCAAGCCAAGAAACTGGTACTGGCAAGTTTTGTTTAGTCCTTATTTCTCGTTAGCTATCTTAATTTATCTAACGGCACTTTATTTCATTTAGGCTGAAATATGCTGTAATAAAGTCGGTTACTAAATCATCGAATAAAAGCTAGGTATCTCGCCTAGCTTTTATTTTTTCTACAAATTTCAAAAATATTTCCTTAGCTCGGTACCAATTGCTGTCGCTTCAGTTATAGTAATTACTTTAAAGAATTGAATATATTGGTACTCCCTTGCAAGGCACATCAAATCTCTTTCACTGGCCGATCACCGTGTACTATGAAGACACTGATGCAGGCGGTGTTGTATATCATTCTAATTATCTAAAATTCTTTGAGCGCGCACGGACAGAGATGTTACGTGCTAAAGGCATTTCTCAACATGTGTTACTGGAACAAAATATCGGCTTTGTTGTCCGACACATGGATATCGATTTCAACCAAGGGGCTAGGCTGGACGAGCATCTGACAGTCGTAACCCGAGTGTCAGAAATAAAACGTGCTTCTCTGCAATTCTGTCAAGAGTTGGTCAATGATCAAGGCAAGATATTGTGCAAGGCCTCGGTTAAGGTAGCATGTATCGATAATAAGAAAATGAAACCAATAGCTATTCCAACCTTTATAAATTCGGAGCTAACAAATAGTGACTGCTGATATTTCCATTTTAGATCTCTTTCTTCAGGCCAGTCTGTTGGTAAAGCTTGTGATGCTGACGTTGCTTGGCATGTCAATTGTGTCATGGGCAATGATCATCAAGCGCAGCAAAGTGCTTTCTCAAGCATCAAAAAATGCAGAGCAGTTTGAAGACAAATTTTGGTCGGGTACTGATCTTTCTCAGCTTTACCAAAAAGTAAAAGCGCGTAAAGACGAAATTGAAGGCACAGAAGAAATCTTCTACGCAGGTTTTACAGAGTTTGCTCGCCTACGTAAGAGCAACGCAAATTCACCAGCTTACATCATGGAAGGCACTGGCCGCGCAATGCGCGTTGCTGTTTCTCGTGAAGTAGATGAGCTAGAAACAAGCTTACCGTTTTTGGCAACAGTCGGCTCTATAAGCCCTTATATCGGCCTATTTGGTACCGTTTGGGGCATCATGCACGCCTTTATTGCGCTGGGTGAAGTAAAGCAAGCTACGCTGTCTATGGTTGCACCGGGTATCGCCGAAGCACTTATCGCGACAGCGATGGGTCTATTTGCGGCTATTCCGGCAGTAATGGCGTACAACCGCCTAAGCAATAAAGTGAGTAAACTAGAGCACACTTACGCAACATTTTCTGAAGAATTCCACAGCATCCTTCATCGTCAAGCGATGGCTGGCCGAGACAGCGCGGATAAGGAATAAAGCATGGCGGGTTATCAACCTAAAAAGCGAAAAATGACAGCGGAGATCAACGTTGTTCCGTATATCGACGTAATGCTCGTACTGTTGATCATTTTTATGGCGACCGCTCCATTTGTGACTCAAGGCGTCGACGTTGATCTTCCGAAAACATCGACCGCAGAATCTATGCAAGACCTTGCTGGCGAGACTGACAGTAGCTTTATTATCATCGAAATTGATAGCGAGGGTAATTTAGGCCTAAGCGTAAATGATGAAGAAGTTCAGCGAGGTTTGTCGTTGCAAGATGTTATTGTGCGAGTGAAAGCGGAGCGAGAGGTTAAGCCAGATTCACCAGTTGCGGTAGGTGGCGACGCGGCAACTCCATATGCCGATGTTGTTCTATTGCTGGATGAACTAAGTCGAGCTGGTATCCCTAAGGTAGGTCTAATGACCGATATCAGGGAATAGACATCAATTATCTATGAAAGATCACAAGAAGAAACCCAACCAATACGCCAAACCGATAGCAATATCGGTTGGTTTGCATGCAATTCTAGTTGCAGCCCTGCTTTGGGGGACGGACTTCAACATGTCTAAACCAGAGCCTACAGGGCAAATGGTTCAAGCTGTTGTCATCGATCCAAAACTTGTGCAGCAACAAGCGAAAGAAATTCGCCAGCAACGCGAAAAGGCAGCGAAAAAAGAACAAGAGCGTCTTGATAAACTGAGACGCGAAGCAGAGCAGCTAGAAAAAAACCGCAAAGCTGAAGAAGAGCAAATTCGCAAGTTGAAAGAGCAGCAAGCGAAAGATGCTCAAGCGGCGCGAGAAGCAGAAGCTGCACGTAAGAAAAAAGAGCAAGAGCGCAAGCAGGAAGAAGAACGTGTTCGCAAAGAAAAAGAGCGAGCTGCTAAGCTAGAAAAAGAGCGCAAGGAAAAAGAAGAAGCCGTGCGTAAAGCTGAGCAGGAGCGTTTAGCAAAAGAAGCGGCTATAGCAAAAGCTGAGCAAGAACGTTTAGCTCGTGAAAAAGCAGCAAAAGAAGCGGAAGAAAAAGCACGTCGTGAGCGTGAAGCTGCTGAAAAAGCTGAACAAGAGCGCATCGCAAAAGAGAAAGCGGCAAAAGAGGCGGCGGAGCGAGAGCGTAAAGCGAGAGAAGCAGCTGAGCGTGCCGAGCGTGAGCGTAAAGCTCAAGAAGCCGCGTTAGATGATATTTTTGCGGGTCTCGAGGATGAGGTCAGTAAAAACAGTGCTGCGCGCAATCAATTTATTGACGACGAACTTTCTCGTATGTCATCCATCTATACTCAAAATATTCAGCAAAAGCTGATTAAGGATGACTACTTGCTGGGAAAGGAGTGTAGGGTAAACATCAAATTGATTCCGACAGGAACTGATATGATGGTCTCTGGTGTTACCGTTTTGAGTGGCGATACTCGAGTATGTGCTGCGGCGAAGCGAGCAATAGCTCAGGTAGGGACGTTCCCTAAATCTTCAGAATCAGCGGTCAATGAAAGACTAAAAGACATCAACATAACTGTTGCTTTGGACTAAAAGGAATAAGACGTGATTAGACGCCTTTTACTAGGAATGTTTGTACTGTTTAGCAGTATGACAAATGTGGCGAATGCCGCATTAGAGTTGGTCATTACCGATGGTATTGATTCAGCACGACCAATTGCTGTTGTTCCGTTTAAGTGGGAGGGCACACAAGCGCTTCCAACGGATGTTTCTGCTGTTATCGCCTCGGATTTACAACGTAGTGGTAAATTCAGCCCAGTTCCAACGAGCAAAATGCCACAAACACCGTTCAGTGAATCAGAAGTTAATTTTGATGCTTGGACCAATTTAGGTGTGGATGCGCTATTGACTGGTTCAATCAAGCAAAACGACCAAGGTGACTACGTTATCAACTATCAACTTGTTGATATTGTGCGTGGTCAGTTAACAGGTGGGAAGAGTAAGGCGCTTGGTAGTGACGGTGAATTGGTTCTGTCAAAAGATCATGTGCTGTTCAATAAAGTAGCCACTGTTCAAGGGCCTCGTATGCGTGAGTACGCTCACCGTATCTCTGATTTGGTGTATGAACAGTTAACTGGCGACCGTGGCGCTTTCATGACTCGTATCGCATATGTGGTAGTGAACGATAAAGACCGTTTCCCTTACCAACTTCGAGTCGCTGATTACGATGGCTACAATGAGCGTCTGGTTTTACGCTCTAAGCAACCATTAATGTCACCAGCGTGGTCACCCGATGGTAAAAAGCTTGCATATGTTAGCTTCCAAAATGGCCAAGCAGAAATCTTCATCATGAACATCTACACCGGTGAACGTGAGAAAATTACTTCATACCCACGTCACAATGGTGCGCCAAGATTTTCGCCAGATGGCAATAAGTTAGCGATTGTTCTTTCTAAAACAGGCTCGCTTCATGTTTATACGTTTGACCTTAACACTCGTAAGCTGACGCAAATTACGCGTGGCAGATCAAATAATACGGAACCGTTCTGGCATCCGGATGGAAAATCGTTGATTTTCACATCGGATAGGGGTGGTAAACCACAGATTTATCAAGTAAATTTGGGCAGCGGTTCTATTGACCGTTTGACTTGGCAAGGCAGCCAAAATTTGGGTGGTCAGATTACTCCTGATGGGCGATTCCTAGTTATGGTGAACCGCAGCAACGCAGGATTTAATTTGGCGAAACAAGATTTGGAAACTGGTGCTCTTCAAGTCTTAACTAAGACCTTGCTTGATGAGTCTCCTAGTATTGCCCCAAACGGTGGCATGGTTGTGTATAGCTCGATTTACAACAAGAAAAACGTACTATCGATGGTGTCAATTGATGGTCGATTCAAAGCTAGATTACCGGCAACAAATGGGCGTGTTCGAGCGCCTGCATGGTCACCGTTTTTGTAGTAATAAGTTTGATTAATAAAGGAAAATAAGATGCAACTGAACAAGGTTCTAAAAGGGCTACTAATCGCGCTTCCTGTAATGGCTGTTACAGCGTGTAGTTCAAGCGACGACGCTGCTTCTAACACTGGTGCAGCAACAAACAACAATGGCGCAGTGGAAACAACAGTAGCTACGCCAATTGATCAAAGCGGTCAGTTGACAGAGCAAGAGCTAAAAGAGCAAGCGCTACGTGAAACTCAAACAATCTACTTTGCTTTTGACAACTCAACAATTGCAGCAGATTACGAAGAGATGCTAGCGGCTCACGCTTCTTACCTAAGCAAGAACCCAGCACTTAACGTAACTATCGAAGGTCACGCTGATGAGCGCGGTACACCTGAGTACAACATTGCTCTAGGTGAGCGTCGTGCACAAGCAGTAGCGAACTACCTACAAGCACTAGGTGTTCAAGCTGACCAAATCTCAATCGTTAGCTACGGTGAAGAGAAGCCACTTCTTCTAGGTCAATCAGATGAAGTTTACGCTAAGAACCGTCGCGCGGTTCTAGTATACTAATTCGAGGTAATCCTCATGTTCAGTAACACTAAGCGCGCTGTTGCGCTTACGTTACTGGCAAGTGCAGCGAACTTTGCGTTCGCTGCACCAGCTCCAGTATCCGATCTCAACAGCACATCATCCGCCTCTAAGAGCCGTTCATCTGAAACGGAAGTAGAGCGTCTAGAACGTTTGCTACAAAATCGCAATCGCGTTCAGCTCCAAATGCAACAGCAAATTGACCAAATGTCACAAGAGATCAGTGAATTGCGTGGTCAATTAGAGCGAAATAGCTACGAAATGAAACAAATGTTGCAACGTCAACGTGAGTTGTTTGTCGAGCTGGATCGTGTTCGTGGAGAGATAAAATCCACACCTGCACAAGAAGCACAACCTGTGAAAACAGGTGGCCAGTACACTCCAAATGTTGATGAGCAAACGGCATATCAGAATGCAGTTGACCTCATTCTCAAAAAGCGTGATTACACTGGTGCAATTGCAGCGTTCCAGCAGTTCCAGAAAGATTATCCTGATTCTACATATTCAGCGAATTCTCACTACTGGTTAGGTCAGTTGTACTTCGCTAAAAAGCAGGATGAGGATGCAGTGAAAAGTTTTGCCGCTGTGGTGTCTTATAAAGACTCCAATAAGCGAGCCGATGCGTTGCTTAAGTTAGGCGAAATCGCTGAGCGTAATAACAATGCAGCTCAAGCGAAAAAGTACTACCAACAAGTGGTTGATGAATACCCAGGTAGTGCATCTGCAAAACTTGCCAGCTCTAAGCTGTAAGACGTTATGTTTTGAAAAGGAAGCTTCGGCTTCCTTTTTCTTTTCCATTTTCTGTTGGTGCAGAACGGCTAAGTCGATAGCAATGATGCAGAGCCTCTGACCTTATGTTGCACCGAATTTCGCTACTCGGAAATGCTACCTGTAACAAAGATATACGGCTAGACCGCTAGAAATCCCCGCGACAAGTTGGTTTTTGAAAATTAACGAGGTTACAATACTCGGATTAAAGGAAGTTGCGTAGAGCAAGAGCAATGAGCCATATATTAGATAAAATCGACACTGTTTACCCATTCCCACCGAAACCAGTTCCATTAAGCGAAGAAGAAAAAGCATCTTACATTGAGCGTATTAAAAAGTTGCTCAAAGAAAAAGATGCGGTACTTATCGCGCACTACTATACCGACCCTGAGATTCAAGCCCTAGCTGAAGACACTGGCGGGTTTGTTGGTGACTCGTTGGAAATGGCGAAGTTTGGTAATCGTCACCCTGCAAGTACATTGATTATTGGTGGTGTTCGCTTTATGGGCGAGTCGGCCAAAATTCTGACACCAGAAAAGCGCATTCTAATGCCAACGTTGGAAGCGGAATGTTCGCTTGACCTTGGCTGTCCTGCGGATAAGTTCAGCGAGTTTTGTGATGCTCACCCTGATCATACGGTTGTAGTTTACGCAAATACTTCAGCAGCGGTTAAAGCCCGTGCCGACTGGGTCGTTACATCGAGCATTGCGCTTGAAATCGTGGAACACTTAGACGCTGAAGATAAGCCAATTATTTGGGGACCAGACCGTCACCTAGGATCGTACATCGCTAACAAAACTGGCGCAGATATGCTGCTTTGGCAGGGTGAGTGTGTGGTTCATGATGAGTTCTCTGCTGATGCGCTACGAAAAATGAAGAGCGTGTATCCAGATGCGGCTATTTTGGTTCACCCTGAGTCACCAGCAAGCGTCGTAGAACTTGCCGATGCCGTTGGATCAACGAGTCAGCTGATCAAAGCAGCGAAAGAGCTTCCTCACAAACAAATGATCGTTGCGACAGACAAAGGCATTTTCTTTAAAATGCAGCAACTTGTGCCAGAGAAAGAACTTATCGAAGCGCCAACCGCAGGTGCAGGCGCAACATGTCGCAGCTGTGCACACTGTCCTTGGATGGCAATGAACGGTTTGAGAGCAATTGAGAAAGCGCTTAGTGAAGGTGGTGAAGAGCACGAGATTTTTGTTGACGAAGAGCTGCGTGTTAAATCCCTTATACCGCTTAACCGCATGCTAGATTTTGCTGAGCAGCTAAATATGCAAGTGAAAGGTAATGCTTAAAAAGTAGGCGTAACTGAAAGTAAATCTCAAAAACCAGCCGAATATGGCTGGTTTTTTTGTGTCTTACTATCAATGAGTTACTATTGATGCAATCAATGAATATCGAGGTCATGAATTTATGGCGGTGTGGTTAGTAGTTAAAAAGTGGCTTAGTTCCCACCTTTTTAAATTGAGCAACCGAAGCCTTCTCATCTTTAGTGGCTTATATGTGAGCCTTTCATGGTGGCTGCTGGTTCTCGCTGGTGAAACAGCATTAACAGACAGTTTCGCTAACTTTATCTATTACCTCATGGTTACGGCGAGTACGGTGGGTTATGGCGACCATTCTCCAGTAACAGATTTGGGTAAATGGGTTGTCGTACTATTTGTAATCCCCGGCGGTTTGAGCTTATTCGCCGCATTATTGGGGCGTGTCGCTGGAGCAGCGATGGACTATTGGCGAGCGGGTATTTTAGGAAAACGGAGAGTAAGAGTGGAAAACCATATTGTATTGTTGGGCTGGAATGGATCGAGAACGATGCACCTTATTCGCATGTTACAACATGAAGAAGAGGGAAAGCGCCCGATTGTTTTATGCAGCCGTTCAGAAATAGAGAACCCGTTACCTGGCGAAATCAGTTTTATCAAAGTGACCAGTTATACCGATTCGCAAGAAATGAAAAACGCCAATATTGCCGAAGCCGCTTGCATTATTGTGGATAATCTCTCGGACGACATTACCTTGTCAGCCGCTCTGTACTGCGCATCTGTAAACCCTTCCGCTCATTTGGTCGCTTACTTTAAAGATGAAGCGCTAGGCCGACTTCTAAGTCAGCATTGCCCGAAAGCGGAATGCATACCTGCTGTTGGCGCAGAAATGTTGGCAAAAGCGGCGGTTGACCCGGGCTCAAGTGCGCTTCATCAGGAGCTTTTGGCTTCAACACGAGGTATGACGCAATACTCAGTTATTTATCCTGAGGGGCAGTCTGCCACCACTATTGAGAATCTTTTCGTTTTTCTCAAAAGACGCCATCATGCCACGCTGATTGCTTTTGATATTGGCGATGGTATTCAACTCAACCCAGATTTAGATGCTGAAGTACCCGCGAGTACCAAGCTGTTTTACATTGCAGATGAACGTATTGAAGATTTTGCCTGGAAAGAAATGAACAAGGAACAATAATGTACATGATTGCCGGCCTGTTAGCAGGCTTCCCAAACTTTTTACTCTATTTCTCTGTTTCTATTATTTTTGTATTGGCGTTTAAGTTTATCTACGTCAAGTTGACGCCATACGATGAGTGGCATCTGATTAAAGAAAAACAAAATACAGCAGCAGCGATTGCGCTAAGTGGGGCATTCCTTGGTTACTGTCTCGCGATTTCGGGGGCGGCAAAAAACTCAGTCAATATCGTCGATTTTATGGTTTGGGGCGTTGTCGCAATGCTTGCTCAAATTATCGCATTTGCAATTGTACGCTTTATTTTACTTCCGAAAGTGGCAGAGCGTATCGAAAAAGATGAACTGCCAGCCGGTATTGTATTAGCCGCAGTTTCTGTTTCGGTCGGCGTATTGAATGCCGCTTGCATGACTTACTAGGAGGAACGATGAAGCGGAGTTCTAACGTTAAACGTTCTTCCATGGATAAAAGCTTAAAGCTTGGGAAAATCCTTCCCTTTGCTGCCTTTGGTGGTATTTTCTTCTTTGCTACGTACGAGTCAAAAACAGAAGGGTACATTTTTTCTGATGCTGATGAGTGTAAATCTAACTCGCCTGAGTTTAGTGAACAGTGTGACACTGCATACCAAGAAGCTTTAGCTCGTGCCGAACAAAATGCCCCTCGCTACCGCAGCGAGTTCGAATGCGAGAATGATTTCTACGAGGATGATTGTTACTACAGTTCCAGTTCCCGAGCTTATGTACCTAACTTTGGCGGTTTTTTTTACAGTCGCTCATTAAGCGGGTTGAAAGGTTATAACAAGAGCTATTACTCAGAGCCGATGTACCGTTATAAATCCAAATTCTATAATGGAGCAGGACAATTCTTTGGCTCCTACCGAAATCAGCCGACCAAAGTTGCGACGAATAGCCTTAATAAACGTGGTGGTGGCGGCACCATTGGCAGGGCGATGTCTCGAGGCGGGTTTGGTAAAGCGGTATCGGTCAGTCGAGGCGGTTAAAAAGCACTATGTTTCGACGAGAAATACAAGAGCGCGAAAACTGGCGTGAATTAGCACGCCAGTTTGGTTTTGGTTTCCATACCATGTATGACCAACCGTATTGGGATGAGAGTGCTTACTATCAATTCACGCTGGAGCAAATTGAGCGCGATATAGAAGCGCCCACTGAAGAGCTGCATCAGATGTGCCTGGCTATTGTGGATGAAGTCGTTCGGAGTGAGCGGTTGCTGACGCAATGTGCGATCCCTGAATCTATGTGGGAGCAGGTCGCTTCTTCATGGAGACGAAGCGAACCTTCGCTTTATTCGCGGCTGGATTTCGCGTACAACGGGACCTCGCCAGCAAAATTACTGGAAAACAATGCGGATACGCCAACCAGCTTGTTTGAAACTGGCTTTTGGCAGTGGGTGTGGCTAGAAGATGTTGTAAATAAAGGTCGAGTTCACCAGAGCGCGGATCAATTCAATATTCTTCAAGACTTTTTGATCGAGCGCTTTGCCGAAATAGCAAAATACCAACCAGGACAAACACTTCACTTTAGCTGCTGCAAGTACACTGAAGAAGATAAAGGGACTGTCCAGTATTTAGAGGATTGCGCGCGAGAGGCAGGGTTAGCAACGGCATTCGTGCATGTCGAAGATATTGGAGTGACGGAAGATGGTCTGTTTGTGGATGCTGACGACAGAGCGATTCGTTGGATGTTTAAGCTTTACCCTTGGGAGTTTATGTTTGAAGAGGAATATGCGAAGTACTTCGCGACTGCGAACGTAAACTGGTTAGAACCGATGTGGAAGTCGATTCTATCCAATAAAGCACTTTTACCGTTATTGTGGGAGCGCTTTCCTAACCACCCGAACCTTTTGCCCGCTTATTTTGCTAACGATTCAAAAGCGAACACTATGAGAGATTATGTCATCAAGCCACTATTTTCTCGAGAGGGCGCGAACATCGAGATCGTCATCGATGGAAAACGTTTTGTTAAAACGTCAGGGCCTTATGAATCTAAATTTAATATCGTCCAACAATACCATCCACTACCTAAGTTTGGGCAAAACCATACGTTAATTGGCAGTTGGTTGGTCAATGATAGAGCTGCCGGTATTTCGATTAGGGAAGACAGTAGCTTAGTGACTCAAGATATGGCGCGGTATATTCCACATGTAATTTTAACATGATCAAAAAAGCTCTCCATTTGGAGAGCTTTTTGTCTATTCAGCCGTTCAATCTTGATGGTCGACAGCGTTGCGTCTATTGTTCTTCAGCTAATGCAACACCGCGCTGGGTAAGACCACATAACATCACTGGCATTGCATTGAAGATCTCTTCAAACTGCTCTAAGCCTTCCATACCTTGTTCGGCCAATGTTTCAATGGTTGTTTCTGGGTCGTAAAGCATAGTAAGAGAAAGTAAAACACCACCGAGTAGGGCATTATCTTCGCTATCCTCAGGCATCAACGTTTCCCAGTCATCACGCGCAAGTTGCCAGCCTTGTAATACACCTTCACAGAAATCGCGAGCCTGACTTGTTACAATGTCTTGCTCATCTAGCGCGCACCCTGCAGGCCACTGCCAAGTGCCTTCTAGGAGAGCGGGACGAGTTTGGTTCCACATTTGTACAATCTCGTCAATGTATTGCTCTAGTTGCTCACCGTCAGTAAATGGCGCTGTTTCTTCTCCACCCCATAAGAATGGCAACCACTCTTGAGGCATTAATACGTTTGGCGCTGCAGCCATCGCTGTTACAAAGCCTTGAGTTTTTGCTAGGTTTAGTAGTTTACCGTCAAGTTCTGGGAGAGAAAGGATGTCTTGTAGTTTCAAAATAGAATACCATTTGTTAATGGGCTGGTTGATTGCGCTCATCTTACCAATCAATTAGTGATAAATCGATATTAGGGAATGATTCACACATCTATGGAAATTCGCTCATCACTTAGAAAAAAAAGCATTCTCGCCCTAACACTTTACCTGTGCTTCTTTATCGCCACTATCGGTTCTGTCGCCTATTTGGTTGTTGAGCCACCGGTTAGACAAAAGCTAGAGCAAAACCTAGAGTTACGTACCCAACTCCTGGCTCTTGAGATCAAAGAGCCCCTCCTCAGTTCTACAGGTGTATTGAGCAGCTTAGTAGGGCTAGCCCAAGGGACTGAAAATATTCAATCTCTCAACACAATAATTCCACATATTCTTCAATTGAGTGACAAGATGCTTGTTAGTGGTGGAGTATGGCCTAAACCCGAACTCAAAGCAGAACAATGGAGATATAAAAGTCTATTCTTCAATAAAAACAGTGATAGTGGTATTGACCAAATTCACTCCTACAATAACCCCGAATCTGGCGGTTATGATAATGAACCCTGGTATGTCGCTGCCGCCGATGCTCCGGTAGGTTCTGTTAGTTGGTCTACGGTTTACATCGATACCTTTACTCAGGTCCAGATGATTACCGCGTCTTCTCCGTACTACCAAAACGGTCGATTCGCTGGAGTTGTAACGGTAGACCTATCACTAGATGCACTTTTTCAGTTTATTCGAGAGCACACGAACCAGCATTCTTTGGGGGTAGTGGTTCGCGATGCTGACTCAAACGTGATTATTGAACACAACTTTCAACTGACGGACGAAATTTATGTCAGCGAGCTTGATTTCGGAGAGTTCGACTGGCGCATGGAAGTTGTCAACGCAAAAGCTAAAGTCGCCGATCAAGTGTTTGAACAAGTGATGAGCGTTGAGGGGAGGATCATTCCATTTTTGCTCTTGTGTGTCTTGGTCGGTTACTACTTACTGAATCGCTATATTGTTGAACCAATTGTTCGCATTGCCGCTAAGATTGATGACTCGAAAACTGGTGGGATCATAGATATTGACTACGATAGCGATGACGAAATCGGACAGCTTATCGAGAAGTTCAATGAAAAGACGATCTATTTAGAGCAGGAGAGAATAAAAGCTCAGGCTTCGACAAACGCTAAAACGGCATTCTTAGCCACATTGTCCCACGAGATTCGCACACCAATGAACGGTGTACTAGGAACTGCCCAGATACTGTTAAAAACACCACTTACCGATGAGCAGCGTAAGCACCTGAGAACACTTTATGATTCAGGTGATCACATGATGACATTACTCAATGAGATTTTAGATTACTCAAAAATTGAACAAGGGCATGTTGAGTTTGAAAATAAGCCTTTCCCAATTGAGTCGATTATCGGCAGTATCAAGAGTGTTTATCAAACTCTATGTGCAGAAAAAGGTCTTCGCTTTAGAGTCGTCTCGCATTTACCAACGGGTCGTTGGTACAACAATGACAAAGCCCGTTTGCGTCAAGTACTGTTCAATCTACTCAATAACGCTGTTAAGTTCACCGATCGTGGCATCGTAGAGGTAGAGCTAGCCGAGAAATCGAGTAAGGCAGGCACCAAGCTGATACTAAAGGTAAAAGATACAGGAATTGGTATTTCAAAAGAGGCACAAAAACGCATTTTTCGTCCTTTTGAGCAAGCGGAGTCATCAACGACTAGACGGTTTGGTGGTACAGGGCTTGGTTTAGCAATAGTCAAAGAAATCGCGGAACATATGGGTGGGCAAGTGGTTGTAGAGAGTCAGGAGGACGCTGGAACGACTTTTACTGTCGAAATTGCCCTTACACCTTGCAAGCCAGGTAAAGTAGAGTCAATCAATACACATAAATTGAACTGTAAAGGGTTGAAAGCACTCATTGTTGAAGACAACCGAACAAATGCGATCATTATGGAAACTTTCCTCCGAGCCAAGGGCTTTGAGTGCACAAGTGTCGAAAATGGTCAGCTTGCAGTCGATGAGGTTGCGATCAAACCATTTGATTTGATACTGATGGATAATCATATGCCTGTTCTAGATGGCGTTGGGGCCATATCAGCCATTCGAGCAATGAGTTCACCTGCTAAGTCGGTACTGATTTTTGGCTGTACAGCGGATGTGTTCAAAGAAACACAAGAGCGTATGATTAATGTAGGAGCAGATCACATAATAGCGAAACCAATAGTGGAGTCTGAATTAAATGATGCACTGTATCTTCATGCGACACAGTTATATCAGTACCAATCGGACTTTGATGGAAATGCAGCAGATAGCTTTAATGCTGAAAAGTGGTTACTCAACTTCTATGTCGCTCTAGATAATGGACATCTTAATGAAGCACTTGAGGCTATTTCAGCGATCATTGCGGAGGCTCCCCTTGAACTCAGTGGCGACGTTTCTTCAGTCGCCGAACGGATAAGAAGTAACTTAAAGCGTCAGCAATCCCCAGACCAAGATGATATCGATACATTAACGATTTTGCTGGCCTCACCATAATTTAATCAATATGGCGCAACTGTGAATTGTTCTTACTATTCATACGTCATCCAGCTTCGTGACAAACTCTTCTAACCCGCAATGAACAGGCTTGCAGTTTTACTTTTACGAGTAAAACTGCAAGACCTTCTACTGTGATTATATCGGTAATACTCTGAATTTTCGCAGCTTGGTAGCATAAGCTATAGGAGTGACTGTTTACAGTCCGAGTTTTGTTCTAACTTTACGTCAAAATAATTATCGTAACCCCTTTTTATGTAAGTGAAATCCGTGTTTTTGTACCATTTTTACGTAATTTTAGGCGCTTTTACTCGTCGTTGGTGAAAAAAACTACTTTTACTTTAAAAGTTGGTTATAAATTTACAACTTAATTTTAAATACAGAGCCATAAGCTAGTTTTTGTGTGTTCTAATTGCATCATTAACTGGCTTGATGTCTTTTTAGTGGTTAATAGTTTTATTATTTTTATTAATTGCAGTGTTTGATTTTAAGGGTTTTGTAAATGAAGTCTCGTGGACCATTTTGTATTCGTCACGCCGCAGCGGATACTTTTGCTATGGTTGTTTTTTGCTTTATCACAGGGATGATTGTCGAGATTTTGATTTCAGGGATGACATTTGAGCAATCTCTAGCATCGCGTACGCTATCGATTCCAGTGAATATCGCCATTGCTTGGCCGTATGGGGTTTTTCGTGATTGGGTGCTGCATCAAGGTAGTAAGGTGTCACCGTCTTCCTTTATGAAAAACATCTCTGATCTGGTCGCTTATGTACTATTTCAATCTCCAGTTTATGCGGGTATCTTATTCGCGGTTGGTGCGTCTACAGATCAAATTGTGACCGCAGTGGCAAGTAACGCTGTTATTTCTTGTGGCATGGGTGTGTTGTATGGGTACTTCTTGGATATGTGCCGCCGTTGGTTCCGTGTTCCCGGTTATTCTCAAAGCATGTAAATGCCCCAGTTTTGCTCAATTTAGTTACTTAGTGAGCAATCAATTCGAAAAGGGCGCTTTTTTTTATGTTTAGCCTTGACCATCAGGCACATAATCATTAAATTAGCGCCTCGTTAGCCAATGATGCTAACCAAAATTTGATTCGGTGAGTTGTCCGAGTGGCTGAAGGAGCACGCCTGGAAAGTGTGTATACGGCAACGTATCGAGAGTTCGAATCTCTCACTCACCGCCACATTCTAAAAGGTCTGATTTATCAGGCCTTTTTTCATATCTGCACTAAAGTAATGCATCATTGAAAGTACATAAGAGTACTCAGAGTGCAAACGCAACTCTATCTACAAGCCAACTGTTCATATCTCACCTCGATACAACGCCAAAATTGAAGAAGCTATACAGAGGCAGCCATAATCTGATTGGTGCGGGTTAGCCCATCCGCTTTAATCTAGAATTTAGCACCCATATCACATGAGGTATGAATACGGCCACAAGAATGAACGTATTGCTACTAGATGCTAAGCAAAACAGCCATGAACACGAATACAACAGCAATCATAACAAAGAGATCTGTGTTTGGATTGAGGTCATCTGGGTTAAATTTTTCAATGCTTTGCGTCGTTTCGCATCGTATCTTCATGTTCTTGTCCTTATTTCATGTACTATTTCAACAGCAACATAACATGCAATTGAGTGTTCACAAGTCATAAAAAGCATAAGTATACTTGCACCTCATTGAGCGCAAAAAAAATACTCAAAGCGTTTTAAAGTGGCGGTCTACCTTTTGTAACATCAAATGTTCTTTCTGTTTTTGTGCCTGTATCGCTATAGTTGAGAAACGGTTATCTCGTTCTAGTTAGGAACAAACTACTGGCTGCCGCTACATTCTCTCAGCGTTCCCACTCAGTCGCCTTGGGTAGATACTTTAGTCGTTGAGTACTGCAAAAAAAACGCCGCATGAGCAGCGGCGCTTTGTTGAGGAATTCCCTTTCCTACTTGTAGCTAAGTTCTGTCGCTTTGCCTTTGAAGATCCGGTATACCACAAAGGTGTAAAGCAATATCACCGGCATAACAATCATCACACCGTAGCCCACGATTATTAATGTCGCAGGTGAGGAGGCCGCTTGTTGTGCGGTCATCAACCCCGGCACAACTTCTGGGAAGAAGCTGTACGCAAGACCGAGAAAGCTCAACGCGAAAATGACGGTGACACCAAAGAAAGGCCAACGCACACCCAGATCATTCACCATTGGAACCTGACGCAAATAGCGATCAACTAGGAAGATGGTTGCCAATACAATTAACGGAACTGGGGCAAGCAACAAGATTTCTGGGAAGCTGAACCAACGCAAGGCAACTTGTTGATTTACAATTGGGTTTACAACGCTAACCACCAAGATTCCTAAGGCCGCTAACCAACCAGCACGGCTAGACCAACGGGCCGAGCGTATTTGCAAATCACCTTCCGTTTTTAGTACTAACCATGCGCCACCGATGTAAACGTACGCCGCTGCTACACAAAGTGCGCTTAACCAAGCAAAGCCAAATGCTTCGGTTGATTGTTCAAATCCCATGATGTAACGACCCACCATGTAACCCTGAGTTAGTGCGGTGATTAGCGAGCCAATTCTGAAGCACCAATCCCAATGAGGTTTATGATCCGAGTTCGCTTTGGCTCGGAAATCGAACGCCACGCCACGCATTATCAGTGCGATAAGCATTATGGCGGTCGGCATATAGAGCTCCGTTAAAATCAAACTGTGAGCGGTAGGAAAGGCAATCAACAAAATACCAACGGCTAACACCAACCACGTTTCGTTCGCGTCCCAGAAAGGGCCGATAGAGGCTATCATTCGGTCACGTTGCGCTTCATTATCACTTGGTAAAAGGATACCGACGCCAAGGTCGTAGCCGTCGAGCACAGCATACATAAAGACCGAGAAGCCAAGCAGCAGAAGATAAATTTCTGGTAGATAGTCGAGCATGATTAGGCCTCTTGTTGTGTCAGTGGGACTTCATGGGCTGCAATGTCTTTGCGCGCCAAATAGAATAGGGTATGGATGTACGCAACCAGCAATGCAGCATAAATGGCTAAGTACATAATGAGCGAAGTCATCACGCTACTGCTCGCAACCGTGGTGACGGCTTCTGATGTACGCAATACACCGCTGACCAACCAAGGCTGTCGGCCAATCTCAGTAACATACCAACCCGCCAATGTGGCTATCCAACCGGAGAACGTCATGGCTAATACCGTGTACAGGTAAGGTTTAGGTAACGCTTTTTTGCGTGCTAGCGTCACCGCGCCATACCAGCTAACCAGCAGCATAAGGACACCTACACCAACCATCACGCGGAAACCAAAGAACAGGGGCTTCACTGGTGGGTGGTCAGGCGCAAACTCGTTAAGTCCCTGGATTTCCCCGTCTAAGTCATGCGTAAGAATCAAACTCGCCAACTTAGGGATGCCCACTTCAAAATCATTGCTGCGAGTTTCTTCATTTGGCATCGCAAATAGTAGAAGAGGCGCGCCTTGCTCGGTCTCCCACACACCTTCCATCGCTGCAATTTTTGCAGGTTGATGTTCAAGCGTGTTTAACCCGTGAAGGTCACCGACAAAGATTTGTACCGGGATGAACCCAGCCGCCGCGAACAGCGCGACTTTTAGGCCAAGTTTGGCTGAGCGGTGATCTGACTTTTTCATTATTTGATAAGCCGAGATACCTGCAATCAAGAAGCTGGCAGTCAGCGCCGATGCTAATAGCGTGTGTAGAAGACGGTACGGTAAAGAAGGATTGAAAATGACTTCTTTCCAACTGGTCACATGAACAATGCCGTCAATCACTTCATAGCCACTTGGTGTGTGCATCCAGCTGTTAAGCACCAGAATCCAAAATGCGGACATACTTGTCCCAACAGCAACCAGAACGGTGGCGAGAGTATGAACCCATTCCGGTACTCGTCCTCGTCCAAAAAGCATTACACCCAGGAAGGTGGCTTCCATAAAGAAGGCGGTCATCACTTCGTATCCGAGCAATGGTCCAGCTACGTTTCCGACTCGTTCCATAAAGCCTGGCCAGTTGGTACCAAACTGGAAACTCATCGTAATGCCGGATACCACACCCAAGGCGAAAGTGAGAGCGAATATCTTGACCCAGAAGTAATAAACATCGAGCCATACGGGGGCCTGTGTGCGGTTATATCGCCACTTGAAAAACACCAACATCCATGCCAACGCGATGGTGATGGTCGGGAAGAGAATGTGAAAGCTGATATTGGCCGCGAACTGGATCCGCGACAGCATGAGGGTATCTAACATCTTGGTTCCTCAAAAACGTGCCATACTAAAAATCGTGTCTATCTGTAATTTAGTTACGAAAAGTCGGGCAGTTTGGATTCATGTATCGAGAAATACAGGTGATTCTGTTTTCTTCTAACCATGATTTATATCAACTAAGGGAAAGAAAGGAGTGTAGGAAATTGTCTCAAAATGCCACTAATAGTCGCGAGAAGTGAGTAAAAGAAAGCAAATGTAACTGAAGGAGCATGGATTAAGATTAGTTCGAATTATCCTTATGATGGTTTCGATAATCCTGAAATAAAATTACAAAAACAATATTTTTAGTAAGGAAAATTGCCTTGCCTTCACTTTGAACCTCCATACTATTTATACACTAGTCATGTCGAGATCATCTCAAACACAGCAAACTTACTGGCAGTTAAGGTGGGAAACTTTAGCTAATTGATAAACTTAAAATTGCACTGCTAATGACATGTGCATCATAAGTTCGTTAGCACTCGACCAGAAGTGCGATAGGCTACATTTTTATACTAGCGAACGATTTGGCTCTAGGTAATTCGGCTTTCACTAGATCAACAAGTCGACTGCGGACCATTTTCGATTCCTGATGAGTTTCAATCCAAACTGACACTTACTTTTCAGCAAGTGTGCTAGTGTCTTTCTTGTTATTTATTAAATAATTAATAAATGCCTATATGGTAAAGAGAGTTGTGGGCAGCTATCTCGAGCAGTAGACTGGCGCTAGCCAGAGAGTCTGACTTTGAGGGGGGCATTCTACATGAACCTTGGATTCTGCCACCGCAAAGCTGATATTGAATTTGATGGAGATGGATAATGAACGACAGTTGGGCTAATTTCTTTCCTTACTTTGCTGGAGCTTTTAAGCTTATTGTATTAGGGATAGGAGCCTACTTAGCCATTAAATGGCATTTTGACGAAGAGCGAAGGGTAAGAGAAGCGGAAGGTGTGGTGTTTGATAACCCAAGTCTCATGAAAAAGTTTGCGAAGACGCTAACTCTGCCATTCCTTTTGTGTCTTCTCGTTCTTCTTGTTATATATGCTACCAACTGGTTCCTGTACTGACAGCGTTATTGTTTGTTGTAGTAAAGTTGAATGCTGCCACCTCTGAGAGTCGAGCCGTAGTTGAAGTTAACGCCTATGCCGAAATTGTCCAACCAATCAAAGGGCTTTGGTGCATAAAATAGCCATCCTATAGAAGCTTCGTAGTAATGCGGACTTCCCAGTTCATCGCTTAAATCATGCGAAAGGTCGACTCTTTTAATCCCGGTAAATAAAGCTTGCTCACCGTGATAAATATTGTAGTAACCGGTGATTTCATTAGATAGGTACCAACCTTTAGGGTTGCCTATATTGCCGTTATTTGCGCTTCCCCAGCTGTGCCCAATGAATGAATTCAATGTCGAACTGGCATGCCATTTCCCCCAACTTGTGGGAGACGTGTATTTGGCTTTAATGGATGGTTGAACTATTGCCGCCCATGCTGAAACGTTAACGGCACGGCCGTCTAGGATTCTTCCAATGATGGATGAAAGTTTATTATCGGTAGAGAATGAGTTTTTATAACGCATAAGGTGAGTCGTCGTTCTGGTGCTAAGGGTGACGTTTTCACTTGCTTTGTATAGATACCCATAACCAATCGATGCACCGTATGTCCTTTCCTTGAGAAGATCCTTACTTGTGCCGAATAGTTTGAGATCATTCTCTGTTTGTATCGTAAATGCCTTAAACGACAGCTCATGTAAGTCCTCGCTGCCCTCTATGTCAAAGTTAGTCGTGTAAGGGAGAACATATACGGATTTGCTTCGACGTTCATTGATTGACTCGTCAGTCCCGAACTCTGGGTTGGCGGTATCAAATAATGCATTCGGATCAAAGTCGCCAATACCAAACGCAATTGCGTCAGTGTCGGACAGCAAAACCGCGATAGAAAAACGTTGTTGGAGAAGGTTGCTAATTTCCTTATCTAGTGGATCCGCTTGAGCAGTGTGAGGAAGTGAGAGTAGGAGAGTGAGCGAAACGACTCGCCACTCCACTGAGGCGAAGTTGGGTTGGAACATTTTGGCTCTTTCAAATGGTTCATGCATGGAGTTTTTGGACGTACCGGTACGCTAACATTAGTTTAATCGTTGAATGGTCGGTGTAACTTTGAGAAATCTATGTTTTCTCATATTGATATGAAAAAGTTCCTTAAACGAGTTTAGCTTCAATGTGTATGCTGCACCAGATTTGTTTAGCAACATCATTCTTTTCTGAAGATGTAGCAAAACTTTGTGACTAGGTTGCATTATTTTCTTGAATGCGTCTCTTGAGAGGAAAATAGCAAACTTTTTTATTGCCTTGGCGCTCAAGAAAATCTGAATCGTTCACTGTGCTACAGGTTACTTCGAAAACTTGTAAGCACCCTGTCTGCCAACATCACGACTAACATCATCAAGGATTACCCTTAAATACGTCAGATAAACAATGGTTTTTTTGAGCTTTAGAAGAAATGTTCGGACTTTTGCATATTCCGCGGTGGTGCTCAATCCAAGAACTGTGTTTTGTATGTGTTCTCAGTAAATCATTGAGTCGATCTATTCTTCAAAATGTGGTCCCTTTTAATTCACTTTCTGTTACATATTTTTCGTTTTGAAAGAGCATTTTAATTTGCATCTTTTGAAAAGATCTCTTTGTTAAATTTTGTATAAAATCAACTAATTGTTGAAATTAGAACCCTTGTCAAAAAGTCATTAGATTTCATGTTGAATAGCCTCTTTTACCTAATAGTATACTCTATTTGTTTGATATAATTTCCGGCAGTTTGTATACCATAAATAAAGAGAGTCTATTCATGTTCCAGAACTTAACGATCAAGCAGAAGATAGTGATTCCGCTGTCATTGATTATTGGATTGTTTATTGTGAGCTCTGTATTAAACGTTATGACAAGTTGGAAGCAATCTGAATTGAGTGAGACACTCAACGAACAGATCGTGCCGAACTTATTAACGATTGAGGATGCTTACCGCGATCTTTACCAAGCTACATCTGCAATCCAAGGTGTTGCTCTTTCTGATACTCAAACCGATATTGATCACCACATCGGTGAATACAAAGACAACGCATACAAAGCGCTGCCGCGTATGGAACAAATGATTGAGCTATCGCAAGCCGGTGTGACGCCTTCTACACATGGTAATGAAGTTCGAACGCTTGTCTCTTTGGGTGAAAAATGGTTAGCAAGTTATGAGGTGATGCTACGTTTACCTCAATCTCAATGGCGTGGTTACTATAATGAGCACAAACATACCTTTGAAGACCAATTTATCGAGGTTAGAGCGCAGCTTAACGTTGTAAAAGATGCAATAGAAGAAAAGCAAAACCAATTGAAGGACGAAATATCAGCGGCTGCAACAAGAGCAGAACTCATTCTTGAGGCTGGCATTGTGATTGTTATTTTTGCCGCTATCGCGATGGCTTTTTTGTTGTTACAAACGGTTGTGAAGCCTATCAATGATATTAAAAATGCGATGACAGAAATTGCGTCCGGTGAAGGTGATCTAAGTCAGCGAATCGATGTAAAAACACAAGACGAAATTGGCAATTTAGCAGACGCATTTAACCAGTTTGTGTCCAAAATTCAAATGACAGTCGCTCAGGTAATTGAAAGCTCAAATACCTTACGTAACGAAATGGCAAATCTTAGCTCGTTGACGACGACCATCGCGAACTCGACCGTTTCTCAGCAAAATGATAGCGAGGCGGTAGCGGCGGCAGTGCATGAAATGCAAGTCACCAGCAGAAATGTAAGCGATAGCGCTAACGAAGCTGCGGTTGCGAGCCAAACAGCGAATGATGAACTTACCAATACCAATGTTATTTTGGATCAAACGGTTAGCTCAATTCGCATGAAATCGAAAGCGCAAGTCACGTCATTAACACATTGGATCATGATGTGAGTAACATTGCGTCCGTACTGGATGTAATTCGTGGTATTGCCGAACAAACAAACTTATTAGCGCTTAACGCAGCCATTGAAGCGGCTCGCGCTGGAGAGCAAGGGCGAGGCTTTGCTGTGGTAGCGGACGAGGTTCGTTCTTTAGCCAGTCGTACGCAACAGAGTACGGGAGAAATCCAAACCATGATTGAAAAGCTACAATCAGGTGCAGGACAAGCTGTAGAAGTGATGCGCGGTAGCCAAAATAGCAGTGATGAAACGATCAAGTCCGCTGGCCGAGCGAGTGAATCCCTTTCTGAAATCTTGAACGCGATTTCACGTATGAACGAGATGAATACACACATTGCAACGGCTGCGAGCCAGCAAAGTACAGTAAGTGACGAAGTAAATAGCAACGTACAAGGCATTGCAGACAGTAGCACTTCAATTGTGGAAATCGTAAACCAAGCGCAAGCTTCTTTAGCCATGTTGTCAGAGCAAACTCAACGTTTAGATCATCAGGTCAGTCAGTTCAAAGTATAAGCTTGAGAACAGCAATCTCACTGACGAAATAACCCGCTTCTTAGCGGGTTATTTTTTAGATAAGTGGCGAACCTGACTTGTGAAATTTCGACTATATTTACGTTCCTTTCTCACTTTAGTTCGTATACCAGAGTGGGCAAATAACCCTAGACAGCGGTCACAAACTCTGTACAGCGTGATGATGCTTTTATCATCACTTTTGCTGCTTTTTAACCATTGCAATTGCACACGGGAAAATGTGATTTCCAACCCAAAATCTTCAAATTTGAGAACTTCATAACACCTTTACCATAAACGTTTTTCGTAAGCGTATAGAACTGTAAATTTTGTTGTATGTACAACACTGGGTATTTATCATCCTAATTAATTTGTTCTGGATATACATCCGTTAGTCATTATTAAGTCATTCTAGAAGCTTTTAATAAGGAATCTTGAAGGCTTGTCGGTAGATAAGAGAGAAAAATTCATGAGACGTAAAACCACGCTATCTCTGCTGATTGCGTCGAGCCTTTTTGTGGTTGGATGTCAACCTAGCGAAGAAGGATCGAGCCAAGGTGGTGGTCCTGCGCCCGCAACCGAAGTAGAAGTGTTAACAGTGCAGCCAACGCGCCAAGCATTGACAGTAGAGCTGCCGGGTCGTAGCAGAGCATTCAAAGAAGCAGAAGTTCGTCCGCAAGTCACTGGCATTATTTCGGAGCGAAATTTTGTTGAAGGTGGCCTTGTTGAACAAGGACAGTCGCTATATCAAATTGATGATTCATCATTTCAGGCGGATTTGCTGAGCGCTGAAGCGGAATTAATCCGTGCGCAAGCTGCGGCAGAGTCGACCTATGCCACGGTGAAGCGTTACAGAACCTTGATCACCAAAAAATCCATCAGCCAACAAGACTTGGATGAAGCAGAAGCGGCATACAAAGAAGCGAAAGCGCAGGTCCTAGTCGCAAAAGCCAAGATCAACACAGCAAAAATCAACTTAGATTATACGCAAGTCAAAGCTCCGATTAGCGGGGTGATCGGTAAATCGAGTGTGACAGCGGGTGCGTTGGTTACGGCTAACCAAGCTGCCAAATTAGCGACCATTCAGCAGCTTGACCCTATCAATGTTGATATTGTGCAATCATCCGCGCAACTGCTGCGTTTGAAAGCATCACTCTCCCAAGGCCATATGCAAGAAGATGACTCTGCGCAAGTTACATTGATGCTTGAAGATGGCAGCACTTACGAACACAAAGGCACAATGAAATTTACTGAGGTCAATGTGAACGAAAGTACGGGCAGCGTGACGCTTCGTGCCGAATTCCCAAACCCTGACGGTTTGTTGCTACCTGGAATGTTTGTTCGTGCGACGGTCATTACTGGTGTCGACCCAGATGCGATTCTAATACCACAAAATACGGTATCTCGTGATGCGACAGGTAAAGCGACAGTGATGACGGTTAATGGCGAGAACAAAGTGGAAGCGAAACCAGTGAAGACTGCCGAAGCGATCAATAGCCAATGGCGCATTATTGATGGTTTGAACGCGGGTGATAAAGTCATTACCGCCGGTTTACAAAAGGTAGGGCCAGGCAGTTCGGTAACTATCCAAAACGGTGAACAGGAGTAATCATGGCACGATTTTTTATCGATCGTCCGGTATTTGCTTGGGTTCTCGCGATTCTAACGATGTTGGCGGGGGTAATGTCATTATTCAATTTACCCGTCTCGCAATACCCAACGATTTCACCGACGACGATCACCATCAGTGCTCGCTATCCAGGTGCATCAGCAAAAACCGTTGAAGACTCGGTAACGCAGGTTATCGAGCAAAACATGACAGGATTAGATTACCTTCGCTACCTATCATCGAGCAGTGATGCATTTGGTAATGCGACAATTACCCTGACGTTTGATAGCGAAGCTGATCCTGATATCGCGCAAGTACAGGTGCAGAACAAACTGCAATTGGCATTGACTTCATTGCCGATGGAGGTACAAAACCAAGGTATTGTCGTAAATAAATCCAATACGGCATTTCTCATGGTTGTCGCAGTTTATTCTGAAGATCCAGACTTTACAGAAAACGATATCGGCGACTTTGTTGTAACGAATATTCAAGACCCGATAAGTCGTGTAACTGGTGTCGGACAAGTGCAGGCGTTTGGTGCGCAGTATGCGATGCGAGTTTGGCTGGATCCATTTAAGCTTACGCAGTTCAACTTGACCGCGATCGACGTAGCAAATGCAATCAGTGAACAGAACGCGCAAGTTTCTTCAGGTCAACTTGGTGCGGCACCTGCGCAGGAGGGTCAGTTGTTGAATGCTACGATTTCTTCTGCAAGTCGTTTGAGCAGTGTAGAAGAGTTCCAAGACATCATTCTTAAGTCCGACGCCAGTGGTTCGAATGTTTATTTGAAAGATGTAGCTCGCGTTGAGCGTGGTGCAGAAAGTTATGATATTCGAGGCCAATATAATGGCTTCCCAGCATCGGGGTTAGGTATTTCATTAGGTACTGGCGCAAACGCGCTTGAGACAGCCAATGCGGTAAAAGAGCGCTTAGAACAACTGAGTGCAACGTTCCCAGAAGGGTTGCAGATTGCTTACCCATTTGAAACAACGCCATTCGTCAAAGCCTCGATTCAAGAAGTGGTTAAAACGCTATTAGAAGCCATTCTTCTTGTGTTCTTAATCATGTACCTGTTCTTGCAGAACTTCCGTGCGACGATCATTCCAACGATCGCAGTGCCTGTCGTATTGCTCGGAACCTTCGCTATTTTGTACGCGACTGGATTTAGTGTAAACACGTTAACCATGTTCGCGATGGTTCTGGCTATCGGTTTGCTGGTGGATGATGCCATCGTTGTGGTAGAAAACGTCGAGCGTGTGATGCATGAAGATGGTTTAGAGCCCAAAGAAGCGACCAAAAAATCGATGGGACAGATTACTGGTGCCCTGATTGGTGTCGGTTTGACGCTTTCAGCGGTATTCGTCCCTATGGCGTTTATGTCTGGTTCTACCGGGGTTATTTACCGTCAGTTTTCGATAACTATTGTGGCGGCTATGACGCTTTCCGTTTTGGTTGCGATAATTCTGACTCCGGCATTGTGTGCTACGTTGCTGAAAAAAGGCGATGCTGAGCTTCTAGAGAAGAAAGGCTTCTTTGGCTGGTTTAACCGCAAGTTTGATGCGATGACAGTAGGCTATGAAACCGGCGTTGCCAAACTTCTAAAACGCACAGGTCGCATGTTGGTTGTATTTTTGGCAATGAGTGCAGGTGCTGGCTGGTTATTTATGAACCTTCCAACGTCATTTTTGCCAGATGAAGACCAAGGCACAGTATTCTCAATGGCTATTTTGCCGCCTAACTCAACACAAGAACAGACGGAAAAAACACTTGAGAAAATGCGTGACTTTTACCTAGTAGACGAAAAAGACAATGTAAAATCCGTCTTCTCCGTTGCTGGATTTAGTTTCGCAGGTCAAGGCCAAAACATGGGGATGGCATTTATCGGTCTGAAAGATTGGTCTGAGCGTGAAGCGCCTGGCGCTGATGCGGCTTCCATTACGGGCCGAGCGATGGGGTACTTCTCTACCATTAAAGAAGCTTTGGTGTTTGCGTTCGCCCCTCCAGCGATTCAAGAGCTAGGTAACTCGACGGGTTTCGATTTCTATCTCCAAGACTCGTTGAATAAAGGGCACGATGCATTAGTTGCGGCTCAAGGGCAACTTCTGGGCATGGCAGCACAAAACCCGAAACTTGTCGGTGTTCGTCCAAACGGTCAGGCAGATGCGCCAATGTACAAAGTGAACATTGACCACGTCAAACTTCGTGCTTTGGATGTCAGTATCAATGACGTAAACCAAATCCTGTCAGCTGCATGGGGCGGGGCTTACATTAACGATTATATTGACCGCGGTCGTGTGAAGAAAGTGATGGTGCAAAGTGATGCGGAATACCGCATGCAGCCAAAAGACTTCGATTCATGGTACGTACGCAACGCTAAGGGAGAGATGGTGCCTTTCTCTGCTTTTGCGAGTGGCGAGTGGACATATGGTTCTCCTCTTTTGCAGCGCTTTGATGGTTTGCCAGCAATGAATATTCAAGGCGGTGCAGCTCCTGGTGTAAGTACTGGTGAAGCCATGGAAGAAATTGAAGCAATGGTAGAAAAGCTACCAGAAGGTTTCACGGTGAACTGGAATGGTATTTCGTATGAAGAGCGCCTTTCCGGAAACCAAGCGCCGATGCTATATGCGCTATCTATCCTCGTCGTATTCTTAGTTCTTGCCGCTTTGTATGAAAGTTGGTCAGTACCTTTCGCCGTGGTGTTAGTTGTTCCTCTTGGTGTGCTTGGTGCTGTGCTTGCGGTAATGACGCGCAGTATGGATAACGATGTGTTCTTCCAGGTGAGCTTATTAACTACGGTCGGCTTGGCAACCAAAAACGCCATTCTGATTGTTGAGTTTGCAAAGGACTACTATGAGAAAGGCGCTGGGCTTATCGAAGCAACCTTACATGCTGTTCGCGTTCGTCTGCGCCCAATTATCATGACATCGCTTGCTTTTGGTTTGGGTGTGGTACCACTTGCTATCAGTTCAGGTGTGGGATCGGCAGGTCAAAACGCAGTAGGTACCGGCGTACTTGGTGGCATGATCAGTGCCACGATATTGGGTATATTCTTCGTCCCAATCTTCTTTGTAGTGGTTGAGCGATTGTTTGATCGACGTGCGAGAAAAGAGTCGGAGGCAGAGTTGTCTGAGACCAGCACTAAACCCACTCAGCAAAGCGAGTAGGACTTGGTTGTTTTAACTGAGTTATACTAGTGATAATAAACACGATTAAAGGGCGCTTCGGCGCTCTTTATTTTATGTTTTCACTTGGTGGTTACCGTCTATGACGCGAGCCTGAAAGACGGCGTGTTGTGTGCAGTATCAGCACAGCCTTTTCGGCCGAATGAAAGCCTAAAGAAGAAAAACGACGATGAAAGATCAGAAAATTTCCCCAATTTCCGTTTTGGATCAAAGCCCTATGTTTGTCTGCGGTGTGATGCAGCGCATGTACCGCAATCGTGCCCAAGCCGAGCTGTCTCGGCAAAATTTGATGACACTAGAAATGGCAAGTGCACTGGCCGCTTTAGAAGAATTTCAACCTATGAGCCAGCAAGCGTTGGCTGATGCGGTTCGAACTGAGCGAAGTGTAGCAAAGCGGATGGTGGACAATCTGGAAAAGAGAGGGTTTGTTCAAGTTTCTAAAAGTAAATCGAATCAGCGCCTTAAAATGCTAAGCATGACAAAAGAGGGAGCAAATGCTTTAAAGCAAGTTCATCAAATCATGACGAATTTACAGAAAGAGTTTTTTTCTTGTTTGTCGGAATCTGAAGCGAGTGAATTTTTTCGTCTGGTAAGAAAGCTCACTTTTGCGAATCACGACCAGTAACTGACATCAATGCCGTTTAGCGTTTTTATTTTATCGCGGACCAATTATATTAAGCTGTAGAACTTAAGAAATAGGATGCCCAACGTACAGGTCACGGTAGAAAGCACCGTAGTGAGTGCGATGATATTTGCAGCTAACGTGGCATTGCCTCCCATGGAACGCGCCATGACATAGCTGGCAGCAGCGACTGGAGAGGCGTTCATAAAGAAAAGAATACCTAGCTCAATTCCTCGAAACCCTACTAAGTAAGCTCCCATGGTGATGATGACTGGCGCTACGATGAGCTTGTAACTGCTCGCAAACCAAGATGGACCTTTCTCTTTTCTCATCAAGCTAAAGTCAAGTGAGCCACCCGTACACAACAGCGCCAAAGGCAATGTCATTTTGGACAAGTAGTCTCCTGCGTCAATAACCACATTCGGTACTGGAATAGCGAGTAAATAAAAAGCCATTCCTAGAACAATGGAGATTATGAGCGGATTCCTAGTCAGTGTTCGGCCCATCATCTTTGCTGCTTGCGAGGCAGACGTTGCCCCCTTGGGCGATAAGCAAATTACCGCTTGGACGTTATAAATAAATGTGGTGACCGCGACATAGAGAGCCGCTAACGCCACACCTTGAGAACCATACGCATTGGCAACGTAAGCGATGCCAATAATACCTGTATTTGCTCGGAACCCACCTTGGATGAGAACGCCTTGATCAGGCGATGCTTTGAATAGAAGTTTGACGGAAAGATAGGTGAAAATGAAAAACGAAATACTAGCGATGACGCCGAAATTGACGAATCCACTTGCCGCGGAAAAGTCGTGTTCTGAAGCCACAATGCTGACAAATAACATTGCAGGCAAGGTAACTTGAAACACCAGTTTAGAGCCTACTTCGATAAAATTATCGTTGATTAGACCAAAGCGCTTAAAAAGAACGCCAAGTACCAACATCAAACAGATAGGTCCGGTTATCGACAAAGAGAATTGCAACTGATGTAAAACAGCTTCCATGTAAGTATCCGCAGCAAAAGAAAAAAGTGTTCCTGTTGCCTATTAAGCCACAAACCCGGAGGGTAGGACAGTAACGTGATGAAATTTTCTTCTGTTGTAGGTTCCGGAGTCATTTACACTCCAAGTTATGGACGAGGTCCCAATTTAACAAAGCGGTACTGGTCCTACGTGCGATATGTTGGTTAACTCGTTGTCGTGATGCATCCACATGCGTATTAGATGTGAGGGCTGGTCATCGTAGTTATGGATAGGAGTTCATCAATGAAAAGGAAACACAACAAAACTGTACTGTGTGCGTTTGTCTCTGGTTCGGTATTTGGTGCGGTTTTGGTCATTGCAATGTCTTTACCAATGTAATCCTCTTAATTGGCTGTTGGAACACTCACACTAATTCAGTACAAAACAGATTGAGTTCTGCGGTGTGTGCTGTTAGTTTAAAAAACATGAAAATACACGTTCGCCCTTCATTAACAACCTTCTCTTGGTGGCGCTCTAAATAGAGCGGCGCGGAATACTTACATTCTTAAGCTGCTGGATGGTAGCTAAGAGTGTTTGATCTTTTTATCTCCAGTAGCGATCTATTAAATACTTGGAGACAAATATGAATAGCCATAAAAATACATCTCAGCGTGAAATTATACTTACCGGAGATCGAGCAACAGGTCCATTACACCTAGGGCACTATATTGGTTCATTGCAACAACGAGTCAAATTGCAAACGGAGCACGAGCAAACGATCTTGGTCGCGGACATGCAAGGGTTGACGGATAACGCGCATAATCCATCAAAGGTATCCTCTAATATTCTCAATGTCGTTGCAGATTATTTGGCTGTTGGTATCAACCCCGCTCAAACTACGATCACGTTGCAGTCTCTAATTCCAGCGTTAGCCGAGTTGACAATGTATTACAGTAATCTTGTTTCTATCGCACGATTAGAGCGAAACCCCACGGTTAAAAATGAGATTCAAAGTAAAGGCTTTGAACGCTCTATTCCCGCAGGCTTTTTAACGTATCCAATTTCTCAAGCTGCTGATATTACGGGGTTTCATGCGACGCTAGTACCAGTGGGTGATGACCAACTGCCGATGTTAGAGCAAACTAATGAAATCGTGAGAAAAATAAACCATCTGGGTGGAAAAGAGGTTCTTAGAGAATGCCGTCCATTACTTAGCGATGCACCTCGTTTGCCGAGTACTGACGGTAAAAATAAGATGTCTAAAAGCATGGGGAACGCAATCAACTTAGGCGCCTCCGAAAAGGAGACTTCCGCGGCAGTGAAATCTATGTATACCGATGCCAATCATCTGAAAATTGAGGACCCTGGCCAAGTCGAAGGGAATATTGTATTCATCTACCTCGATGCTTTTCATCCTGATAAAAATTATGTCGAACAGCTAAAAGACCATTATCGACGAGGTGGATTAGGTGATGGTTTGACCAAGAAAGTGTTAGAAGAATGCTTACAAGAGATGCTTCGCCCTATTCGAGAAAAGCGCGCTATGTATTTGAATGATAAAGCGCAGCTGATTGATATTTTAAAACAAGGTAGTGAGCGTTCTCGCGAGAAAACCGAAAAAGTGCTATTTGATGTGAAAGATGTATTTGGTTTAAATTTGTTCTGAATTAAAAGTAGAGAGTTGAACATAAGGCACGACGGCTGGTTAGCAACGTGCCTTTTTAAGTTCCCAGTCAGTCAAAGCGCATTGTTAAGAAGAAAAAAATTCACGACGAAAATCCGCGACTTCTTGTTGGTAATAGCTTTGCCATTCCGGTTCTGACAAATGTGAATGGCTAGAGGCTCTTTGCGTTCTTAGTTTGGACTCAAGTTGCTGTAATGCTTGTTGGTAATCTTTGACTTGTTTTTTTTGCTCTGTAATTTGCTGCTGACGAGCATGAATGTTTTTACTTTCTTCTTTCGTTAAGTAAGTTCGTTCTAGCTCTGCGATGAGCGCCAAGCGATCTGGTAGGCTCATGCTATTAGGAATCAGGGTGACCGCACGCTCATATTTTTCCTGGTTGCTTGTTAGCCCGATAGCATCTGCATGTTCTTGCCAGTCAATGGTGAGTTGCTCGAAAGATCGCAAAAAGTTATCTGGGCTTTGAGTGTCCAGCTTTTGGGCTTCTAAGTTGAAATCGTACAGCGCGAACTCATCCGCAAAAACAACATCAGCCAATTCCCCCCAGATGCTTCTTGCTTCGTTCTTCAGCTGTGCAACACGCGACGCCAGTGATTGTTGCTCATCAAATAACAAATTTCCTACACTCTCTTGCCATTGGCTGCTGAGCTGAGGGTAGTTCGCCAAAAGCTGGAATCGAGCTGAAGATAAATGCGCCTCAAACAAGGCGACCTGCTCTTCACAACTACGGTTCAACATACACTCTTGCCAAAACGTCTCAAGTTGGGCGACAAGTTTCCTGCCTTTGAGTTGAGTTAATCGCTCAGTCGTTATTTGAACTGTGGAAGGGAGCTTAGTTGTTTGTGGTGAAGTATCCGTATCGGGCACGATGCTGCTTGTTTGTGGTGAGGTACTGGAGACACTCTGATTTTTTGTCTTAGGGGAAGGAGAGGAAGCGAGCTCTTTTTTTTGAACATCGTGATTGAAAGTTAAAAATATCATGCCCGCCATAATGGCGGACATGATTATCAAAGCGATTTTCTTCATGGCTTGATTGTTGCGCTTACTGGGAAATGGTCAGAAAGGTTGTAGTGTTTCCATAAACTCTCTGCGGTTGTGCGCGGCACGTCTACACGGTTGTCATTGAATGATTTCACCCCGTATTCACTACTCACCATAACATAGTCAAGGTATTCCACGTTTTCGCCACCTGATAACGCTTCACCTGCAAAGTTATTGATACGGGGATCAAAGGTTGACTCCGTGTAACCAGAGTACTGAGGCTCTATGGCGCTTAAGTTAGCGATCATTTGTTGGTAGTCACCAGGGAACTTTCTTTTGTTTACGTTAAAGTCGCCGCTGTATACCACAGTTTCGCTCGAAGGAATGTTAAGAGATTGGGCGAGTGTGCGGATTTGTTTGAACTGGCGCTGACGATACTCACGGGCGGTGTCTGTATCGAAAGATGCGGTATGGGTAGCAAACACATGGTAAGCCTGACCACCTTTAATTATTTCCGCATAATTTACGCCTTTATCGGCAAAGCAGTCTGTACCAGAGCAATCGGGAAAGACATATTGCGCTTCGTTCACGATAGGGTAGCGACTAACTATGATTACGCCACCATCATGAATATTAACGCCTTCTTTATCTAACATCTTTGTTTGGTAAGGATATTCCTTGGCTAACTCACGTAAGAATGCTTCACGACCGCTGGCAAACACCTCTTGCAGCGCCAAAACATCGTAACCTTTTACATGTTGAGGAATCAGTTCGTAACGATCTCCAATGTGCGATGCAATAGCCGTCAACGCCCAGATGTTATAAGTCATCAACTTAAGGTTTTGTTCTTCGTTGTCGACAGACTCCGCTACCTTGCTTGGCGTGATGGTGTAGTAAAGATCATCATATCGAGCGGTACTGTCTGACTTAAATGCCAGTTCGGTTTCTCTCGTACCAAAAGCGTTAGTGTTGGCACGATGAATGTTACGATCATCTTTGAGAGATAACTCGACATCGGCTGCGGACAAGCCGTATTCAATGGTCGAATTGTACCAATGGCCTTCCATTATTTGATTGAGTGTTATGCTTTCACCTTCGGGGCTAGAAACCACAGTTTCAAAACGGTAAGTTTGATTTGATTTCACGCCCTCCCAGCGGTTGAAGCTTAATACAGATTTAGTTTCCCACGGACCAAGTACCTGCACATGTTGTTGCCACTCGTCTCCGTATTGAAGCAAATCACTACCTTCATGTTTTACTTGAATAGTTAACGGTTGATCAGAGTTATTCGTTAGGTAAACGTCGGTATCTGCAATGCTGGGTAACGCTATCAAGCTACTTAATAAAAGGCTCCACTGCGAAAATTTCATCTTATTTTTCCATCATTTGAACTAGAGTAATCATTCTTGTTTATAAATGTTACTTGCACGTTAAATATGGATGACATCTAAGTCAGTGCTGAAAATTGTTATCAGAATGTGATCTTTATTCAATGGTGAGGGTGGAGGTATTGAGTGTGTTGCCGTTGAAGCGGTGGAAAATAATACCAACAGTCAACGAATTGCATTCACTGCAATCAAGCTGTCATCTTTGCTCTATAAGTTGTGCGGCGTCATTCATCTAGCCATATGGCTAGAACTCAAATTGATAGATGGAGCACCATGGCTAGAGCAGTAAATCCAACCGATGAAACCATCATTAAATTGTTACAAGAGCAAGGTCTGATTAGAAGTGAAGCAGAAGCGCGTTTAAAGAAAGAGGTGTACCGCTTGCAGCCTAATGAGATAGCAAAAGTAAAAAATTATGCCCAGCATTTTGGGATAAACGCGAAAGAAAAGCTCATCGATGAGATCTTGGATCTGCGCCGAGAAGCGCTCATGAAAAGATGTAGACACAATAAGGAGCATACGAGCCTATCTCTAAAATAGCATGTGACAAAACTATCAATTACTGGTCAAGATTTGATCTCTCAGGCCGATGTATATAAGAGCGTTCAATGATATCGAGCGCAAAAAACAGTGTGTTTTAGAGGTTAAGCTTTCACTTAAGTGAGAGGTTTGGAAAGGCTGCGGGGAGAAAGTGCATGCGTATTAAAGACTTAAGTGTCGTAAAGAAAATATCGGTTAGTTATTTAACCGTTTTTGCCGTGTTTGGTTTAGTGTCAGTAATGTTGGTGCAAGGTTTGTTAACACTGAATAAAGACATCTCAGTGTTAACAGATAAAAGTTTACCTTCTGTTGCGATTTTGAAAGGTATCCAAGTTGATATTACTAAAGTGCGTAAAGATGAGTTCTCTTTATTGCCAAACGCAAATCACCCCAAAATTGGTGAGTGGTTAAAAGGCCTCGACCAATGGCGTTCTGATGTGCAGGCTGGTATTGCAGAATACGAAAAGCTCGACCTTAATAAGCGTGAAACGCAGTCTTTTAGCGTTTTTAAAGAAACTTGGAATCAATACATCAAAGAAACGAAGACTTACAACGCACTGCTAAGCCAAGGTGATGCTGAAAGTGCAAATGATGTGATTTTATCGAGTTTCGATACCTACTCAAAAGCGTTGAGCAGCTTGGATGATACCCTCGCGTTGAACGATGAGTTGGTGAATTTGATTGGTGAAGAAGTACAAAGTGAAGCGGCATTTACACAATACAGCGCTGCTGTTGGTGCGCTCGTCGTCGCATTGGTCATGGTAATGTCTGCCATGTTGCTTTCTCGAGTCATTTGCGGGCCTGTTGATCGAGCATTGGAATTCGCTTCTAAAATCGCCAAGGGTCAATTGAATAATCAAATCGACGAAAGTGAATTGAGCAAAGACGAGTTAGGAACGCTGCTCAAAGAGCTTGTCGGTATGCAAACAAACTTACATTCGTTGGTTTCTGAGATTAATGACTCAACGATTCAGCTAACGGCAGCAGTAGAGGAAGTGAGTGCTATTTCTTCTCAGACCGCTTCTGGTATGCAAAATCAACAAATTGAACTTAGCTCGGTGGCTTCTGCGATGACAGAAATGCAAGCTGCTGTAAGTGAAGTGGCACAAAATACCGAAGTTGGCGCAACCTCTGCTTATTCGGCTGCGGAAGTGGCAAAGCAAGGAACGGTGACGTTACAACAAACTATCGCAGTAATTGAGCGTGTATCACATACGATCCAAGAATCAGATGAACTGGCACGTGAGCTTGAATCGAGCTCAAACAATATCAATGTGGTCGTAGATGTGATCCGCGGGATTGCCGAGCAAACAAACTTGTTAGCACTGAACGCCGCAATTGAAGCCGCTCGGGCTGGTGAACAAGGACGTGGGTTTGCTGTTGTGGCAGATGAGGTTCGTTCTCTGGCGCAACGCACTCAAGACTCCACTTCACAAATTGTGGAAATTGTTAATCAACTACAAGAAAGCAGCAGTAAAATAGGGCATTCAAGCCGTGATTGTCAGGAGGGTATTTCTCAGTGTGTTGAGCAAGTTAATGATGCTGATAGCCAGATAAAAGAAATTGAACATTCTGTCGATAACATAGCGCAAATGAGCACACAAATCGCAACGGCGTGCAGTGAGCAGAATTCTGTATCCGAAGAGCTGAATCGCAGCGTGGAGCATATTAATAGTGCTTCAACAGAGATGGCTGAGGGAGCTTCACAAACGGCTGTGGCTTGTCAGCAGATTAGTAGCCTAGCGCACAACTTGAAAACTCGAATGGGTTCATTCCAGCTCTAGTTGTTGTGTTTCAGCTTTATTCCTAACCTCATTGCTACAATAAATAAGCCGGACGAAATGTCCGGCTTATTTATTCTCTGTCTATATAAGTTCAGAGTATGCTCAACCTTGGGAGAATATGCTCGCTAGGCTGGAATACCACTGTGAAACTTAAAATCTGTATCTGGCGTAGAAATTAAATCTGCCTCTATACGTCCAAAGTAGGCGATGCGCTCGCTGATATCTTTGCCTGCGATTTGCTCCGCTAATACAAGATAATCCTGGTAATGGCGTGCTTCTGAACGTAATAAAGAAATGTAGAACTTTGCGATATCGTCATCCATATGTGGTGCTAGTTTGGCAAAACGCTCACAAGATCGGGCTTCGATGTACGCACCAATGATGAGTTTATCGATCAGCGTTTCCGGCTCATGAGTCTTCATATGCGAAATCAGTCCTTTAGCATAACGACTTGCTGGAATATTTTTGTACTCAATTCCACGACTTTCCATGATCTCTAAAACTTGATAAAAGTGGTGTAACTCCTCTTTTATCAAAAGCACCATCTTATCGATCAAATCTTGGCTGTATGGTGAGTCGGACTTAGCCATGATTGACTTAGAAATATTGCTCTTGCCTTTTAAAGTTTCCAATGAGCCTACGTTACGGTAAGCAAAATCTTCGTAGGGCTTAAACCAGTCAAGTAGAGCATGTGAACTGGATTGGTCAACGGCATACTTACGAATTAAAAACATGGCAGATTGGCCAGCTTTTAGTTCGCACAGTAGGTGGTCTAACAAAATGGTTTGAAGGTTCTCTGGTTTCTTTGCTTCCTCTACCCATTCATCAGGTGTACTGCATCGCAGAAATTGGTTAATGGGAGCAAGAAGATCTTGATAGGCGTCTAGATTCATCATTTTAGTTTTAGTACTTCACATTTTTATTGGGCATATCCGTTGTCTTGCGGATAGAAAAAAGGCTGCAATTGCAGCCTTTTTTGACCTGAAGTGAATGTTACCACTTTTTCTTCTCGCCGAAGAGAGCTTCCATGTCATTGTCACGCTCTTTGTCAGCAATCTGCTGCATTTCGGCATCGCTTTTATCTTGGCGCTTTTTATCTAAGTCACCTAACATCTCTTCAAGCTTTTGTTTCGCTTGAATAGAATAAGGATCGCTCTTAGTGCTCAAAGCATCGATACCTTTACGCAGCAGTTGAAGCGCGGTGCCTGGTTGGCCACGAGCGATAGAGTCGTTTGCTCTTTTGATGACATTTTCAATGTTGATGCGAATTTGCATCGTTTCCAAGCGCGCATTTTCGGTGACGTAAGTCTGGGTATCCAATCGGCCTTTGTTGTGCTCGTTACGGATAGTGTCGCGAAGTCGTTTAACCAGCTTAAGCATGACGATAGCTTGTTTATCACTACTCGGCATCTTGAAAGTGGTACTCTCGCCAGTAGGACCATTCTCTTTTAGCTGCGTAATCTGCTGCTTCATATTTTCGATACGTTGAGCAAGTTGCTTGTTCTTCGGGTCCAGCTCATGCATGCTCTCTAGCGCGTCAAGAATACGATTGTTTAGACACAGCAACAGCTCTTTACTAAAAGGGATATGGTGCGCATGACCAATCAACTCTTCAGTACCATCTATCAAGGCTACATATCGCGCTGATTCCTGCCTTTTTGCGGTTTCAACTTTAACCTTATATTGCAACATAATGTTATAGCCTAGGATTAACACCAGTAGGATGGCTACCAAAGCGATTATTAAACCAATATTCATATCTTTGCGTCTGCTTTACTTTTCTGCGGCTAGCGTTAAAGAATACATGAATCTTATCTTACTCGGCACCTTATTTGTTTGATTATTTTGTCTCTCCCACGTTTTAGTTACTGATAGAAGTCACATCATAGAACTTCGGTCATTTATTGGCTCAACTTTGTGCATATTGTTTCTTGCTTGAAGATTATTAGTATGTGATTGAGGTATAAGTTAGAAATTGCTGTTCATTTCGATTTGAACGCGTTATAACTAATTATTATATCGCTCGCTTGAGTGGCCAATAAACTCTCTCATGAATAAGTAAGGGATTACGATGAAACTGCAGCAGCTGAAGTATATTGTTGAGGTTGTAAACCATAATCTGAATGTATCTGCAACGGCGGAAAGCTTATATACCTCTCAGCCAGGTATCAGTAAACAGGTTCGGTTGCTGGAAGATGAGTTAGGCATTCAGATTTTTGAACGTAGCGGTAAGCACTTAACGCAAGTGACGCCAGCTGGTGAAGAAATTGTACGTATCTCTCAAGAAATTCTCGCTCGTGTAGAAAGTATCAAAGCGGTGGCTGGAGAGCACACCCATCCAGAAATGGGGACGCTGAATATCACCACGACACATACGCAGGCTCGTTATGCACTGCCAGATGTCATCAAAGGTTTTACTTCTCGTTATCCAAAAGTGTCGTTACACATGCACCAAGGTACACCGTCACAAATGTCTGAGGCGATAGCTAAAGGCACAGCGAATTTTGCGATTGCGACAGAAGCGCTTCACTTATATCAAGATGCCATCATGCTGCCTTGTTATCACTGGAATCGTTCAATAGTTGTGCCTAAAGACCACCCACTAGCGAAGAAAGACAAAGTAACGATCAGTGATCTTGCCGCTTACCCATTAGTCACTTACGTGTTCGGTTTTACTGGCCGTTCAGAGCTGGATACAGCATTCAACCGCGAAGGTTTAACCCCGCGAGTGGTGTTCACTGCAACTGATGCAGACGTCATTAAAACTTACGTTCGTATGGGTATTGGTGTGGGTGTGATTGCAAGCATGGCTGTGGATGAAGAGCAGGACGGTGACTTGGTTGCAATAGATGCGAGCCATTTGTTTGGCGCGAGCACCACGAGCATCGGCTTCCGCCGTGGTACATTCTTACGCTCTTACATGTTCGATTTTATGGAGCGTTTTGCACCGCACTTAACGCGTCCAGTGGTTGAGCAGGCGATTTCGTTGAAGTCTAATGCAGAAATCGAAGAGATGTTTAAAGACATCGAGCTTCCGGTGAGATAACACTTCATTGATGTTTCGATTCCCTCTACAATGCGCTCGTTGTAGGGGGGAGCTATGAAAACGCAATTTCAATTTATTAATGACTGCTTAATCGAAAACCAATCTTTGTGGCGATTCGAGCCTTTTAAAAGCAGCATTCACACATCATTACCTTGGCAGGAGCAACATCCTCGACTGTGCCAATGGCTAGCGTCTCTTACTCCCTCTCAAATCGAAGAATACAAAGCAGCACCAGAACTCGCGTTAAAAGCACTTAGTCCGTTTTTGCCTGAGCTTGAACAACTCGCAGAACTGACTCATTTAGAGCTTTTGTCGTTAAACGGCTTGGAACTTGCTCGTGGTTTAGATAACGGTATTCCGGGACGTAAGTTGGAGCAAATTAGCTCGATGGGTGAAGCTGCAATTCAACAACACTGTGGCGAAGAATGGCTAGAATGGTGCTCAGGTAAAGGTTACTTGGGGCGAATCCTGACAACGCAAACCGATCAGCCTGTAACCAGCTTTGAATACCAACAAGCACTGTGCGATTCGGGGCAACAAGCAGCCAATGAACATCATTGGAAGATGACGTTTATTCAAGGCGACGCATTTGATAGCAAAGCGAAAGCCGTGTTTAAGCCAACGCAACACGCAGTAGCACTGCATGCATGCGGTGACCTTCACGTTCGTCTAATGCAGTACGGCAGTGAAAATGGGATTGCTGCGATGACCATATCACCTTGTTGTTACCACTTGATTCAGTCGGAACAATACCAGCCGATGTCGGAATCGGGCAGGGCTTCTTCTCTCTCATTGTCTAAGCAAGAACTGCGTATCCCATTACAACAAACGGTGACAGGAGGAAAGCGCGTGCGTCGTCATCGTCAGCAGGAAATGATGTTTCGTCTTGGGTTTGATTTGATCACGCGACAAGCTTTGGGAATGGCAGAGTATCAGCCTGTGCCGAGTATCCGTAAGTCGCAATTAAGTGATGGTTTTGAATCGTTCTGTCGCTGGGCAGCGGAGCAAAAAGGCATTGTTCTTCCTCAAGAAATCGATTTCTCTCATTTTGAAAAGTTAAGCAAACAACGCTTCTGGCAAATGGAGAGAATGAGCTTAGTGCAACTTGTTTTTCAACGTCCGTTGGAGATTTGGCTCGCATTAGACAAAGTGCTTTATCTTGAAGAATGTGGTTACCGTGTTAGATTGTCAGAGTTTTGCCCTAAATCGGTCACGCCTAGAAATATTTTAATTTGTGCATATAAGATTTAGTTATTCTTTATAGCCAAACGCTCTATATGAAAAAGCCCACTTCAGTGTGGGCTTTTGTAAACAAAACGTGACAAGTTATGTTTTATTTTGTCATTAATTGAACATAGCAATAGCTTGAGTTGGTTCAACGTATTCCAAGTCAAAGCTTTCTGCTACTTCTTTACATGTTACTTTTCCGTGAATAACGTTTAGACCTTCAAGGAAGCCTTTGTCTTCTAGAAGTGCTTCGCGGTAGCCTTTATTTGCTAACTTCACGATGTATGGAAGTGTAGCGTTGTTGAGTGCAAATGTTGAAGTGCGAGCAACTGCGCCAGGCATATTTGCTACACAGTAGTGAACCACTTCATCAACGATGTAAGTTGGATCTGCGTGAGTTGTCGCGTGTGAAGTTTCGAAACAACCGCCTTGGTCAATTGCCACGTCAACCACTGCTGCACCAGGCTTCATCTTAGCAATGTGCTCTTTAGTGACCAGTTTAGGTGCTGCTGCGCCAGGAATTAGAACGGCACCGATAACAAGGTCCGCTTCTAGAACATGCTTCTCGATAGCGTCTTCAGTAGAATAAACCACTTTTGCGCGACCTTGGAATTCTTCGTCAAGCTTACGAAGTGTGTCTACGTTACGGTCTAGAATAGTGACGTCAGCGCGAAGGCCAACCGCCATACGAGCAGCGTTTGCACCAACAACGCCACCACCAACGATAACGACTTTTGCAGGTTCAACACCAGGTACGCCGCCTAGGAGCAGACCACGACCGCCGTGCGATTTTTCCAACGTTTGCGCACCAGCTTGGATAGACATCCGACCTGCCACTTCTGACATTGGTGCTAACAGTGGCAAACGACCCATATTATCTGTTACAGTCTCATAGGCTATACAGACAGCTTTGCTCTTGATTAGCTCATCAGTTTGTGGAAAATCTGGTGCTAGGTGTAAATAAGTAAATAAAATTTGCCCTTCGCGGAGCATTGCTCTCTCTACTGCTTGGGGTTCTTTTACTTTTACAATCATGTCTGCTTGCGCAAATACGTCAGCAGCATGAGGGAGAATGGATGCGCCGACAGCGATGTAATCATCGTCTGAAAAACCAATGCCGGCACCTGCATTGGTCTCAACTAAAACTTGGTGACCATGTGAGATGAGTTCTCTCACGCTAGCTGGGATCATACCAACACGATATTCGTGATTCTTGATTTCCTTAGGTACGCCAATGATCATCCTGTATCCTCTTTCTATAATGGTTGTATTAACTGTTAGTAGGGTGTTATTGTCGAATTAATAACTAGTATAGTTATAGATTTGTAAAATTTGGCACCAAATATTAAAAAGTTGTAGTATATTTTTTTGCAAGGAAGTAATAAGGTGGAATAAAAAATGGCAGACAACTATAAAAAGCCGTCCAAGGAACTAGACCGTATCGACCGCAACATTCTTAATGAGCTGCAGAAAGACGGTCGTATTTCAAACGTTGAGCTTTCAAAACGTGTGGGACTTTCTCCAACGCCATGTTTGGAGCGTGTACGTCGCTTAGAGCGTCAGGGTTATATCACAGGGTATACTGCATTATTGAACCCGCAGTTCCTGGATGCATCACTATTAGTATTCGTTGAGATTACGCTAAACCGTGGTGCGCCGGATGTGTTTGAGCAGTTTAACTCAGCTGTTCAAAAGCTAGACGACATACAAGAGTGTCATCTTGTTTCAGGTGACTTTGACTATCTTCTTAAAACCCGTGTATCAGATATGGGTGCTTACCGCCGACTATTGGGCGATACGTTACTACGTCTACCTGGCGTAAATGACACTCGCACATACGTTGTTATGGAAGAAGTGAAACAATCTAACCAGCTTGTGATCAAAACTCGTTAATTTCTTGCAAAGAAAGCGGTATATGCTTCCGCTTTCGCCAGAGAGTAATTGGGTTTTTCTCCTTGATATGGTTAAATCAATTTACCGAGCGGCTTGATGCCGCTCGGAATGTTTTGCAATTTCCTATTTCATTTCCATATTCAAGTTGATTTATGTTCAAAGAGAACGCAAAGAAAGTCGAAACCATTATCAAAACCAGTGAAGAGCCCCAGTCTTCACGCCTAAATGGCTTCCAACGCTTAAAAGAGTGCTGCTTTATCGTTGGCGTTCTTAGCTCGGTATTGCTTGCGGTTGCACTATTTACCTTCAGTCCGGCCGATCCTTCTTGGTCCCAAACCGCATGGGGAGGGGATATCGATAATGCTGGTGGCCTTTTCGGCGCTTGGCTAGCCGATACTCTATTCTTCACATTTGGCTCTCTCGCTTACCCAATCCCTTTCTTGCTAGCGGCGGCTGCATGGGTGATTTGCCGTAAACGAGGAGAAGATGAGCCCATTGATTTCATGCTATGGGGTACAAGGCTGCTCGGTCTTGTCGTCCTTATTATGACCAGTTGCGGTCTTGCCGATATTAATTTTGATGACATTTGGTATTTTTCATCCGGAGGTGTGGTCGGGGATGTGTTGTCTAGCCTCGCTTTACCTACATTGAATGTACTCGGTACCACATTGGTACTGCTGTTCTTGTGGGGAGCGGGCTTTACGCTCTTCACTGGCATCTCATGGCTTAACATCGTGGAATGGCTTGGTGATCGTGCATTAGCAATAATTGCCGCGCTTGCAAATAAGGCAAGAGGTTCAGAGCAGGAAGTTTTAGAACCTCAGCTTGATGAGTTTGTAGAAGACAAAGTCTCTACGCCTAAACATAATGTAGACCATGAAATTGATGATGAGCCGCTTCCTCATTTAACGGCGTACGATGTCGATGAACCGAAAGAGCCGGCGCCAGCGCATGAGTATCCTATTTATATGCCGCAAGCTAAACCTGATAAGCCTGTGGAACAGGCGATGGTAGAACCGACGCCACCACAACGCAAGGCTACGGTTAATGCTGCGCCAGTTTATGCTGAACCTGAGCCTCAAACACAACCTATCCATACGGTTAACACGGATAACGTTGATCCGCTCTTGGAACGCACCAAGCAACTGAATGTTACGATAGAAGAGCTTGAAGCAGCGGCGCAACAAGCAGATGACTGGGGAACTGAAGAACAGGCAGCCCCATCATTTGCAAACACTTACTCTTCCTATGTAGAGCCACATACAGCTACAGAAGAACCGATCAGTGTTGAACCAGATTATGCGGAGTACGAACAATTTGAAGCAGAGCAAGTACAGCAGCCAAGTATAGAGCATCCTGTACATGAAGAGCCTGCAATTGATTCTGCTGTATTAGATAGCATCACGGCTCAAACAGAGTCGAGCCAACATATTGAGCCTACGATCTCTGACTTTGATGTGTTAGATGATGAAGACGAAGTGGAGTCTCAGCCTGCACAGCAAGTACAGCCAACAACGCCTCATCAGCAAGCAGCAACACCTTCAACAACATTTGAACCTGCACCTCAAAAAGTGGAAGTAGAAGAGATCCAAGACAACGACCAAGACGTTACCGCATTCCAAGATATGGTTTCCAATGCGCAAGCCAAAGTCGCTGCAACACAGAACCCATTTTTGGTACAGAAAGAAGAAAACTTGCCAGTTCCGGAAGAGCCACTCCCAACGCTCGAGTTGCTTTATCATCCAGAAAAACGTGAAAACTTTATCGACCGTGATGCGCTAGAGCAGGTCGCTCGATTGGTAGAGAGCAAACTCGCTGACTACAAAATCAAAGCCGATGTGGTTGGTATTTATCCTGGTCCAGTGATCACTCGTTTTGAGCTTGATTTGGCGCCGGGGGTGAAAGTAAGTCGTATTTCTGGTCTTTCAACTGACTTAGCGCGTGCATTGTCTGCGATGGCGGTACGTGTTGTGGAAGTAATCCCTGGCAAGCCTTACATCGGTTTGGAACTGCCAAACATGAGTCGTCAGACGGTCTATTTATCTGATGTCATCAGTAGCCCTCAGTTTGAGCAAGCAACGTCACCAACAACGGTTGTGTTAGGTCAAGACATTGCGGGCGAAGCTGTGGTGGCAGATCTTGCGAAGATGCCTCACGTGTTAGTAGCAGGTACAACAGGTTCTGGTAAGTCGGTGGGTGTGAACGTGATGATTTTGAGCATGCTGTATAAAGCAGGTCCAGAAGATGTACGCTTCATCATGATTGACCCGAAAATGCTAGAGCTTTCTATTTATGAAGGTATCCCTCATCTTCTTTCTGAAGTTGTGACTGATATGAAAGACGCATCAAACGCTCTACGTTGGTGTGTGGGCGAGATGGAACGTCGTTACAAATTGATGTCGGCATTAGGTGTACGTAATGTGAAGGGCTTCAACGAAAAATTGAAGATGGCAGCAGAAGCGGGCCACCCAATCCATGACCCGTTCTGGCAGGAAGGCGACAGCATGGATACTGAACCGCCATTGCTAGAAAAGCTGCCTTACATCGTCGTTGTTGTTGACGAATTTGCTGACCTAATGATGGTGGTAGGTAAGAAAGTTGAAGAACTGATTGCTCGCTTGGCGCAAAAAGCGCGTGCGGCAGGTATTCACTTAATTCTTGCGACTCAGCGTCCATCGGTTGACGTAATTACCGGTCTAATTAAAGCGAACATTCCAACTCGTGTTGCGTTTACGGTATCGACTAAAACGGACTCTCGTACAATCCTAGATCAAGGCGGCGCAGAATCACTACTTGGTATGGGTGATATGTTGTATCTACCGCCGGGATCAAGTCATACAACTCGTGTTCACGGTGCATTTGCATCAGATGATGATGTTCATGCAGTTGTAAACAACTGGAAAGCGCGTGGTAAACCGAACTACATTGAAGAGATCATCAGTGGAGATCAAACTCCAGAAAGTCTATTGCCAGGTGAGCAAATGGAAGCGGATGAAGATGTAGACCCGCTCTTCGATCAAGTTGTTGAGCACGTGGTTCAATCACGTCGAGGTTCGGTTTCCGGTGTTCAGCGCCGATTTAAGATAGGTTACAACCGTGCCGCCCGTATTGTAGAGCAGCTTGAAGCGCAGGGCATCGTAAGTGCTCCGGGTCATAACGGTAACCGTGAAGTACTGGCACCTGCGCCACCAAAAGATTAATGAACTTGTTTTACTCACCTCAGTCCAACTGAGGTGAGTGGTTCTAATAATAGGTATCTGAATGAAAAAACTATTTTCAGCGAAACTTTTCTCTGCGCTTGTTTTAAGCTTTTCCCTCTTTTCTACCGCACACGCAGCATCTCCTAAAGATGAATTAAACAAACGCCTTTCTATGAATGATGGCTTTAGTGCGGATTTCTCTCAGCAGGTTATCAGCCCTGAAGGCGAAACGGTGATGGAAGGAGAAGGTACGGTTGAAATCGCTCGCCCAAGCCTGTTCCGTTGGAGTACAACATTTCCTGATGAGAACCTATTGGTCTCTGACGGTAAGACATTGTGGTACTACAGCCCATTCATCGAGCAAGTGAGCATCTACTGGCAAGAGCAAGCAACAGAGCAAACGCCATTTGTTTTGCTAACGCGTAACCGAGCAAGTGATTGGAATAACTACAAAATATCTCAAAAAGGTGACCAGTTCACTCTCATTCCTACCGCAGTAGACTCCACACAAGGTCAATTCCAGATTAATATTGATGCCAAAGGTGTCGTGAAAGGCTTCAACGTGGTTGAGCAAGACGGTCAAAAAGGTTTGTTCACCTTTAACAACGTGAAGCTGGGTAAACCAAAAGCAGACAGATTCACATTCACAATTCCAAAAGGTGTGGAAGTGGATGACCAAAGGAATTAATTGGTAGTGAGTAATTACACATTAGATTTCTCGGGGGACGAAGATTTTCGTCCCCTTGCTGCTCGTATGAGACCGGAAACAATCGAGCAATACATTGGACAGCAGCACATTTTAGGCCCTGGTAAGCCACTGCGCCGTGCGCTAGAGGCGGGTCACATTCACTCTATGATCCTTTGGGGACCACCAGGCACAGGCAAAACGACATTAGCGGAAGTGGCTGCAAACTATGCCAATGCTGAAGTAGAGCGTGTGTCTGCGGTAACGTCTGGTGTGAAAGAAATCCGTGCTGCAATCGAGAAAGCACGTGAGAACAAAATGGCGGGCCGCCGCACCATCTTATTTGTGGATGAGGTGCATCGCTTCAACAAATCTCAACAAGATGCGTTTTTGCCGCATATCGAAGATGGCACGGTTACCTTTATTGGTGCGACGACAGAAAACCCATCGTTTGAGTTAAACAACGCATTGCTGTCACGTGCACGTGTCTACAAGCTGACGTCTCTCGATAAAGATGAAATCTCACTGGCGCTGAACCAAGCGATCAGCGATAAAGAACGTGGCTTGGGCAACACACCTGCACACTTCGCTGATAACGTATTAGACCGCCTAGCAGAACTGGTAAACGGTGATGCTCGCATGTCTCTCAATTATCTTGAGCTGCTCTACGACATGGCAGAAGACAATGCGCAAGGTGAAAAAGAGATCACGCTTAAGTTGCTTGCGGAAGTAGCAGGGGAGAAAGTCTCTCGCTTTGATAACAAAGGTGATATCTGGTACGACTTAATCTCTGCGGTCCACAAATCCATTCGTGGTTCTAACCCAGATGCGGCGCTTTACTGGGCTGCACGTATGATTGCTGCGGGTTGTGATCCTCTTTATATTGCCCGTCGATTACTTGCGATAGCATCGGAAGATGTCGGCAATGCGGACCCTAGAGCCATGCAAGTGGCACTCTCCGCGTGGGACTGTTTTACACGCGTTGGTCCAGCAGAAGGTGAACGTGCGATTGCTCAAGCTATTGTTTATCTCGCGTGCGCTCCAAAGAGTAATGCCGTTTACGTTGCTTGGAAACAAGCGCTAACGGACGCTCATAACTTACCTGAATATGAAGTGCCACATCACCTTCGAAATGCGCCAACCAGTTTGATGAAAGACATGGGTTATGGGGCAGAGTATCGTTATGCTCACGATGAGCCTGGTGCTTACGCAGCCGGTGAGCAATATTTGCCGCCTGAAATGGGCGATCGTAGGTACTATCAGCCGACAAATCGTGGTCTAGAGACCAAAATCGGCGAAAAGTTAGATTACTTGGCTACTTTAGACGCAAATAGCCCACAAAAGCGCTATGAAAAGTAGGCGTTTTTGGATACATTTGTTCAGTAAATTTTTTTAACGCGTACGCTTGGAAAGTGCGCGTGATTTCACAACAAAAAGCATAGGATTAACAATGCTGGATTCTAAATTACTTCGTACAGAGCTGGATGAAACAGCTGCTAAACTGGCGCGTCGTGGCTTTAAGCTAGACGTAGATACTATTCGTAAACTTGAAGAACAACGTAAGTCCATTCAAGTAGAAGTAGAAAATTTACAATCCACGCGTAACTCCATCTCCAAGCAAATCGGCCAAAAAATGGCGGCTGGCGACAAAGAAGGCGCAGAAGAGATCAAGAAACAAATCGGTACGCTAGGTAGCGATCTTGATGCGAAGAAAGTTGAACTTGAGCAAGTAATGGCTCAACTAGACGAATTCACGCTTTCTGTACCAAACATCCCAGCAGATGAAGTGCCAGATGGCAAAGATGAAAACGACAACGTTGAAATCTCTCGTTGGGGTGAGCCAAAGTCTTACGACTTCGAACTGAAAGATCACGTTGACTTAGGCGAAATGGGCGACGGTCTAGACTTCGCAAGTGCAGTTAAGATCACTGGCGCACGTTTCATCGTGATGAAAGGCCAATTCGCTCGTCTACACCGTGCAATCGCTCAGTTTATGCTAGATCTTCACACTGAAGAGCACGGCTACACAGAAATGTACGTACCTTACCTAGTAAACTCTGACAGCCTATTCGGTACTGGTCAGCTTCCTAAGTTCGGTAAAGATCTTTTCCACACTGAGCCTCTAGCGGAAAAAGTAAACGACGAAGAGCCACGTAAACTGTCTCTAATCCCTACTGCAGAAGTACCTGTAACGAACCTAGTTCGTGACACGATTTCTGACGAAGCGGATCTACCAATTAAGATGACAGCGCACACGCCATGTTTCCGCTCAGAAGCAGGTTCTTACGGTCGTGATACTCGTGGTCTGATTCGTATGCACCAGTTCGACAAAGTTGAGCTAGTACAAATCACTAAGCCAGAAGATTCAATGAACGCACTAGAAGAGCTAACAGGTCACGCTGAGAAAGTTCTACAACTTCTTGAGCTTCCTTACCGTAAAGTGGTTCTATGTACAGGTGACATGGGCTTTGGCGCTCGTAAGACTTACGACCTAGAAGTTTGGGTTCCTGCTCAAGAAACTTACCGTGAGATCTCTTCATGTTCTAACATGTGGGACTTCCAAGCTCGTCGTATGCAAGCGCGTTTCCGTCGTAAAGGCGAGAAGAAACCTGAGCTTGTACACACGCTAAACGGCTCTGGTCTTGCTGTAGGTCGTACAATGGTTGCTATCCTAGAAAACAACCAAGAAGCAGACGGTCGCATTGCAATCCCTACAGCACTTCAGAAGTACATGGCGGGCGCAACGCACATCGGTTAATTCATTAACCACTAGAACACCAAAACCCAGCCTTAGTGCTGGGTTTTTTGTTATCTGCGTCGAGTGAAAATACGTTGTTATGTAATTAGCACACGCATTAGTGACGAGCTCGCCCAGAATCTGGCAGTAGGAGATAAATGATATTTTTCTAAGCGGTTTTTCACGTGACAAGCTAACGTCCTCATTTGTCTTTGTTGTTAAACGTTATGCCAGTAAATCATCTTTTATTACGTGTTATTTTTGCGCTTACCTTGCTTTTTTTCGGGAGGGTTATCGCAAGTGAACTTATTCAACCTCAATACTTAGATAGTGAGCGAACCGAACGCTTTTTTGCGCGCGAATTAGCACAACCATCCGAAGAAAGTATGCAGCTGCGTAATTCACTCGACTGGGGATACTGGCTTGAGTTGGCAAATGCGTCTGGCGATACGAAATCGGTGTCTAATTGCAAAGACTTAGCTACTGCAAACTCTGCGGGTTTTACTGCGGCTAAAGCTTATGAATACGGCGTGTTTAAAGCGTATTTAACTCAGTGTCAAACATGGAGTGAGATGGCAAAGTTAACCGCCTCCAAGCGCTCATTTATATCGAAATTTAAGTTAGACGATAACTTTCCTAATTTAACCCCAAGTGCGCTTGCTTTTGTTATTTCTAACGAAAGTGCTGAGAAAGCAAAGACACTATCAACGTGGGATGAAGCAGACCATATCCAAAGAACTCATGTCTCCAGTGAAGTGAGAGCAGAGTACTTCGACGCGACCGATGGCTTTCAAGTCATTACGATTGTAGCAAAAGGTGATTACAACGCTGACGGCATCGAGGATATCGTTATTGAGAAAGAGAATAGTGTACTCAGTGGCTCGTATTCATCTTCACACGGATATGTATTAACCCGTATGTCTGAACAGTCGCTATTTAAGGTGTTGGCTGAATGGTAATGAAACGATTGGCGGTCACTTGGGGGGTAAGTATTGCCATTATGAGCACATTTGCTGTTGCTAGCACCTCGCCTAGGAAAGTCATTGAATGCTCAGTAAACCAAACTATGAACTTTAGTATTTCGATAGAGCAAGGCAAAGGTGGGCTTATCTTTAATAAGTCTATTGTGAATAAAACCCCAGTTTTACTGTGGATTAAACCTCAAGATTATCGTGTCAAACATTATCATCGAGCGTTGGTAGATGAGAAGTCACTGGAATTTAGTATTGGTGAGCGCGTCATATTAGTCAATGAGTACTTTAGCGAGGAGTTTGATGAGGTAGAGAAGATACTCAGTGTTACTTTGAGAGAGCCTGAGCAAACGCAGTACTTTGAATGTGAGGAAGGGAGTATGAGTAACCTTGCATTGCTTTTCCATGAGAGTGTTGAATAATCGATTGCAGAGTAATTATTACCAAAGCGTAATAGTGTTCGAATTTACCCTAATTATCTTGTTATTTGTAATCGATATAATCATCCACCTTACCACGGTAAGTAGATTTTCTCATTCAAGTAACGAGGAGGGCTTATGGCCGTAGGGTGGGCAAACGACGATAGCGTCAGCCAACAAATTCAAAACACAATAGACGACGAGATTTCCCGTGTTCGTGGCAGTATCACAAAGGGTGAGAGCGCCCATTATTACTGCGATGAGTGTGGTGATGAGATTCCGGAAGCGCGTCGTCTTGCTATGAAAGGCGTTCGTCTGTGTATCGAATGTCAGTCAACAATCGAATTGGTATCTCAACGCCAAGCATTGTTCAATCGACGAGCGAGTAAAGACAGTCAACTCCGATAACTTTACTGCTCTAAAAAATAAAGACACGGTTTGAGTCTCATACTCAAACCGTTTTCGTATTGAATTGAACTATGAAGCGAAGCAGTCTTTACGTTGCAACGCTGCATCAATCGCGTTAACTAGCTTCTCAATATCTTCCGGCTTGCTGATGAACGGTGGCATCATATAAATCAGTTTGCCAAATGGACGAATCCAAACTCCGTGTTCAACAAACAAGGCTTGGATGGTTTCCATGTTCACTGGGCGATGCGTTTCTACAACACCAATTGCACCTAACCAACGGGTGTTCTTCACCAACTCGTGTTCTTCAAGTTTTGGCAGTAACTCAGAAAACAACGCTTCGATTTGTTGGGTTTGTTGCTGCCAATTACCTTGCTCAATCAATTCCAAACTTGCAGTAGCTACAGCACAGGCGAGTGGATTCCCCATAAAGGTTGGACCGTGCATAAAACAGCCTGCATCACCACCACAAACGGTGTCTGCTACGTGTTTGCTCGCCAGGGTCGCAGAGAGGGTCATGTAGCCGCCAGTGAGTGCTTTCCCGACACACAGAATGTCTGGTTGAATGTCTGCATGTTCGCAGGCAAACAACTTACCGGTACGACCAAATCCGGTAGCGATCTCATCTGCAATCAATAACAAGCCGTATTTGTCGCAAAGCCTACGCACGCCTTTGAGAAATTCTGGATGGTAGATGCGCATGCCGCCTGCGCCTTGAACAATAGGTTCTAGGATCACCGCAGCAAGTTCTTCATGGTGCGTTTCAATCTTGTGCTCGAAGTCGGTAAGGTCCTCTGGCTTCCATTCATCCCAATAACCACAAGTTGGTGACTCCGCAAAGATATGCTCAGGCAAAAAGCCTTTGTAAAGAGAGTGCATTGAGTTATCAGGATCGGTAACCGACATAGCCGCAAAGGTGTCGCCGTGATAACCGTGTCGCAAAGTAAGAAACTTCGGTCGGCGTTCGCCTTTTGCATGCCAATATTGCAGTGCCATTTTTAAGCTGACTTCTACGGCAACGGAGCCTGAATCGGCAAGGAATACATGTTCAAGGTTATTTGGTGCAAGGGACAATAGCTTCTTACACAAACTGATTGCTGGCTGGTGGGTAATCCCGCCAAACATCACGTGAGAGACCTGATCGATTTGCTGGTGAGCGGCTTGATTTAAATGCGGATGGTTGTAGCCGTGGATCGTCGACCACCAAGAAGACATGCCATCGACCAGCTCAGTACCGTCTTCCAATTTAATATGAACACCATTTGCCGATGCCACTGGGTAGCAGGTCAGAGGTGTTAATGTCGAAGTGTAAGGATGCCAGATATGCTGGCGGTCGAAGGCGAGATCCATGTGCGATTCCAATAATAGTTTAGGTTAAAAAACAGACAGATGTAAACTTTGTTCTTTTGCGTTGTGTTGACAGTTTATCGAGACTCAGTAGACTGTCAACACAACAACAAAAGTGACTAAAGGAATACACGTGGAAGTTCGTCATAACTGGACGCATGCTGAAGTGCGCGATCTCATGGAAAAACCATTCATGGATCTCCTATTCGAAGCGCAGCTTGTACATCGTCAATATCAACAAACCAACCATGTTCAAGTAAGCACGCTTCTGTCGATTAAGACAGGTTCTTGTCCAGAAGATTGTAAGTACTGTCCTCAGAGTGCTCGTTACACCACAGACATCGAGAAAGAGCGTCTGATGGAAGTAGAACGCGTACTCGATGCTGCGCAAAAAGCCAAAAATGCTGGTTCTACTCGATTCTGTATGGGCGCAGCATGGAAAAATCCAAAAGAGCGTGACATGCCGCATTTGACCGACATGATCAAAGGCGTGAAGGACATGGGTTTAGAAACGTGTATGACATTAGGTATGTTGACACCAGATCAAGCAAAGCAATTGGCAACCGCAGGTCTGGATTACTACAACCACAACCTAGATACCTCACCTGAGTTCTACGGCAACATTATTACCACACGTACTTACCAAGACCGTTTAGATACTTTATCTCACGTACGTGATGCTGGCATGAAGATCTGTTCCGGTGGCATCATCGGCATGGGTGAAAGTGCTAACGACCGAGCAGGTTTGTTGGTTGAATTGGCTAACTTGCCGGTACACCCTGAAAGCGTTCCAATCAACATGCTCGTGAAGGTAAAGGGGACACCACTGGAAGAAGTGGATGATGTTGAGCCTTTCGATTTCATTCGCCTGATTGCGATTGCACGAATCATGATGCCTCAATCAGCCGTTCGTTTATCCGCTGGCCGTGAAAACATGAACGAACAAATGCAAGCGCTGTGTTTTATGGCGGGTGCAAACTCCGTTTTCTATGGCTGCAAACTTCTGACCACGCCAAACCCTTCTGAAGACAAAGACATGATGCTGTTCAACAAGCTCGGTATTAACAGCCAAGAGGTGTCTCAAAAACCTGATGAAATCGAAGAAAACGAGTTACTCGATCGCGTCGTAGAGCGCGTTGCTGCTCGTCCAACAAAAGACGACCTTTTCTACGATGCCAGCGTTTAAATCTCGTATCGAGTCCGCCCTTGCCGGTCGTAAAGCGCAGGGGCTTAATCGTTCGATGAATGTGGTGTTTTCCGGCAACCAATCGATTTTGGAATACGAAGGTAGACGCTACATTAATTTCTCAAGTAATGATTATTTGGGCTTAGCCAATGACCAAGCGCTTGTTCGGGCTTGGCAGCAAGGTCTAAGCGTATACGGCAGTGGCAGTGGAGCATCGCCAATGGTCACTGGCTTTAGTGCAGCACACAGCAATTTAGAAGCCGCACTAACTGAATGGTTGGGCTACGACAGAGCAATTCTGTTTGGTTCTGGATTCAGTGCTAATCAAGCCTTGTTGTTCACCTTGTTAGAAAAGTCAGACGTATTGATCCAAGACCGTTTGAATCATGCTTCATTGATGGAAGCGGGGGCGTTGTCACCAGCTAAGATGAAGCGTTTCAAGCACAATGACATCGAGCATCTAAAATCGCTGTTGAATAGCGAAGGCATCCATCTAGTTGTGACTGAAGGAGTATTCAGCATGGACGGTGACTGTGCGCCGCTCAGCGATATAGCTGAAGTCACTCGCAGTCATGATGCTTGGTTTGCTGTCGATGACGCTCATGGTATTGGCGTTCTTGGTCAATCCGGTGGTGGCTCTTGCGAGCTTGCCGCGGTTAAGCCTGAGTTATTGGTCGTTACCTTCGGTAAAGCGTTTGGTATGTCTGGCGCGGCTATTTTATGTGACCACGCAACGGGGGACTTTTTAACTCAGTTTGCTCGTCACCATGTGTACTCCACGGCGATACCACCAGCACAAGCGTATGCGTTGACTCATGCAGTCTCGATGGTTCAAGAGCAGTCTTGGCGACGTGAAAAGCTCTCTGAGCTTAGTGAAGTGTATCGAGATAGTCTTAGCGACCTTGAGGGGTTTGTTGAGACTCAAACTTCGATTAAGCCCTTTTTGATTGGTGAATCTGAATTGGCTTTGCGAGTAGCAGGTGCTTGTCGCCAAAACGGTATTTGGGTTACCGCTATTCGACCACCGACGGTGCCTAAAGGGACGTCTCGTCTTCGAATCACACTCACTGCCAATCACACCAACGAACAAGTTAAAACGCTTTCAATGGCATTGAAGCAAGCATTAGGAGCGCTGTAATGGATAATGCAACTACCGCATTAGCGCAAACGCTCGCGTTAGAGAGTTTCCATCAAGATAAAGACGCGATTGCCTCTTCGTTTGGTAAAGCAGCAGAAACATACGATAAACATGCGGCTTTTCAACGTGATGTCGGGCATCAGCTGCTTGATAAACTTCCTGAAAACTTGACGGGAAAACGTGTATTGGATTTAGGTTGTGGCACGGGTTATTTCTCCCAACTACTTCAACAACGCGGTGCGGAAGTAGTCTGCGGCGATATCTCTCAAGCCATGTTAGATAAAGCAGAGCAGCGTTGTGGTGCAGTACGAATGCACTACCAAGTTGCTGATGCTGAAAACTTACCATTTGACGATGATAGCTTCGATTACGTGTTTTCAAGTTTAGCGCTGCAATGGTGTACAGATTTAAGTTACCCACTAAAAGAAGTGCGCCGCGTGCTAAAAAATGGTGGGAAAGCGTGGTTCTCTACACTGGTTGATGGATCACTGTATGAGCTGCGTGCATCATGGGAAAAAATTGATGCATATCAACACGTCAATAACTTTCTAACGCTCAATCAGGTAAAAATTGCGTTAGCGCAATCTCGATGTGACAGCCATCAACTAGACTTGACCACCATCACAGTTTGGTACGACTCTGCATTTTCAGTTATGCGTGACCTCAAAGGTATAGGTGCAAATCACGTAAGTGGGCGCTCACACGGTTTAACTAGTCGCGAGACTTTGTTAAAAGTTGAGCATGCGTACCAAGCGTTTAAAAACGATCAAGGTCTTCTACCTGCAAGTTATCAGGTTTGTTTTGGAGTAATACATCTATGATTGATGCTTTTTTTATTGCTGGTACGGATACTGATGTTGGAAAGACGGTAGCGTCTAAAGCCATTTTGCAAGCGATCGCAGCAAAAGGACTTAACACTATTGGTTATAAGCCAGTGGCAGCAGGGAGTGACAAGACTGAAGCCGGATGGCGTAACTCTGATGCTTTACACTTACAAGACGCCGCAACACTCGATGTGGCCTATGATGATGTGAACCCATACGCTTTAGAGTTGCCTGCTTCTCCCCACATTGCAGCGAAGCATGAACATGTCGAAATAAGTTACGATGTTCTGAGTCAAAAACTGGCTCAACATAAGCAGCAAGCCGATGTTGTTCTCGTTGAAGGTGCTGGAGGCTGGCGTGTGCCAGTATCCGATACGGACTGTTTATCTACATGGGTAAAAGAAGAGCAGTTACCTGTTGTACTGGTGGTTGGCATTAAATTAGGCTGTTTGAGCCACGCTTTACTCACAGCGGAGAGTATTAAAGCGGATGGTTTGAATCTTGTTGGCTGGGTGGCAAACCGCGTCAACCCAGGCACAGAGCACTACGCTGACATTATCGAGATGCTAGAAGCACGTATCGATGCACCTAAGCTTGGGGAAATTCCATATATTCCAAGTGCTAAACGCAAAGAGCTAGGCAAGTACATTAATGTAGAGCCGTTGCTAAACACTGACTAATGGTGTTTAGGATAAAAGACTAAAAAACCCAAAGGGCTGCGCAATGCAGCCCTTTCTTGTTGGTGTAACCTAAAAAGTCAGATTACTTATCTTGGCTGAGCCCCATCAATGCTTGTTGTGTTTCTGCAACACGCTGAGACATATGATGATCGGTTGAAATACCAAGTTGTTGCTTTGCCTCGTCCTCTGAGATGCCTAGGTGACAACGTAGTAAATCAATAGCCATTTGATAGTCGTTAGTTTCTACCATGGTTTTTCCCTCAATACATGGAGTTTTTAAGCTCACCCAATGCACTTTTTGCAATGTACTTAGAGTGGCTCTGTTTTGTTCATCTCATTCGAATTTAGCATGTCCATGTAGCCGCACAATAAGACCAAAGTCTATAGCAGAGCTAACGTACTGTTTTTGGTCTATTAAAAAATTTCTAGCTAAGTTGCTAAGAGGTGATAGATTTAACACCAAGATCATCTATCAATAGATGATGGGTAGCTCAGAGCTTATTTTATCATTTTGATAAATGTATATGAACGGAGGTTCCAGCTCCTACCAAAGCATGTTTTGAAATCGCTTGAATCAAATATTTCAGTCCCGAAAACAAATGTTGCAATTTATTGCTTAACCTTGTTTTTATCGCGGATAGACTATATCTATAACGCACGGAACATGAAAATCAACGGAATTGGCTTTTATAGCGATTACCATTTGTTCCTTATAACAATCCGTTTTAAAAAAACGATAAGCTTCCTCGGAGAAAAGTAATGAAGCGAATTATGTTATTCCTAGCAACTAACCTAGCTGTCGTGCTAGTGCTTAGTGTTGTTCTGAATATTGTTTACGCTGTAACTGGAATGCAACCAGGCAGTCTGTCAGGTTTACTTGTAATGGCTGCTGTATTTGGTTTTGGTGGCGCATTTATTTCGTTGATGATGTCAAAGGGTATGGCGCTGCGCTCGGTTGGTGGTATGGTCATTGAAAGCCCGCGCAACGAAACGGAGCATTGGTTAGTCGAAACTGTGGGTCGTCAAGCTCAACAAGTGGGTATTGGTATGCCAACGGTGGCTATTTATGATTCACCAGACATCAATGCATTTGCGACAGGTGCAAAACGAGATGACTCTCTTGTCGCAGTTTCTACCGGTCTTTTACACAATATGACTCGTGATGAGGCAGAGGCAGTACTTGCACACGAAGTGAGCCATATTGCAAATGGTGATATGGTCACGATGACGTTGATGCAAGGTGTCGTGAACACGTTTGTTATCTTCCTATCACGCTTTATTGCCAATATCGTGGCATCGAACGATGATGAAGAAGGCCAAGGTACAAACATGATGGTTTACTTTGGCGTATCCATGGTGCTTGAACTGGTATTTGGTTTCCTAGCTAGCTTCTTGACTATGTGGTACAGCCGTCATCGCGAATTCCACGCGGACGCAGGTGCTGCGCGCCTCGTTGGCAAAGAAAAAATGATTGCGGCTCTAGAGCGTTTGAAGGTGAGTCATGAATCTCAACTGGATGGCACCATGATGGCGTTTGGTATCAATGGCAAGCAGTCGCTGACTGAGCTACTAATGAGCCACCCTCCGCTAGATAAACGTATTGCAGCGTTGCGAGGCCAGCAATACTAACTGTGTCTACTTAAATAATTGTTAATTTGCTGAAAAGGCTTGGTTTTGACCAAGCCTTTTTTTTCGCCGATTGATCGCGTGCGAACTTCATCACGTACTACTTACAGAAATAAAGTTATACAAAATTATTTTTGTACAACTTTGGTGGAATGAACTATCTTGTACATATAATAATTTTGTACAACTTAATGGGCGTGTAGGAGTAAAAAATGGACATACAGTCTGTTGGCAATATCTATCAAAAGCTCAACAAAGCGAACTTACATCTGCTTAAGGATATATATCACCAAGATGTAGTATTTGAGGACGCAGCGCATCGTTTAGAAGGATGGCCAGCACTTTCGGATTATTTCACCTCATTATATGCCAACGTCATCAGTTGTGATTTTGTAATCCATGAGCATCAACAAGTCGGAGATACAGGCTTCCTAACTTGGACAATGGACCTTCAACATCCCAAACTTCAGAAGGGTGCGCCTATTCTCGTCAATGGTGTTTCGCACCTCAAATTTAGCGAAGGTCAGGTCATTTATCACCGAGACTATTTTGATCTCGGAGAGATGCTCTATGAGCATTTACCGTTACTTGGTTCAGTCGTTAAAACCATCAAGCAGAGGTTAGGACAATGAACAACACCATCTTGATCACAGGCGCCACCTCAGGAATAGGAAGACAGCTTGCGCTAGATTACGCGAACTCAGAATGGAATGTGATTGCTTGTGGTCGGAATCAAGATGTTCTTGCAGAACTGGAGGCAGTTTCTTCCAAAATTCATACATTACAGTTCGATGTGACAAATTATGAGGAAACTCAGCAGGCGCTCTCTAATTTGCCCTTTACGCCAAACACATGGGTTTTTAACGCAGGCGATTGTGAGTACATGGATGAGGGAGTGGTCGACGCGAAACTCATGGCGCGTGTGATGAACGTAAATGTTGTCGGTGTTGCCAACTGCGTTGAAGGCTGCCAAGTGCATTTAGAGAGAGGGCACCGCATTGTTATTGTTGGCTCTATCGCATCGGAAGTGGCACTGCCTCGTGCAGAAGCTTACGGCGCATCCAAAGCGGCAGTCAGTTATTTTGCACGCACGCTCGCCGTCGACTTGAAAAAGAAAGGGATCAATGTGGTAACGGTGTTTCCTGGTTTTGTTGAAACGCCGTTGACTGACAAAAACGACTTCGAAATGCCAATGATCATTTCTACTAAGCAAGCGTCGGACTCTATCAGGAAGCAGTTAGCCGCCAACAAGACCTATATCTATTTCCCGGCGAGATTTACCAGTATTTTACGTTTTATCTCGTTACTTCCATACAGTTGGCAAGCTCGCCTAACTGCTAAACTCGTATCATAAGAAGGAATAAAAATGAAAACAGCAGGAAGAAAGAAGATAGCGATTGTGGGAACGGGAATCTCTGGCCTTACTTGTGGTTATTACTTGCATAAAGAACATGATGTAACGCTGTTTGAAGCGAACGATTACATCGGTGGCCATACTGCAACCGTTGATGTGAGCCTTGATGGTAAAGAATACGCGATAGATACTGGGTTCATCGTCTATAACGACCGTACGTACCCTAATTTCATTAAAATGATGAGCGAGATTGGCGTTGAAGGTCTGCCGACTCAAATGAGCTTCAGTGTCAGAAACGATGGGAACGGACTAGAGTACAACGGCCACACAGTGTCGACATTGTTTGCTCAAAAACGTAACTGGGCAAACCCTAAATTTTATCGATTTATCTTCGAGATACTTCGTTTCAATAAACTTGCCAAGCGCTTCGCTAGCGAGCAATCCTCGCAATCTCAGACGTTAGGTGAGTTCCTTGACGAACACAAATTCAGTGCTTTCTTTACCGATAACTACATTTTACCGATGGGTGCTGCGATTTGGTCGTCGACTTTAGCTGACATGCGCGCATTCCCTCTTATGTTCTTCTTACGTTTCTTCCTCAACCACGGTCTGCTAGATGTGACTAACCGACCACAATGGTATGTGATTAAAGGTGGTTCACGTTCATACATTCCACCATTGACCAAAGGCTTTGCGGAGAATATTCGTCTTAATAGTCCTGTCGAAAAAGTGGTTCGCAACGAAAAAGGGGTTGGCGTTCAAGTTCGCGGAGAAACGCATTGGTTTGATGACGTTATCTTTGCTTGTCACAGTGATCAAGCAATGAGAATGCTAGAGGATATCAGCCCAATTGAGCAGGAAATCTTGGGGGATATGACATACCAAGCAAATGAAGTTGTTCTTCATACCGACTCTGCCGTACTACCAAAACGTAAGGCAGCATGGGCATCATGGAACTACCTATTGGAAGGCAGTGAAGAGGAACAGCAACGCCTCCCTTCGCTCACTTATAACATGAACATTCTTCAACATATTCAATCAGAGCACACGTTTTGTGTAACGTTGAACAGTACTGAGCAAATTAACTCAAATAAAGTCTTGCGTTCGTTCACTTATCATCATCCAGTATTCACCACTGAGTCTATTGCAGCGCAGCAGCGCAAAGATGAGATACAGGGCAAACAAAGTACCTGGTTCTGCGGCGCTTATTGGTACAACGGTTTTCATGAAGATGGCGTGCGTAGCGCGCTTGATGTTGTGAAAGAAATAGAAGAAAAGTACCGCGAACAAAATGTGGTTCCTTTCGAAAAAGGCGCAGCGTGATATGGATAGCCAAATGAACAGCCGATTGTTTATAGGCAACGTTCGTCACCGTCGATTCACGCCTGTGAATCATGAGTTGAACTACTCTTTATTTATGCCCGCCATCGATGTAGACGAGATCGATGCTTTAGAGAAAAAAGTATGGGGTTTTGGTTCGCGTTGGTGGCATTGGGCTCGCTTCAAGCGCAGTGATTACATTGGTGAAGGTAGCGTCAAGTCGGCAGTGCACAGCAAAATTGAAGAACTGACAGGTGTTCGCTGTGCCGGCAAGGTAATCGCAGTCTGTCACTTGCGTTATCTAGGACTTTATTTCAGTCCCGTTAATTTCTACTACGTTTATAACGCCGAAGGAGAATGGAAGTATCTCCTCGCAGAGGTGAGTAACACTCCTTGGAATGAACGACATTACTACGTGGTGTCAGCAGATAAAGAAGAAGAAAAGTTTGGTTGGGAACAAGATAAAGCATTCCATGTTTCACCATTCAACCCGATTGACCAACTCTACCGCTGGAGAATTAAACCTTTGACAGACAAGTTGAATATTCATCTTGAATGTCACAAAGGAGAGAAACACTTTGATGCCACCATGGTTATGAAAGCCAAGCCACTTTCAAGCAAAACCTTATTGAGGTGTTTGATCGTTACACCAATACAAACGGTAAAAGTAATGGTTGGTATTTATTGGCACGCATTAAAACTTTGGGTGAAAGGCGCACCTTTTTATTCTCATCCTAAATATTCAACGCATGAAGAAATAGAAGCCGATACTGAAAAAACAGACAAAAAAAATAAAAAGCACAAGGAGAATTCTGCATGTTAAATACTAGTTCTATGACATTGCCGCGTAAATTGACGACAACGCAAAAAGCGGCTCGCGGAGTTATTTTTCAATGTCTGCAAAAAATGGAAATCGGCTGCTTAACAGTTATTGAAAGTTTTAAGACGGAAACGACAGAGCGAAGCGAGCGTTTTAGTGCGCCAAATGGGGAGTACAGAGGTCAACCTGTTGTCGCTACTATAGAGGTAAAACATCCAGGTTTTTATTCACGGATCTTGCAGGGCGGCAGTATTGCTGCTGGTGAGGCTTATATGGATGGGTGGTGGGATAGCCCCGATTTAACCTCATTAATGAAACTGATGGCCCTTAACATGCGTGCTCTAGATAAACTCGAAGAGCAAGGCAGTTGGTTGACTAAAATACTGTACAAGTTCAGCCATTGGTCAAACAGAAACTCTGAAGAGAACTCACGTAAAAATATCCATGCGCATTACGACTTGGGTAACAACCTATACGAAGCGTTCCTTGACACCAATATGTTGTACTCATCGGCGCTTTACAATCATGCGGATGACTCTCTAGAGCAGGCTCAAATCAACAAAATGGATCGTCTATGTCAGCAACTTGAGCTGAATCCCACTGATCATGTTGTTGAAATTGGCACTGGGTGGGGCGCTATGGCGATTTACATGGCCGAACAATACGGTTGTCAGGTCACCACAACAACGATATCTGAAGAGCAACACGCGTACGCGGAGCAAAAAATCAAAGAGCGTGGCTTAGAAGACAAAATTACTCTACTCAAAGAAGATTACCGCAATCTAACCGGCACTTATGACAAGCTCGTTTCTATTGAAATGATTGAAGCTGTGGGCAAACAATTCCTGCCTTCGTACATTAAGGTCTGTGAGTCTTTATTGAAGTCCGGTGGCTTGATGGCGATTCAAGCGATTACGATTGCCGACCAACGTTATGATTACTACAGTAACAATGTCGACTTCATCCAGAAGTACATTTTCCCGGGTGGTTTTTTACCGTCGGTAACCTCACTAACCCAAGCAACAACAAAGTACAGTGACTTAGTGACGCGAGACTTGTTCGATATTGGTTTGGACTACGCCAAGACGTTGAACGAATGGCACCTACGTTTTAATCGAGCAGAGAATGAAGTGCGCTCGTTTGGCTACGACGACCGCTTTGTGCGTATGTGGCGCTACTATTTGAGCTACTGTGAAGGTGGCTTTTTGGCTCGCACGATCAGTGCAGTTCACATGACGTTTCAACGCCCGTAGTTCGTTATGAAGGTATTTCTTGCTTCGACATGGTTCCAACTCTGCTGGTTTGCAGCGGTGCTTGGAACCTATCAATGGCAATGGGTCACGTTATTCCTTACTTTGGCAACCCTACTATATTGTCTGAAAAGCGATGCATCTTCGCTCAAAAGTATTGGTGTGATCGTCACGAGCGGGCTCGTGCTTGATACGCTCAATCAACAACTCTCGGTCTTTGTCTTTCCAACCCCATGGCTGCCAGTCTGGTTATTATGCTTGTGGGTTTTGTTTTCTTGGTATGCCTATCAACTTAAGTCAATTTTGTACCGTTTCCCAAAAACCTACGTATCAATAGTAGGCGGACTCGGAGGAACGGCGAGCTACTTCGCTGGCCATAAACTCCAAGCCGTTGAATTTCGATTCAGCACTGGCGCTACACTGGCAATGTTGTTTGTCGAATGGTGCGTCATGATGCTCTTGATACTCAAGGTGTACGGAAATGAAAAGCTTGAAGAGAGACTTAACTCAGAGACTGACTAGGTTGCTTGCGTTGGTAATAGTAACTGGTTCTTTTGCTCTGCAAGCTCAACCTGTTGGAAATAGCGAAGCTGCCAGCAACATTGCGAATTGGAAGGGATGGAAAACTGTTGGAGAAGCCCAACTTACTTGGTTCATCTTCGATATTTATCACTCAAGATTAAAAGCGCCTGATGGAAAGTTCATCGTAAGCGATGACGTATCGCCACATCCCCTTGCATTGGAAATTAATTACAAGAGAGACATCAGTAAGCAACAGCTGCTTGATGTGACGGATGAGCAGTGGGCGAAACTGGGTTTTACTGACTCATATCGAAAAACTTGGATCAGCGAGCTCGATCGTATGTTTCCTGATATTCAAAAAGGTGACGAGCTTACTTATCTAACAGATGGAAAATTTGGTCAGCTGTTTTATAAGCAGGTTGGGGACGTGCAAGTAAAGAACGTTGGCATCATTGAAGACGAACGAATGAACGATGCATTTTTAGCTATATGGTTATCACCCAACACAGAATTCCCGAAACTCCGAAAACAATTGATAGGGCAGGTTAGATAGTGCTTAAACGAATTTTTAAATCAGCGACTTTAGTGGCAGCTGTTTTTCTTTCGGCATGTTCCGCTGACATTGATAATTACCGCTCTTCTACACCGACTTTTGACGTATTCGGTTATTTCGAAGGCGACATAAAGGCGTGGGGGATGGTGCAAGATTATACCGAACAGCAAACCCGTCGCTTTGAAGTCGATATAGTGGGTACTGTAGAGGGTGATACGCTGACGCTGGTGGAAGACTTCGTGTTTGATGATGGAGAGGTGGACCAGCGAATTTGGGTTATTACTAGATTAGAAGACGGTAGTTATGAAGGTAAGGCAGACGATATTATAGGTGTAGCAACAGGGGAAGAGCAGGGCAATGCGCTACAGTGGCAATATGACTTTGAGCTACAAATGGAGGATTCATCAGTGACGGTTGCTTTTGATGATTGGCTTTATCGTCAGGATGACAGACACGTTTTCAATCTAACGAAAATAAAAAAGTTTGGTGTGGAAGTAGGAACAATAACCTTGTTCTTCCAAAAGCAGCCATAACAAATGGGGCTGATCTTCAATTAGTAATCCATTCCATATAACTAAAATTATTTTCTCCCGACCTAACTCTCCTAACTAAAAAAGGTTGACGCTTTCGCGTCAACCTTTTAGGTATCTGGTCGTTACAGGAGGATTACAGCTTATCTGTCAGCTCGATTGCTTGACCGATATAGTTCGCTGGCGTCATCTCTTTCAGACGTGCTTTCTCGTGCTCAGGAAGATCAAGACCGTCGATGAAGTTACGCATTGCTTCGCCGTCAACACGCTTACCACGAGTTAGCTCTTTTAGCTTCTCGTATGGCTTCTCGATGCCGTAACGACGCATTACCGTTTGTACTGGCTCTGCTAGTACTTCCCAGTTCTTGTCTAGTTCAGCAAGAAGCGCTTCACGGTTTACTTCTAGCTTGCTGATGCCTTTAAGTGTCGAAGTGTAAGCGATGATAGCGTAGCCAACACCAACACCAAGGTTACGTAGAACCGTTGAGTCAGTTAGGTCACGTTGCCAACGAGAGATAGGCAGTTTCTGTGCTAGGTGGCCGAATACAGCGTTCGCAAGACCTAGGTTACCTTCTGAGTTTTCAAAGTCGATTGGGTTAACTTTGTGAGGCATTGTTGAAGAACCGATCTCACCAGCAATAGTTTTTTGCTTGAAGTGGCCTAGTGCAATGTAACCCCAAACGTCACGGTCGAAGTCAATCAGGATAGTGTTGAAACGAGCGATAGCGTCGAACAGCTCAGCGATGTAATCGTGCGGTTCGATTTGAGTTGTGTAAGGGTTCCAAGTTACGCCTAGAGACTCTGTGATGAACTCTTCAGAGAACTTGTGCCAATCTAGCTCTGGGTAAGCAGAAAGGTGTGCATTGTAGTTACCTACTGCACCGTTGATTTTCGCTAGGATCTCAACGTTTTCGATTTGCTTGAATTGACGCTCCATACGGTACGCCACGTTTGCCATTTCTTTACCCATAGTAGATGGAGAAGCAGGCTGACCGTGTGTACGAGATAGAAGAGGAATGTCGCGGTATTCCACTGCTAGTGCTTTGATAGCGTCGATTAGGTTACGGATTTCTGGAAGAATCACGTTCTCACGCGCTTCTTTAAGCATTAGAGCGTGTGATGTGTTGTTGATGTCTTCAGAAGTACATGCGAAGTGGAAGAACTCGTTTACTGCGTGCAGTTCAGGAACGTCTGCTACTTTCTCTTTTAGGAAGTACTCAACCGCTTTTACGTCGTGGTTAGTTGTACGCTCGATCTCTTTGATACGGCGTGCATCTTCTTCAGAGAAGTTTGCAGCAAGGTCGTCTAGGAATTGGTTTGCTTCTGCGCTAAACGCTGGCACTTCTGCAATTTCAGCAGTAGCAGCAAGCTTTTGTAGCCAGCGGATTTCAACGATAGTACGGTACTTTAGTAGACCGTATTCACTGAAAATTTCGCGTAACGCAATTGTCTTGCTTCCGTAACGGCCGTCTACTGGTGAAACAGCAGTCAATGCTGACAGTTCCATGATGTTCTCCTGAATTGGGTTTCTAAATTTCGTGAGCTTTATACCAATAACTGTGGCAATTGTCACGAATATTGCGCAAACGTTTGCGCGAGATTTGTTTTAGTCGAAAAAAATGAGCTCGCGATAAACGCGAGCTGCTTATTTGATATTTTACTACAGACGAGCAAGAAGGATTTGTGCTTGCTCTACCATCTTCTTGCGCCCGAAGATTAGGTGGCGACGCTTACCACCAACTTGACGCCAAAGAACTGCACTACGAATGCCAGATAACAACAGCGCACGAACTTTGTGTTGGCTTGCCGTCTGCTGCAGTACAGATGGCGTGCCCGTTACTTGAATGCGTGGGCCAATAGGGCTAACGACATCCAGATAGATGCTCGCTAAATTGCTGATCATTTGATCGTCTAGTAGCTCAAAGTGCTCTGACTGACGCTTGGCCATTTGAATACGATCACCAAGCTGAGACATAGCATCGTTACGAGAGCTTAACTTACGTTCTAACGCCATTAAACTAATAATGTAACGAGTAATTTCACTGCCTGATGGTGTGCTATCAATCCCTTTAACCAAGCATTCTAGGCCGAGCTTTAGATCGGCTTCGCGACCGAATACGCCAACTGTGTTAGCAGGGTTCGTGCTCAAAATAGCGTTGATTGATGTTTCAAAAGCATCTTGATCACAATGTCCGTTTCTCGCTACCTGTTGAACTAAAGCAACAGCTTGGCAAATCCCAGCGAAAGCGATAGTACGGTCATAAAGTGTATTCGCCACGTAACGACTCCTAAGCTTGAGAATATTTAATGCGTTGCTCGATGATGCCGCCACCTAGGCACACGTCACCTTTGTAGAACACTGCTGATTGACCTGGAGTTACAGCAATTTGTGGCTCGTCAAAGATAACTTTAATGTTTTCATCATCGATAGGGATGATTGTACAAGGAATATCTTCCTGACGGTAACGAGTTTTCACTGTGCACTTCATAACATCGCGAATTGGCTCACGATCTACCCAATGAAGTTGTGATGCAAGTAGACCTTCTGATTTCAACATTGGATGGTCTTTACCTTGAACAGCAATCAAAACGTTACGTTCTAGATCTTTCTCACCAACGAACCATGGGTCCTCGTTACCACCGCCGCCTTTACGGCCACCGATGTGTAGACCTTTACGCTGACCAAGTGTGTGGTACATCAGGCCTTGGTGTTGACCAATCACTTCGCCTTCTGGCGTCTCGATATTACCAGGCTGAGCTGGAAGGTAGCGACCGAGGAATTCTGTAAACTTGCGTTCACCGATGAAACAAATACCCGTAGAGTCTTTCTTCTTAGCGGTAATTAGATCTTGTTCTTCCGCAATGCGGCGCACTTCTGGCTTCTCTAGATCACCAACAGGGAATAGGCTACGTGCGATTTGCTCGTTGCTTAATGTGTACAGGAAGTAGCTTTGATCTTTGTTGCCATCTAGACCACGCAGCATCTGTGGTTTTTCACCATTTTCTGGGAAAGAGCGACGCACATAGTGGCCCATTGCAATGTAATCAGCATCAAGTACTTCATCAGCGAATTCTAGGAATGCTTTGAACTTGATTTCTTTGTTACAAAGAATGTCAGGGTTCGGAGTACGGCCAGCTTTGTATTCAGCAAGGAAGTACTCAAATACGTTATCCCAGTATTCGGCAGCAAAGTTGATAGTGTGTAGGTGGATGCCTAGCTTGTCACATACTGCCTGAGCGTCAGCAAGATCTTCTGCCGCTGTACAATATTCTTCGTTGTCATCTTCTTCCCAGTTCTTCATGAAAAGGCCTTCTACTTGGTAGCCTTGCTGTTTTAGAAGATACGCGGAAACAGATGAATCAACGCCGCCGGACATACCGACGATGACTTTCTTTTGGCTGTTATCAGACATTACTAAACACCACTTAAATAAACGGGATGCAGATTCTATCAGAATCCACAGACCGGTGACAGATCCGAGATCGAAATCACAATTCATTTCGCTGAACTTTTCTTCAACAAAGATTCGAACGAGTAATTTCGCAAGTATAGAAGAGGTATATATGGCATAGTTGGCCAAAATCCAAGAGGAAACATCAAATGACAGAAGAAAACCAATTTATGCAAGAAAGTGAGTTGATTGAAATTGTTGAAAATCAGCTCGAAGATGGCAACCCGCTTAAAGTAAAAGAAACCCTTATGCGTTTAATGATGACTGGCACACCACGTGAAGATGCGGTTGCGATGATGGCATGTGCGATGTCAATTGAGGTTTTTGATGTAATGAAGAATGAAGGTGAGTTCAACCTAAAGCGTTATAGCGAGCACCTTGAGCAACTACCAGATCTCAGCTTTATGGAAGGTGAATAAGCCACCTAAAAGAAAAAAGTAGTCAGCAAACGTTTGCTATAATCGCTTTTATTGCTGCTTTATTATTAGCGGTATAGAATCCGCTCTCCTTTTCATCCCCTTACTCAGACTGATAATATGAAATTTCCTGGACAACGCAAATCGAAGCACTATTTTCCTGTTCATGCTCGTGACCCGCTGGTGAGCCAAGCACAAGAAAGCAAGAAGATGACGCGCACTCACATCATTGGTATTGACCAAACCTTGGTTGATATTGAAGCAAAAGTTACAACGGATGTGATTGAAAAGTACGGTCTGAGTAAAGGTCACTCTCTGGTTATCGATGACGAAAGAGCAGAAGAGTTATACCAGCAACTGAAAGAAGAGAACTTGATTACCAATGAGTATGCGGGCGGTACAATTGGTAACACGCTACATAACTACTCCGTACTAGCGGATGATCGCTCCACACTACTTGGAGTGATGAGCCAGGATATTAAGATTGGCAGCTACGGTTACCGTTATCTTTGTAATACATCAAGCCGCATGGATTTGAACTACCTACAAGGTGTAGATGGTGCAATTGGCCGTTGCTTTGCTCTTATCACAGAAGACGGTGAACGTACTTTTGCTATCAGCGAAGGGCAAATGAACCAACTCCATCCTGATAGCATTCCAGAGAAAATCTTTAAAAATGCATCAGCACTTGTACTGACGTCATATCTAGTACGTTGCAAAGACGGCGACCCAATGCCGGAAGCAACAATGAAAGCGATTGAGTACGCGAAAAAGAATGATGTGCCTGTTGTTCTGACTTTAGGCACAAAGTTTGTTATTCAAGATGACCCTAAATATTGGCAAGAATTCATTCGAGATAACGTTTCAGTCGTTGCGATGAATGAAGATGAAGCAGAAGCACTGACGGGGGAATCTGATCCACTTGCTGCGTCTGATAAAACATTGGAGTGGGCTGATCTAGTATTGTGCACGGCGGGTCCTGTAGGTCTATTTATGGCTGGGTATACGGAAGATAGCGCGAAGCGCGAAACTTCTTTGCCATTACTTCCAGGGTCAATTGCTGAATTTAATCGTTATGAATTCAGTCGTCCGGCGAAAAAAGACTCATGCGAGACGCCAATAAAAGTGTACTCGCATATCTCGCCATATATGGGTGGCCCAGAAAAAATTAAGAATACAAATGGCGCAGGTGATGCTGCGTTATCTGCTGTTCTTCATGATATGGCAGCAAATAAATACCATAAAGAAAATGTGCCTAATTCAAGCAAGCACAGTAACGAGTATTTAACTTACTCTTCTTTTTCTCAAGTCTGCAAATACGCAAACCGTGCTAGCTACGAAGTTCTCGTGCAACATTCACCACGATTGTCGCGCGGACTTCCTGAGCGAGAAGATAGCCTAGAAGAAGCATACTGGGAACGTTAATACGAAGCGGTTTAATTAACTATTCTGTAACTAAAGTAAAAGGCACATTAAGAAATGTGCCTTTTTTATTTGTAATGGTTTAAATAAAAAAGGCTCCCTATGGGAGCCTTTTAAAAATAGCACGGATCTAGATTAGGAACTCATCCAGAGATTTACCTGCATCAAGTTGCTCTTGAATCGCCGAAGGTGTACGACCTTGGCCAGTCCAAGTTTTCTCATTACCGTTTGAATCTGTGTATTTGTATTTAGCAGGGCGAGGTGCGCGCTTCGCTTTGCCTTTCGTCTTAGTTTCGCCAGATAGCGCAGTAATAAGTGCTTCTACGTCAATACCGTCTTGAGCGATTTTCTCAGCAATCTCTGCAAGCTTAGCTTCTTGCTCTGCTTGTGCTGCGCGTTCTGCTTCTTCTGCTTCACGACGCTCATCTACGACAGTAGTGAGTTTATCTAGAGCTTCTTCCAATTGTTCTAGAGTCAGCTCACGAGAAAATGCACGAAGGCTACGGATATTTAGAAGGGTTTTAGTCAGCTCTGACATAACGATTCCTATTAAAAGGTTAATGTGTTGGGCACTTTTTATCGTTACGATTAAATAATGCCAATCTATAAATAAACAAAGAGTCCTTATATTTAACTTTATCTTTTCCTTATGTGCAAATGCTAAATCAAGATTTTGTTTAAATTTGACTATTTTTTAAAGCAATTAATATTATTACACTCGAAATAAATCATTATTAGATGAGAACTAAAATCAACAATCATTATTGTATAGAGAGAGTGACAGCTTGGTTTTTTATAAAAAAATTTGAGTTATTACTTAAAAATATGAAGCATCCATCTTTAATGGTGTGTCATATATCCTTAATTTATTGATATAAGATAAACCATGATATTTCTAAGGTAGTAATAATGTTTCATAAATAACATGATTGATGTGATTTCAGTTGCACAAAACTTATGGAAGTAGGCAAGGTTTATAAATTATCTCAGTCATTATTTATTTGTTTAATTTAGTTTGATGTGTTGCATTGACTCTCATCATAAGTACAATGGCTGCCACCTGATGCAATATTGCAGACAATTTGTTGTTAATTTGTACAGTTAGTGGTTAATTGTTTGTTGTTGCCGTAGAGGCGCGGTCTCGAAGAGTAGCTATTATTGGGGTGATGCCAATGAATAATAGTGGAAGGCGAAGATTGCCGAAGTAAGTAACTCATCAAAGTTACTTGCTGGGGTTGTATCTGAAAGGAACAACACTGCCATAGTATATATTCACATTAAACTATGGAGCGCTACTGTAGGGTTGGGTGGAGTGTTCGCTTCCCTGTCGCTAAGTTCAACATGAGCACGTATCGTATGCTACGTGACTTGTCTGCAGTAGATCTCTAGCCAAACTTTGGTTTTTGAAGATCATGAATTTAATAGATTTTTCTAGTTCTCCTGTTTCATTATTGCCACCTATTGTCGCTTTGACTTTGGCGATTTTGACTCGACGTGTATTAGTTTCCTTGGGTGTAGGTATCGTGCTAGGTGCGGTGCTACTTAATAGCTGGTCTATCAGCGACACCGCAGGTTACGTCAGTTCTCAAGTTTCTTCTGTCTTTATTGAAGATGGCGGAATTAACACTTGGAACATGAGCATTGTTGGTTTCCTAATCTTATTAGGTATGACAACAGCTTTATTAACGCTATCTGGCGGTACTCGTGCTTTTGCTGAATGGGCACAATCTCGAGTGAAGAGTAAACGCGGCTCCAAACTTCTTGCCGCCTTTTTAGGCGTATTCATTTTTGTCGATGATTACTTTAATAGCCTTGCTGTTGGTGCGATCTCTCGCCCAGTAACCGATCGCTTTTATGTGTCTCGCGCTAAGCTTGCGTACATTCTAGACTCAACCGCTGCTCCAATGTGTGTAATTATGCCTGCTTCTAGCTGGGGTGCTTACATTATTACTATTATTGGCGGGATCTTAGTCTCACATGGGATCACAGAGTATTCGGCTCTTGGCGCATATGTTCGTCTTATCCCAATGAACTTCTACGCCGTTTTTGCGCTGCTAATGGTGTTCGCTGTTGCGTGGTTTGGTCTTGATATTGGTAAAATGCGTGAGCATGAGATCTCTGCATCGCAAGGTCGTGGCTTTGATAAAGACAAAGAAAATGACTCGCAAGAAGCGCATGACCTAAATGAAGAGCTAGATATCCGTGAAAGTGAAAAGGGTAAAGTGTCAGATTTGATACTTCCTATCGTGACGCTGATTATCGCGACTATCGCTTCAATGCTTTACACGGGTGGCCAAGCATTGGCTGCTGATGGTAAGGAGTTTGCGCTTCTTGGTGCTTTTGAAAATACAGATGTAGGTACATCACTAATCTACGGTAGCTTGCTTGGCTTAGCTGTTGCACTGTTTACTGTTGTGAAGCAAGGTCTACCAATGGCTGAGATCGCACGTACACTTTGGATTGGTGCTAAGTCTATGTTTGGCGCGATTCTAATCTTAGTATTTGCCTGGACCATTGGTTCTGTTATCGGTGATATGAAGACAGGTACTTACCTTTCGACAATGGCGCAGGGCAATATCAACCCTCATTGGCTCCCAGTCATCTTATTCCTGCTGTCTGGCCTGATGGCGTTCTCAACAGGTACTTCATGGGGTACGTTCGGCATCATGCTTCCAATCGCTGGAGACATGGCTGGCGCAACAGACGTAGCGCTAATGCTACCGATGCTGAGTGCGGTTTTAGCTGGTGCGGTATTCGGTGACCATTGTTCACCAATCTCAGATACGACTATCCTGTCATCGACGGGTGCACGTTGTAACCACATTGACCACGTATCAACACAGTTACCTTATGCATTATCAGTCGCGCTTGTTTCATGCGTCGGCTTTATTGCCCTTGGTATGACTGCTTCAATTGCGTTCTCGTTCATTGCAGCGTCGATAACATTCGTTATCGTTTGCGCTATTTTGTCATGGCTTTCAAAGTCTAAAATAGCGTCTTGCCAGAGTGCGTAAGTTGTTTTGAATAGATTCGTTACAGAGGGAAGCTCCGCTAATTTAGCGGAGCTTTTTTTTAACGCGACTTAGGTGAGGGGGGCAATCGCGTTTTTGGGGATAAAAGTCTCGTGTTAAGAGCGAATTGTTTGTGTACCGAGCTCTCCTTGATGGGCTGTAATGGAAAAGCAATCCATCTTCTTCTTAGTTCTAAGCAAAGACTATGCCCATTTTAAGCTTTTGATTTTTAATACAGCAAAATACGCATGGTTGCGATGCAGAGTTAACTAAATGATATCTAAAGAGTTACCTGTTACACAGTGTTACGTTACACCTATACAGTATTTAAACATTTAAGTTGTATTTCTTTATTAATCGATAAAGCGTTGTTCTTGAAATGCCGAGGTGACGTGCAGCCGCACTCATATTGTGTTTATTTTCTTCGATAGCTTGCAGTAGGTAGTCGAGATCAATTTGGTCCACAGAAGGGAGCAATTGCCTCTCATTGTTATCAAGGCCCAAGTCAGCGACGAGAAGCGTGTGATCTTCACACATGACAATTGCTCGTTGGATGACATTACGCAGTTCTCTTACGTTGCCTGGCCAACGATGTTTGAGGAGCTTGGCTTTTACCTTATCAGACATTTTTTGTACCTGACCATGAGACAGATCTGCTAGGAAGTGTTCAGATAAAATAATAATGTCTTTTCCACGCTTTCTCAGTGGAGGGATAGTTAATGGCAATATATTAAGCCGATAGAATAGATCTTCACGAAATCCTCCTTGTACGACCTCATTTTTCAAATCCACGTGGCTTGCTGCAATGACCCTACAGTCCACGTCAATGAATTTATCCGCTCCGACTTTATGGATTTGTTTACTCTCCAAAAAGTGAAGGAGGTGGATTTGTAGGTCTGGTGGCATGTCACCAATTTCATCAAGAAATAGGGTGCCTTTATGTGCCTTTTGAATAAAACCTATACGCTCTGAGATTGCGCCTGTAAATGCTCCTTTTTCATGGCCGAAAAGCTCGGATGCAATAAGACCACTTGGAATGGCTCCACAGTTGACTTCCACAAAAGGTGCTGAGTGTCTGTTCGACAATTGATGAATAAGGCGAGCGCAAAGACCTTTCCCAACACCAGTTTCACCCTGAATGAGGACTTCAGCATCACATTGAGCGTACTTTTGTATTGCAGTACGAAGTTCTTGGATACAGGCACTATTGCCGATCAACGGGTATAGTGCCGTATCGTCGAAATCTACAGCTTGTTTATTACTACCGTTACGCAGTTTCATTGTTAATCACTATTTTTTGCCCCGCTCTAATAATAGTTTTGAATGACTTGTCTCAAACGTGAGTTGCTGTCTCTTTATTGAGAAAAGTGTCAATTAATGGGTTGGGTACGGTCTAAATAGTTGTTTTGGTGAATATTCATACTATTCTTCGCTTTCTTCGTCAGAGTAGAGCTGATTGGAGGTGTTCTTTCCACCAGAGTATTCAATATGGAAAAGAATTTAATTTCATTTAAATCAATGTCTTGTGAAAAATATTTAGAAAATATTCAATTGAGTATTGAAAAATATAGAATCCTTAGTTAGTGTGGTTACCAACAAAGCAACTCAAAAAGAGCCTTAAATAAGTATGCGTAATTTTGTAATGAACATTCATCACCATCATCACCCAATCTAGTCTTTCGGGCGATGTACGCATACCCGGGAGGCAGGAAACTCCCGGAGGTAAAATCAAAGTAAAAGCAGATTTTAAACCCTCGGGAGACTTCAATCTCCCGAGGGTTTTTTAGTTTTATTAGTTTGAAAAATACTTAGATATCAAAATCTTGCATAGGGACAAAGCAATGCAAACACAACGTTTAAGAATCGCAATTCAGAAAAAAGGTCGTCTTAGCAAAGAGAGTCAAGCTCTACTAAAACAGTGCGGCGTAAAGTTCAACGTAATGGGCGAGCGTTTAGTTGTCCATTCTGAAAATATGCCAATTGATTTACTCTTGGTTCGTGACGACGACATCCCAGGTTTAATTATGGATGGCGTGGTTGACCTTGGCTTTATTGGCGAAAATGAACTAGAAGAAGTTCGCCTTGACCGCAAAGCATTAGGTGAACCCTGCGAGTTTGTTCAGCTTCGTCGACTTGATTTTGGTGGCTGTCGTTTATCTATCGCAATCGACAAGGACGAAGAGTACAACGGTCCACAAGACTTAGCTGGCAAGCGTATTGCTACAACGTATCCTCAACTTCTAAAAGCGTACATGGATGAAGCCGGCGTTCCATTCTCTACATGTATGCTGACAGGCTCTGTAGAAGTTGCGCCTCGCGCGGGTCTCGCTGATGCTATCGCTGATTTGGTTTCTACAGGTGCAACACTGGAAGCTAACGGCCTTAAAGAAGCTGAAATTATCTTCAAATCAAAAGCGACATTGATTCAACGCACAGGTGAGTTCGACGCAGACAAAGTGGCGCTAATCGAAAAGCTGTTAACTCGCATGCAAGGCGTGCAGCAAGCGAAAGAATCTAAGTACATTATGCTTCACGCCCCAGCAGAGAAGTTAGATCAAATTAAAGCACTACTGCCAGGTGCTGAAGACCCAACTGTTCTTCCTCTTTCTGCAGATAAGCAGAAAATGGCTGTTCACTTAGTGAGTTCTGAAAACCTATTCTGGGAAACAATGGAACAGCTGAAAGAGTTGGGCGCAAGTTCAATTCTTGTTCTACCAATTGAAAAAATGATGGAGTAAGCATCATGAGAACAGTCGTTTGGCAATCATTAAGTGAGAATCAGCAAGACTCTATTTTGGAGCGCCCTGCTATTGCAGAAGGTGCCAATATCACCACTGCTGTGGCCGAAGTTATTGCTAAAGTTCGAGAAGAAGGTGACTCTGCTCTTATTGAGCTGACCGAAAAGTTTGACCGTGTTAAGCCTGAATCCATTCGTGTTTCTTCTCAGGAAATTAAGGCAGCGTCAGAGCGTTTGTCAGAGTCAATGAAGAGCGCACTAGAGCAAGCTTACGCCAATATTTCTAAGTTCCACAAAGCGCAAAAGCCGCAACCGATCAAGGTGGAAACGCAGCCAGGTGTCCTTTGTGAACAAGTAACACGCCCAATTCAAAAAGTGGGTTTGTACATTCCTGGTGGCAGTGCGCCTTTGCCATCGACTGTTTTGATGCTCGGCGTTCCTGCAAAAATTGCAGGTTGTCGTAAAGTCGTTCTTTGTTCTCCACCGCCAATCGCTGATGAGATCCTTTATGTCGCGAAACTGTGTGGCATTGATGAAGTGTACAACGTCGGTGGTGGCCAAGCAGTTGCTGCAATGGCTTATGGCACCGAGACTGTATCGAAAGTAGATAAGATCTTTGGTCCGGGCAACGCTTACGTGACCGAAGCAAAACGACAGGTTAGCAATGATTTCCGCGGTGCTGCGATTGATATGCCAGCAGGGCCATCAGAAGTGCTAGTGATTGCAGATGAAACCGCAGATGCAGACTTTATCGCTGCGGATCTTTTGAGCCAAGCGGAACACGGTCCTGATTCTCAAGTGGTATTGGTGACTCCTTCTCCTGTGATTGCTGATCAAGTGACGGATGCGGTTCAACGTCAGCTTAAGGAGCTATCTCGTGCAGACATCGCAGAAAAGGCTCTGGCATCAAGCTTGATCATTATTTCCGAGTCGATGACGCAGTCAGTTTCTATTTCCAATTACTACGGTCCTGAGCACTTGATTGTTCAGACTAAGAACCCTCGTGAGCTTCTACCTCTGTTAGATAACGCAGGTTCTATCTTCCTTGGGGATTGGTCGCCTGAATCTGCGGGAGATTACGCATCGGGGACTAACCACGTCCTTCCTACTTACGGTTACACACGTACTTATTCAAGCTTAGGTTTGGCGGATTTCTCTAAACGAATGACGGTTCAGGAGCTTTCTGCTGATGGTTTAAAGAACCTTGCACCAACGGTAGTCACGATGGCTGAAGCAGAAGGTCTGGACGCTCACAAACGTGCTGTTACTATCCGCGTAGAAAAATTAGCAAGTAAGAAAGAATAAGAGAGTAATGAGATGGAAAAGCTAGCGCGTAAACAAGTCCAACAACTTACCCCTTATTTATCGGCTCGCCGAATTGGTGGTACCGGTGACGTATGGCTAAATGCCAACGAATCACCATTTAACAATGAATACAAAACAGACTTTGCTCGTCTTAATCGTTACAGCGAATGCCAACCGAAAGAACTGATTTCCGCTTACGCAGCGTATGCGGGTGTGAAACCAGAACAAACGCTGACTTCTCGCGGTGCAGATGAAGGCATTGAACTACTGATTCGTGCTTTCTGTGAGCCGGGTGAAGATGCGATTCTTTACTGTCCACCGACTTACGGTATGTACGCTATCAGTGCCGAAACCATCGGTGTTGAGCGCAAAACCGTACCACTGACGTCAGATTGGCAACTAGACCTTGCAGGCATCGAAGCCAATCTGGATAACGTGAAACTGGTTTTCGTATGTTCGCCAAACAACCCAACAGGTAACTTGGTTAAGCGTGAAGACATTGTGTCTCTGCTTGAGATGACAAAAGACCGAGCAATCGTTGTAATGGATGAAGCGTACATTGATTTTTGTCCAGAAGCGTCAACGGTAGATTTGCTGGCGCAATATCCGAACCTAGCAATTCTGCGTACTCTGTCGAAAGCTTTCGCGCTTGCTGGTCTGCGTTGTGGATTTACGCTTGCGAACGAAGAGTTGATTAATGTGCTTCTTAAAGTTATCGCACCATATCCAGTACCGGTTCCAGTGGCAGAAATTGCTACTCAAGCGCTGTCTGAAGCAGGTCTAGCGCGAGCGAAGTTTCAAGTTCTCGACCTGAATGCAAACCGAGCTTACTTACAAGTTGGTTTGTCAATGATTCCGGGATTGGAAGTCTTTGAAGGATGGGGGAATTACCTATTGGTGAAGTTCCCAGATGGCGATGATCTTTTCAAAGCCGCTTGGGATACGGGCATTATTTTACGTAACTCACCAATCGAGAACTGTGTACGTATCAGTGTGGGTAACCGCGACGAGTGCGAAAAAACACTCGGATTTATCAGAAACTACTACGCATAAATAGAGACAGAATTTATCGCTCTCGCTCAATAGCGGGAGCGCCAAAAGAATAGCAATAAGGAAGTTCGAGTGAGCAAACAACAAAAAATCCTTTTTATTGATCGTGATGGCACCTTAATTGTCGAGCCGCCGATTGATTTTCAAGTAGACCGTTTAGATAAACTAAAACTGGAACCATTTGTTATCCCAAGCCTGTTGTCGTTGCAGGATGCAGGATACCGCCTAGTGATGGTCACGAACCAAGATGGTTTGGGTACCGACAGCTACCCACAAGCTGATTTTGATGCACCGCACAACATGATGATGGAGATCTTTGAATCTCAAGGTGTGAAGTTCGATGACGTACTGATTTGTCCTCACTTTGATGAAGACAACTGCTCTTGCCGTAAGCCTAAATTGGGCTTGGTAAAAGAGTACCTTCAAGGTGGCAAAGTGGATTTCCAAAACTCTGTTGTGATTGGCGATCGTCAAACCGATCTTCAACTTGCAGAAAACATGGCAATTCGTGGTATTCAATACAACCCAGAAACCATGGGCTGGAAACAGATCTTAAAAGATCTGACGGTGAAGGCACGCGTTGCTGAAGTGGTTCGCACCACAAAAGAAACGGACATCAAAGTAATCGTTAATCTTGACGAACAAGGTGGCAATGACATTTCTACAGGTCTTGGTTTCTTCGACCACATGCTGGATCAAATCGCGACGCACGGCGGGTTCCAAATGGTGTGCAAGGTGGAAGGTGACCTACACATTGATGATCACCATACGGTAGAAGACACCGCTCTTGCGTTGGGTCAAGCGCTGAAAGAAGCACTAGGTGACAAGCGTGGTATTGGTCGCTTTGGCTTTAGCCTGCCAATGGATGAGTGTTTGGCACAATGTGCACTAGATCTGTCTGGTCGTCCTTACCTTAAGTTCGACGCGCAATTCAGCCGTGAGCAAGTGGGTGATCTTTCAACAGAGATGGTGGTTCACTTCTTCCGCTCTCTGACTGACACATTAGCATGTACGTTGCACCTTTCTTCTGCGGGCAACAATGATCACCACATCATTGAAAGCCTATTTAAAGCGTTTGGCCGTACTTTGCGCCAAGCAATCAAAGTAGAAGGCACTGAGCTACCAAGTAGTAAAGGCGTGCTTTAAGGCTAACGTTAGCAAGGAGAAAAACAGTGACAGAACAGAAAGTTGTCATTATCGATACTGGCTGTGCCAACGTTTCTTCGGTGAAGTTTGCCATTGAACGCCTAGGATATGACGTAACGATTTCAAAAGATCCGCAAGTCGTATTATCGGCTGACAAGCTATTCCTACCGGGTGTGGGAACCGCCAGCGAAGCGATGAAAAACCTAGAAGAGCGTGACCTGATCAGTTTAGTAAAACAGGTAGAGAAGCCGCTGTTGGGTATCTGTTTAGGCATGCAACTTTTGGGCAAAGTGTCTCAAGAGAAAGGGCAGAAAGCCGACGAGTTAGTTGAGTGTCTTGGACTTTGTGATGGCGAAGTGAAGTTGTTACAAACCGGCGATTTACCGCTGCCGCATATGGGCTGGAATACAGTGTCTGCAAAAGCAGGTAATCCACTTTTCAAAGGTATTGAAGAAGGTGAGTACTTCTACTTTGTACACAGCTTTGCGATGCCAGTTGGGGATTACACGATTGCGGAATGTGAGTACGGCAACCCGTTCACAGCAGCCGTGCAAAACGGTAACTACTACGGCGTGCAATTCCACCCTGAGCGTTCTTCAAAAGCGGGCGCGAAGCTTATTCAAAACTTCTTAGAATTATAAAAGGGATTTAGTGTGATTATTCCAGCTCTTGATTTAATTGAAGGACAGGTGGTTCGCCTTTATCAAGGTGATTACGGCCAAGTAACCGAGTACAAAGTTGACCCAGCAGAGCAGTTCAACTTGTACCACCAAGCGGGTGCTAACTGGTTGCACTTGGTGGATTTAACTGGTGCGAAAGACACGACAGCACGCCAACTTGATTTAATTGCAAAGCTACTAGCAAGCACGCCAGCGAACATCCAAATCGGTGGCGGAGTGCGTACCGAGCAAGACGTGATTGATCTGCTAGAAGCGGGTGCTCAACGCGTTGTGGTTGGCTCTACAGCAGTAAAACAACCAGAGCTTGTGAAAGGTTGGATGGAAAAATACGGCTCGGAGAAAATCGTTCTCGCGCTAGACATCAACATCGACCAAGACGGCACGCGTAAAGTGGCGATCTCTGGTTGGCAAGAAGATTCAGGCGTGACTATCGAAGCTCTGATCAACGATTACCTGACGGTAGGTTTGCAGCACGTGCTTTGTACGGACATTTCTCGTGACGGTACGCTAGAAGGCTCAAACGTAGAGCTTTATGTCGACCTATGTAAACAGTACCCACAAGTGCAGTTCCAATCTTCAGGCGGCATCGGCTCATTAGCGGATATCGAAGCACTAAAAGGCAGCGGTGTGGCTGGCGTGATTGTTGGTCGCGCGCTGTTAGATGGTAAGTTCACAGCAGAGGAGGCATTTGCATGCTGGCAAAGCGAATAATTCCATGTCTTGATGTCCGTGATGGACAAGTGGTAAAGGGCGTTCAGTTCCGCAATCACGAGATCATTGGCGACATCGTTCCTCTGGCACAGCGTTATGCAGAAGAAGGCGCTGACGAACTTGTGTTCTACGATATTACCGCTTCAAGTGATGGTCGTGTCGTCGATAAAAGTTGGGTCGCTCGCGTTGCAGAAGTGATTGATATTCCTTTCTGTGTGGCTGGTGGTATTAAATCAGCGGAAGATGCAGCGCGCATTCTTGAGTTTGGTGCAGACAAAGTGTCTATCAACTCACCTGCATTGGCGAACCCGCAACTGATTACTGACCTTGCTGATAAGTTTGGTGTGCAATGTATCGTGGTGGGCATTGATTCTTACTACGACAAAGAGACCGGCAAGTATCAGGTTTACCAGTTTACTGGTGATGAAGAACGCACCAAAGCAACTCAATGGGAAACGCGTGATTGGGTGCAAGAAGTACAAAAACGCGGCGCTGGTGAAATCGTACTGAACATGATGAACCAAGACGGCGTGCGTAACGGCTACGATATTGAACAACTTAATATGGTGCGTGAAGTGTGTAACGTGCCATTGATTGCATCGGGTGGTGCAGGAGCCATGGAGCACTTCGCAGAAGCCTACCAAAAAGCAAATGTGGATGGCGCGCTTGCCGCATCGGTATTCCACAAGCAAGTCATCAATATTGGTGAACTAAAGCAGTATTTGAAACAACAAGGCATTGAGGTACGACTATGAGTGTGAAAGCCGCCGAAGTAAGTTCGCTAGCTGAGCGAATCAACTGGGAAAAGGTGGATGGTCTGGTACCTGCCATCGTACAAGATTTTCAATCAAGCCAAGTGCTGATGATGGGTTACATGAACCAAGATGCGTTGGCAAAAACGGGCGAAACAGGTCAAGTGACGTTTTTCTCTCGTACCAAGCAACGTCTTTGGACGAAAGGTGAGACCTCTGGCAACGTATTGCAATTGGTGAACATGCAGCTCGATTGCGACAACGATACGCTACTGGTGAAAGTGAATCCCATTGGTCCTACGTGTCACTTGGGTAACACAACTTGCTGGGATGTGGACCCTCAAGAGGAGTCACAAATGGTGTGGCTTCATCAACTTGAGCAGCTATTGGCTGCCCGCAAGAGTGCCGACCCAGATTCCTCTTATACTGCCAGTCTTTATGCCCGTGGCACCAAGCGTATTTCGCAAAAAGTGGGCGAAGAAGGCGTTGAAGTCGCGCTTGCGGCGACGTCGGGCGATAAGGCGGAGTTAGTGTGTGAATCAGCAGACTTGATTTACCACTTAATGGTATTGCTTCAAGACCAAGGCTTATCGATGAATGACGTAGTGAACAAACTGAAAGAGCGTCATAAGTAAGCTTGCTATAGATAAGTGAAAGCCCCTATGCTCTCGAGCCTAGGGGCTTTTTTAATTTAGTGTTCTTGATTCGGGGTAAAAACCGGCAACAGTGCTAGTAGCGATTAGATTCTGAATCACACTCGTTCCTCGCCGTTCAGAATGACGGTATATTTTCTAATGGTGCTTGCAGTAGAGTTATTTACTTCAAACAGGTACATATATTCACGTTATTCCGACGAGCTTAGGTGAGGTCAGGAATCTCATTAAAGCGAACTCAATAAGCTAGGCGTGGATGCCTTTACCCACAACACTTCTTAAACTTCTTACCGCTTCCGCAGATACACGGATCGTTACGACCTAGCTTTAGGCTACTCACTGGCTGGCTCAATCGTGGATCCTGTTCTGGTTCTTCTTCAGGAAATGTGCCGTCAATGTAGTACCAAAGCCCATTTTCTTTTACGAAGCGAGAACGTTCTGTCATACAGTAGCGTTTGCCGTCTTCATCAAAATAAGCGCTAAACTCGACAAAGCCTTCATTGTCATTACTGCCAGCTTCTGTTTTTACAACTTCAAGTTTGCACCAATCGCTGTCGATAGATTGGGCAATGTCTTCACGTTGCTCTTCTGCATTACAGCTTGGGTGGTACGTGTTCACCACGTAATCGACTAGACCTAACACATGCGCACTGTAACGAGAGCGCATTAACTGCTCTGGAGTGGTGACGTCAGCGTGGTTATTGTGGGCAATTTCACAACACTGTTGGTAGGTGCGGTTAGATCCGCAAGGGCAAGAAGAAGCCATAAAATGAAATCTCGATTAATTAAGCGGTAAAAACAAACAACCTCACAATTGCGAGGCTGGAGGTGAGGCATTATAGCGATTTAGGGCGTTTGAGACAGCAGTTCTTGAGCCCATTCCGTCGATTGATTAAAAGCGTCTGCTAATTGAGGTTCGGTTAATTTAAGAACGGTGCAATATCGCTCGGCTAACTCCCAGTCCGCTTGTTCGTAGGCGATCGTCATCGAAAGTAAGTGACCAAGTACGCCTTTTCGACTGGTTAATGCGAGTTTTATATCTTCGTCAACGGGGATATCTTCAATGACATCCGAGAGCGGTTGATCGAGCAAAGATCCGAGTAAAGAAAACATGCCTGTCAAAAAAGCCTGCCCAGGGTCATACCTAGTGTTCATTTGACTAAGTAACAGTTCACACATTCGTGCACGCTGAATCGCTAAAGAGTAAAGAGAGTCAGGTTTATCTTCTTGAACGGACGCAATTGCAACTAAGGAAATAAAGCGTCGTAGTCGCTCTTCACCCAGATAAATAAGCGCCTGTCTGAACGATTTGATCTTAGTCGTTAATGTATATCCTGAATTTACGTAAGTAAGCAGCTTGTATGACAGCGTCACATCAATTGAAAACAGACGTTCAACCTCATTGAAGTCGATGGGCTTATCAGCAATCTCTTTACAAAGTTGGATGACGGTAAGAAACGCGGGGTTCAACCGTTTTTTCTGGATCATCTCAGGTTTGCTAAAAAAATACCCTTGAAAATAGTTAAAACCGGCTTCTAGAGCTTGCTCAAACTCTTCATAGGTCTCTACCTTTTCCGCAAGAAAGTCGATTTTAAATGGGCTCAACGCCTGAATAAAAATGGCAGCTTTCTTGATCGGCACAAGTCTAATATCAAACTTGATCATGGAAACGTATGGAAGAAAACGCTTCCAAGCTTTCGTCGGAACAAAATCATCCAGAGCAATTTTGTACCCGCACTCATGAAGGTGCTTGATGGCTTCTAACAGTTCTTCTGTCGGTTCGCAGTCTTCAAGGACTTCAATGACGAGAGATTCTTTAGGAAACAAAGTTGGGACCAAGTTCACCAAGCTTTGATGCGGAAAGTTAACAAAGCCAAGTTTGTTTCCTAATGTGTTGTAATGCGTCGACAAAAAATGATCGGATAGCAGTCGACTAGTAGCCAGCTCTGGTTCTACTTCAGGGAAGGTATTTTTAGGGCCGTCTCGAAAGAGGAGTTCGTAACCTATGGTTCGTTTTTCTCTATCCAGAATCGGTTGGCGAGCTACGTAAGAATACTTCAATTAGGTACTTCGTTCTGTTTAACTTAGTATTATGATAATAGCGATTTTTTACAAAATATCTACGACTTGAGCGTGAATCTTCTACACGCTCTACATGCTTAACGCAAATTCTGTATGAACGGTCTCGTTTGCAGGTCAAAACTATCAGAATTTACTTTTAAAACTGAGCCTTGCGTATACCAATCCCCTAAAACAATTCGGGTCTTTTTAATGCCATCGACGTCAAAAAAATGTGTGTTCGGGCGATGTGTGTGACCATGAATCATTATGTTGACGCAGTTCTGAGACATCACTTTCTCGACCTCATTTTGGTTAACGTCCATGATATCTAATGACTTGCTCATTTTATCATCACGAATATCGGATTGAACTTTTGAGACAATTTTCTTCTTAATGAACCAAGGAATACGGTTAAACAACCATTGTAGCCATGGCTTGTGAACGGTTTTTCTAAACTCTTGGTATTTCACATCGTCAATGCAGAGCGTATCGCCATGTAGGATTACGGCTTTTTGACCATAAAGATCAATCGTGCAGACATCGTCGAGTAATGTCATACCGGTTTCTTTGCAAAAGCGTTTGCCGAGTAAAAAATCTCGATTGCCTTGGATGAAAAAAGTTGGCACACCCGCATCCGTCAGTGCTTTAAATTCTGCACGGATTTGGTCTGCAAAAGGGGTGTTGTCATCGTCACCAATCCAGAACTCAAACAGATCGCCGAGTACATAAAGTGCATCAGCTTTTGTTGCTTCTGTTCGCATGAACGTCACAAAACATTCCGTGATATCAGGACGTGATGGGGTAAGGTGAAGATCGGAAATAAATAATGTCGTCATAGAAATAAGGGGAAGCTATGCCTCCCCATTAACTTATCTTTTAAAAATAATTCCTAAGAATTACTCTTCAATTGTTGTACCAGTGATTACTACGTCTTCTAGAGGTACGTCTTGGTGCATGCCGTAAGAACCAGTGCTAACGCCTTTGATCTTATTTACGATGTCCATGCCTTCGATTACTTCACCGAACACACAGTAACCCCAACCGTCTAGGCTTTCGCTACGGAAGTCTAGAAACGTGTTGTTGTTTACGTTGATGAAGAACTGAGAGCTTGCTGAATGCGGCTCCATAGTACGTGCCATAGCAAGTGTACCCACTTTGTTGCTTAGGCCGTTGTTTGCTTCGTTCTTGATAGGTGCACGAGTCGCTTTTTCACGTAGACCAGACTCCATACCACCACCTTGGATCATGAAGCCGTCAATAACACGGTGGAAAAGCGTGTTGTCGTAGAAACCGTCGCGGCAGTACTGAAGGAAGTTTGCGCTTGTCTCTGGCGCTTTCTCTTCGTTTAGTTGAATCTTGATGTCACCAAAATTAGTGTGAAGGGTGATCATGCTACTTTCCTTTACTGTGTTGTGTTGAGCCCGAGATTCTAGCCTAAGTTCTAGTGCTTTAAAAACTCAGGAAGAGGAAATTCTTCGTTTTGTGCTTGAAGTTTAGCCGATTATCGTTTTATCGGTTAATTGCTATTACCTAACTAGGTTGGAGTTGATATACTCATCTTCTTTTATTCATTCACAATCATAGATAGAGATCATGTTAAAGATATATAACACACTCACAAGACAGAAAGAGGAATTCAAACCAATTACAGCTGGCAAAGTCGGTATGTATGTCTGTGGAGTTACCATCTACGATCTCTGTCACATTGGTCACGGTCGTACTTTCGTCTCTTTTGACGTTGTATCACGTTACCTTCGCTACTTGGGCTATGATCTGACGTTTGTACGTAACATCACAGATATCGACGATAAGATCATCAAACGTGCCGCAGAAAATGGTGAGTCTTGCGATTCATTGACTGAGCGTTTGATTGGTGAAATGCACGCTGATTTTGATGCGCTGAACATGAAACGTCCGGACGTTGAACCTCGTGCGACACAGTTTATTGCTGAAATCATCGAATTGGTTGAGAAGCTAATCGAGCGCGGTTTTGCATACGTTGCAGATAACGGTGACGTAATGTTTGAAGTGGGTAAGTTCAACGAATACGGCAAGCTTTCTAAGCAAGACCTTGATCAGCTTCAAGCTGGCGCGCGCGTTGATATCGAAACAGCAAAACGCAGCCCTCTAGACTTTGTACTTTGGAAGATGTCTAAGCCGGGTGAACCAACGTGGGAGTCACCATGGGGTCCTGGTCGTCCAGGTTGGCACATTGAGTGTTCAGCAATGAACTCTTCAATCCTAGGTAACCACTTCGACATTCACGGCGGTGGTTCTGACCTTCAGTTCCCACACCATGAAAATGAAATCGCACAATCATGCTGTGCACACGATACACAATACGTGAACACATGGATGCACAGCGGCATGGTAATGGTAGACCGTGAGAAGATGTCTAAATCTCTAGGTAACTTCTTTACTATCCGTGACGTTCTTGGTCACTACGATGCTGAAACAGTGCGTTACTTCCTAATGTCTGGTCATTACCGTAGCCAGTTAAACTACAGCGAAGATAACCTAAACCAAGCACGTGCTTCGCTTGAGCGCCTGTACACATCTCTACGTGGTTTAGACCTAAACGCGGCGCCTGCTGGTGGTGAAGAGTACGTATCTCGCTTCACTGCAGCGATGAACGATGACTTCAACACACCAGAAGCGTACTCAGTTCTGTTCGACATGGCGCGAGAAGTTAACCGTCTGAAAACAGAAAACCTAGAGAAAGCGAGCGAACTCGGTGCGCTAATGCGTGAACTAGCTGACGTGATCGGTATTCTTCACCAAGATCCTGAAGCCTTCCTAAAAGGTGATGCGGGTAACGATGATGAAGTGGCTGAAATCGAAGCTCTGATCAAGCTGCGTAACGACTCTCGTGCTTCGAAAGATTGGGCGAATGCAGATATGGCTCGTGACAAGCTGACCGAAATGGGCATTGTTCTGGAAGATGGTCCAGAAGGCACAACGTGGCGTCGTAAGTAATTGAATTTTCATTTTTAAAGGGCTGATAATTCAGCCCTTTTATTTTCCATTTCCATAAATTAAAACTTTAACTTTAGGTAATGCTCTGTGGCTCAGATGTATTTCTATTACTCAGCAATGAATGCGGGTAAATCAACAACGCTTCTTCAATCCTCTTTCAACTATCAAGAACGCGGCATGACGCCAGTTATTTTTACGGCTGCGCTAGATGATCGTTTTGGTGTCGGTAAAGTGAGCTCTCGTATTGGTCTTCAATCTGACGCACATTTATTTCGTCAGGATACCAATTTGTATCAGGAGATCGCAGCTCTGAATGAGGTTGAAAAACGTCACTGTATTCTTGTTGATGAGTGTCAGTTCTTGTCGAAAGAACAAGTTTATCAACTTACTGAAGTCGTTGATAAGTTGCATATTCCAGTATTGTGTTACGGCCTTCGCACCGATTTTCTAGGCGAACTTTTTGAAGGCAGTAAGTATCTATTATCTTGGGCAGACAAGCTGGTTGAGCTCAAAACAATCTGCCATTGTGGCCGCAAAGCGAATATGGTTATTCGTACCGATGAACACGGCGTGGCAATTAAAGAAGGCGATCAAGTTGCGATCGGCGGTAACGATAAGTATGTCTCCGTATGCCGCCAACATTACAAAGAAGCGCTCGGTAAATAAGCCGTATTGATATAGAAAAGCCACCGTACTTGGTGGCTTTTTGTTTGTCGGTTAGAAAAAGCTAGACTAAGTCAAAACCAAATCGCTCGAGTAAAGCCTGGTAAGAAGATTCGACTTGCTGAGGGATGTTCTGCTCGGTTTGAAATCCTTTCTCTGGATAGCTTTTTACGCGAGAGAAATCTTCCATTAGTGCTTCTAGCACCATCATTAATGGCATGTCTTCATTAATGTACTCAAAAAATGGAAGAGCCGCAGAGCTTACTTGGAGCTGAGTGTAGGGTGACTGCCACTGTTTTTCAAATGTCGCGATTGCTCTACGCTCCATAAACGGTTTTTGTACCAGAATAAACGAGGAACACTGTTTTCCTTCCTCTTTTAATCGTTGCTCAGTAAAGCGAACATTTTCTCCACTGTTTGAGGATTCAGTCTCGAGCAAAATTGCTTCACTTGGAACGCCCGACAACTTTGCAATCTCGGCAAAGGTTTCTGCCTCGCTTTTTTCAAACAGTCCATCTGTGAAGCGACCTTCACCCCCTGAAAATACAATCAAAGGTGCCAACTTTTGGTGGTAGAGCTTGGCAGCGTGCTCCGCTACACGCACATCATTACTGCACATTACAAACAAACAGTCCGCAGGCTTCAGTTCATGTTTGAGTTGCATGTAATCCCAAAGCGTTTCTATATGTCTATAGAGTCTCATAGCGCATCCAAAGTTGAATTGAAGTGAAATCGATAACCAAGTGAGAGTAGTTTGTCAGCAAGAATACGCTTGTCAGCTTGCTCTGTGACGGGGGGAAGAGGTATCTCACTTCCGATTTTGTTTATGGCAGCTTGGTAGAACTCAGCCTTGCTGACAGTATGAGGTGTCGTAACGTTAATGACTTGGTTGCTTAAATTGCCTAAGGCAAATTTCGCAGCCGAGACAGCATCATCTTGATGAAGCATATTAGCTGGTGCTTTACGACTAACTTGTTGAAGCCTTGCTGCAAAGCGAGATGGGTGTCTATCTGGCCCGATTAATCCGCTACAACGTAGAATAACAAAGCTAATATTCGAGTCGATAACATGCTGCTCTGCTTGAAGCATAATACGTGCATTGTCAGAGAAATAAGGGCTTTCGGCTGCTAAAGAGAGTGACGCGTCAGCTTCTTCCATATCGGAAGCAAGGTTAGGGTAAACCGTTGTAGAGCTGATCATGAGAAGTTTTTCAACGTTGTTTTGCTTAGCTGCGTTGGCAAGTATTTGCCATTGCTGTGCATATTCTTGACCGCGTCCTTTACGAAATCCTGGAGGAAAAGCACCGATAACGTGCGTAATTTGATGCTGTTTGAGCAGCTCATCTAGCCGTGCTGTGGCGTTCAATTGATTGAAATCGAACAATGCGGAGTGAGTTAATGAGGTGGGTAACTCTTTTAATCGAGTTTGGCTACGACGAGTGACGACAACATAGTGTCCATCTTTCATCAATGTTTCTGCTAGCGGAGTTCCGAGCCAGCCTGCACCTACGATCAATGTATTTGCCATTTGGGTCTTCCTACTTACTTATGTCTGCCCGAATAGGTTGAGCAGTTCTGCTTTAGCTTGTTGATGGAGGGGATCTGAATGCCATTTCTGGTGCTGAATAAGGTCAACATTGACTTGCCAAGCCAGTTTTGTGAAATCATCCCCAACTTTTTTTAATGTATTAGGTGAATACGCGACTAAATGCTGTGGTAGAAAGCACCAACCAAACCCTTTATTCGCCAATTCCAACAAAATATAGTAGTTATCAGCGTACCAGATATCTGGGCTAAATGCTTGATTGAGGCCACATGGCTCTGCACTTTTGGATCGTATGACCAATTGACGATGTTGTTTTAGTTGATCAATGTGAGTGATTTGCTGCTTTGCTAAAGGATGTGTTGAAGAGACATAGACATCAAATGCAATATTGCCAAGATTGGTGAAATCGATGTGTCTTGGCATTTGTAAATCACTCAAAATAATCCCAGTCGTGGCGCGTTCCGACTTAACCAATTCAATGATATCAGGGCTTGATGCCGTTAAGCATTCAACTTGTAAGTGTGGAAAGCGTTGCTCTAACTTCTTTAGCACATCCGGCAAGCGAGTCAGAGGAATCCCTTCATCAATAGCTAAGACTAATTTGTTCGTTGGCGTGGAAAAGAGCTGTGATGCCCTATTGTTTAGGCGGTCGAGTTGGCTGATTGTTGCTTGTGCATAAGGTACGAGCGCGAGGCCATTCTCTGTTAATTTAGGGTACCTGCCTGATCGATCGAAAAGCTCAACACCACAGTCGATCTCCATATTCATGATGTGCTGGCTCACTACAGATTGAGCTCGCCCCAGTTTTCTAGCTGCTCCTGAAAATGATCCTGCTTCTGATGTAGCAATGAAAGCTTGCAGTTGTTCGATGGTAAACATATCGCTTAAACCGATGGTATCTAACTTTTGGTTATCTAAATAATAGATAAAGTTCTAAGCATTGAGTAGAACTATTTGGATAGAGAAATATGACTCGTAACGAACGAATTTTTCATGCAGTACTTTTTGAGTTAATCGCACTCGCGATTATTGTACCAGCGGCTTCATTGATCACTGGAAAGGGCTCTAGTGATCTCGCGTTAGTTGGGGTCGGGTTGAGTATGTATACCGTGATATGGAACTACATCTACAACTTGTACTTTGATAAGTGGTTTGGTGGCAATCGAGCTGAGCGAAGTTTAGCGATGCGGCTTGGACACACTATTGGTTTCGAGGGAGGATTGATCTTTATCTCTCTACCTGTGATTGCCTGGTTCTTAGAAATTACGCTTCTTCAAGCTCTAATGCTGGAAGCCGGCTTCCTCGTTTTCTTCCTATTTTATGCCACTGGTTTTAACTGGTTGTATGACAAGGTTCAACCATTTAGCAAAATGAAAAAGCGATTATTGCCACAGGCATCGACAGGAAAAATATAGGACTAAAAAACGCCACCGAGTTCGGTGGCGTTTTTTGTTCAAATTACACAGACAAAACTCTTAAAATCTTATCTGCATGTTCTGCAACTTCAATGCCTTCGTCTGTTAGATAACCACCGTCAGGCTGTGTACAAAGTTGCTTCTTATATAGACGAGCAACGGCTGCCTGCATTTCTTCTGACGCGTCTGTATGAACTTTAATACCAGTTGCAGCACTACTTAGGTCGAACTGAAGAAGTAGATTCAATTCGGCGATATGTTCAGCTGAATATTTCATAAATGATTCCTTTGCGCTTTTTTTACCAAGCTAGTCTGAAAAGTAGCGTTGGGCAACATTCAACGACAAGAAGTGTTAAGTATGGCGCTATCAGGCTGATATAACGCAGGATCTTTGTTCGAAAGGCCGAATACTTGTTAAGTATCAATGATACTTACGGTAGCGAATGATAGGCGCTATTTATTGCTTGATCTCCCAATAACAACGATTTTAGTAAACACGCCAAATAGCACTTGAAAAAATAGGGAAATAGAGCGATTATCCGCGCCTCTTTAAATGTTTCTAAATGTTACACCAGAATGAACTTTAATCAGTTTGACTCACTATTACCGCCACAAGCTGCGGAACGCGCGGCTGAAGTGGGGGTAGGCAAAGCAACTAAAGCTCCAATCAAATCTTTTCTGCTCGCCATTTCTGCGGGGCTTCATATTGGTATTGCTTTCATCTTCTATACCACAGTGACGACAGGCGCAGGCGAGCTGCCTTGGGGCATTACACGACTCATTGGTGGTCTGGCATTTAGCCTTGGTTTGATTTTGGTGGTGGTTACTGGCGGCGAGCTTTTCACTAGCTCTGTGCTGACACTAGTTGCGCGTGCGAGTGGAAAAATCTCTTGGCAAGCACTTATCAAAAACTGGTTGGTGGTTTACTTTGGCAATATGGTTGGGGCCATTTTGCTCGTGGCCTGTATGCTAGTTACCAAGCAATATATGTTTGATCATGGCCAAGTTGGTCTTAACGCGATGGCGATCTCCCAACACAAATTACATCATGGTTTCTTTGCCGCTGTTGCGCTTGGCATCATGTGTAACGTATTAGTTTGTATTGCAGTTTGGATGACGTTTAGTGGGCGAACATTGACAGATAAAATAGCGGTCATGATTTTGCCTGTGGCTATGTTCGTGTCGGCAGGTTTTGAGCACTGTATTGCGAACATGTTCCAAGTACCTATGGCGATTGGTATTAAGTACTTTGCGCCAGAAGCGTTTTGGCAAATGACAGGGGTAGATATTGCAAACTACGCGGACTTAAACATGATGGGGTTCATCGTAAACAACCTAATTCCTGTTACGATAGGAAACATTATTGGTGGTGGCGTATTTGTTGGCATGTGGTATTGGATGATTTATCTACGCGATGAAGATAACCATTTGCGATAAGTTTAGAAGATCACAAGAAAGGCGAACCAGATGGTTCGCCTTTCTTTTTATTTGTCTCTGCAAATGTCAAATAAGTCGAGTCATGCTAAATCAACTCTTCGTTGATACCAAAATCGGTTGGGAGCCAATGAGAAGTTACTTCCTTTGGTTCTTGAACGAGCCAATCCAGAGGTGCATCGGACAGGAGTTCATCGTAATTTTCTTTGATCATTAAGACATCCATGTACGTCTCTCCAAGTTTGTGGTCACTGCCTTTACTCTAAAATTAGAACATGTCAGTCACGTGATCAATGCATGACGATTCGATTGATCACTTATGTTGCTATGTTTCTGGTTGCGTATGGGTTTTGGGGGCTTATCCACATTTTCTGTGGATAACCTGTATCAAAGGTCGTGCGTATCTAAACTTGCAAAGAAAATTTCATAAAATTAGAGGGTTATATCAAAAATAATTCTGCCTGACTTTTCATCTGAAAGCGTCTTGATGAGTGCTCGAAGAATAGTTGAGTTATTCAGTTATAAGTACGTTCGACTTGGCAACATGAGTTGTTTAACGGGCTTTACCCACAAGCGCCAACTAACCGTGAGTTTTGGTCGATTCGGGTTGCTCGATTTTTATCTTGATTCGGCCTTCTTTGGTTTGTACCCAGCGCAATGTCATTTCTAACGTTATGGTTACGGAGGCACTCAACATGACGAAAATAGCCAGCATAATTACTAACTGGTATTTAATCGCAACCATCGGGCTCGCGCCACCTAGAATTTGACCGGTCATCATACCCGGTAAGGTAACCAGCCCTGTAGTGGCCATAGAAGCTAAAGTCGGGGCAAGGGACTTTCTAAGAGCCTCCTGAATGAAGGGGAAGGATGCGTAGCGAGGAGAGGCTCCAAGTGAGATTGCAGCCTCATATTCTGCTTGTCTCTGCTCAAAAGCCGTAAACAAATTCTGAAGAGCGATGATATTACTACTCAAGCTGTTACCCAATAACATACCAGCAAGTGGGATCATGTACTGCGCATTGTAAATAGGGGATGGTTGCACTAAGCCTGCTGTAATTGCTATCAGAAGTGGTATTAGACCACAGGTAAGGCCCGTTAGTAGCGGAAGCATAAGTGGCTTTTTAGGTAAGCGAGCTTTTCCCGCAATTGAGCTGGCACCAATCAGTAGCATGATGGCAAGCCAAAGTATATTGACAAGTAAGCTGTTTAATTGAAAAAGATATTCTAAATACACGCCAATCAATATGAGCTGAAGTGTCATTCGGATAACACTGATTATGGTGTCTTTTGCTATCCCTAATTTGTAGCGGGCATTGATAAAGAAGGGGACCAATAAAATCAAACCAAACAGTGCCAGTTTGACCCAGCTTATATCCACCACGTTATCCATAATCGCTCCTTGAAAATACGCGAATAATTGTATCTAAGCCTCCCCTTTATATGAACCACTATGTGCACTTTTTGCTGTTCTTAAAGTAAACCTTGAGTGCTATTTTAGACATTAATACGCAGCATTCTGTTTACAAGTGGTTATCTTTTTCGGAGTTTTTAAGTCGATTTATGGCATGGTAATTACGATTTAAATGTGAATGATGTTTCTTAAATGTTGGTTATTTAACAACTCCTTAAAAGACTTATTTTGTCACATCTGTTCATGTTTTTTAATAAATAACATCAATCCATCATATCTCTGGATGAGCTCAAAAAAGTGTTGAATTACAAGGTCTGAGGTCGCTTATTTGATTGAACCCTACTATTAGTATGGTCTAACATTTTCCATTAGAGATTGTAAAAAACTTAAGCTTGGTTACGCGGGCTTTTCAATAACACTAGATACAAAATAGGCAAATGTATGAGTGATGTTAATAAAATTGAGAGTGGTGAAAAACGCTCCCTGGAGTGGAAGTCGTTCCTCTTCATTGCAGTTGTTCTCTTCCCAATTCTGAGTGTGGCCTTTGTTGGCGGCTACGGGTTCATCGTTTGGATGTTGCAAGTCTTCTTCTTTGGACCTCCAGGCGCGCACGGCATGTAAGCCAGTGAGCTCATAACCACACTTTTGAAAAGATTTTAAGAGAGCAAATAATGAAATCATTAATCATTAAACTGTGGCGTACCATGACGCGCCCAGCTGTACATATCAGCCTAGGTGTGCTGACTATGGGCGGCTTTATTGCTGGTGTTATCTTTTGGGGTGGCTTTAACACCGCTCTAGAAGCAACCAACACAGAAGAATTCTGTATTAGTTGTCACACAATGCGTGACAACGTGTACGTTGAGCTACAAGAAACGGTGCACTGGAAAAACCACTCTGGTGTTCGTGCTACCTGCCCTGATTGTCACGTTCCACATAACTGGACAGATAAGATCGCTCGTAAGATGCAAGCTTCTAAAGAAGTATTTGCACAAGTATTTGGCAACTACGACGAACCGGGTGTGTTCGAAGAGCGTCGTATCGAACTTGCTAAACACGAATGGGATCGTTTCTCGGCAAACAAATCTCTGGAGTGTAAAAACTGTCACAACTACGAATCGATGGATTTCGAGCAAATGTCTCCTACGGCTCGTATCCAAATGAAGCAAGCCGCTGAGAAAGATCAAAGCTGTGTTGACTGTCACAAGGGTATTGCGCACAACCTACCAGCAGGCATGGACAGCATTGGCGGTATCGTGGGTGATCTAGAGGGTATGACTTCTAACACGGATTACGGCGTTGGTCAGCAACTCGTGAGCGTTCGTCACCTACCAATTTACTTTGATGCGCAAGGCAGTAAAGAAGCTGGTCTTCTTAATCCTGCATCGACCGTTAAAGTTCTTGAAGACAAAGGCGAGTTTGTTGAGATCGAAATTGACGGTTGGCGCAAAGCAAAAGGTTTTGGTCGTGTAATTCAAGAAGACTTCGGTAAGAACATTGCGACTGCGTCTCTGATGAAAGAAGCAGCAACAGACAGCAACATTGTGACGACTGGTGAGAAAAAAGTGGATGAGTTAACAGGCCTTCCTTGGGAAAAAGTAGCGGCGAAAGTATGGATTAAGAAAGAGTCTATGCTGAACGACATCAATCCTGTTTGGGAAAAATCTCGTGAAGCCTACAAGACCAATTGTTCTGTATGTCACACTCAACCTGCGGAAGCGCACTTCGACGCGAACACCTGGCCAGGTATGTTCGACGGTATGTTGGCGTTCGTTAACCTAGATACAGACAGTGAAGCACTGATCTTGAAGTATCTACAGAAACACTCTTCAGATTATGCTGAAGGTCACCACTAATAAGCGTCGGATTGGAGTAATTTTAAATGGCTATTACACGAAGAAGTTTTCTTAAAGGTGTAGCAACCACAAGTGCAGCGTCAGTAATTGGTCCTAGCTTATTGGCGTCCGCCTCTGCAAATGCCGTTGAGACGACAGGTACTTGGAAAGTAACCGGTTCTCACTGGGGCGCGTTCCGCGCCCACATCTACGCGGGTAAAGTTCAAGAGATCAAGCCGCTAGAGCTAGACAAAAACCCAACAGAAATGTTGAACGGCATTAAGGGTATTATCTACAGCCCTTCACGTGTTCGTTACCCAATGGTTCGTCTAGATTGGTTGAAGAAACATAAATACAGCGCGGATACTCGTGGTAACAACCGTTTCATCCGAGTAACTTGGGATGAAGCGCTAGATTTGTTTTATCGCGAACTAGAACGTATTCAAAAAGACTACGGCCCATGGGCGCTGCATGCAGGTCAAACAGGTTGGAACCAAACGGGTTCATTTAACAACTGTACTGCGCACATGCAACGTGCAGTAGGTATGCATGGCAACTTCATCACTAAAGTAGGTGACTACTCGACGGGTGCAGGTCAAACCATTATGCCGTACGTGCTAGGCTCAACCGAAGTTTATGCACAAGGTACGTCTTGGTCTGAGATCCTAGAAAACTCTGACAACATCGTTCTTTGGGCTAACGACCCAGTGAAAAACCTTCAAGTAGGTTGGAACTGTGAAACGCATGAGTCGTTTAAGTACCTTGCACAATTAAAAGAAAAAGTGGCGAAAGGTGAGATCAACGTTCTATCTGTAGACCCAGTGAAGAACAAAACTCAGCGCTACTTAGAGAACGATCACTTGTACATCAACCCGCTGACAGACGTAGCGTTCATGCTCGCTGTGGCACACGTGTTGTACAACGAAAACCTGTACGATAAGAAGTTCATTGATACTTACTGTCTAGGCTTTGAAGAGTTCATTCAATACGTTCAAGGTAAGACAAAAGACAAAGTAGAGAAGACGCCTGAATGGGCAGCAGCGATTTGTGGTGTGAAAGCGGACAAGATCCGTGAATTCGCACGCATGCTAGTCAGCGGTCGTACACAGATCCTGATGGGTTGGTGTATCCAGCGTCAAGAGCACGGTGAGCAGCCATACTGGGCAGCGGCTGTGGTTGCTGCAATGGTTGGTCAAATCGGTCTACCTGGCGGTGGTATCTCTTACGGTCACCATTACTCAAGTATCGGTGTGCCTTCTACTGGTTTCGCGGGCCCTGGTGGTTTCCCTCGTAACCTTGACCAAGGTATGAAACCGAAGTGGGACAACAACGACTTTAACGGCTACAGTCGTACTATCCCAGTTGCACGTTGGATCGACTGTCTGCTAGAACCTGGTAAAGAGATCAACTACAACGGCGGTAAAGTGAAACTGCCAGACTTCAAGATGATGGTTATCTCGGGTTGTAACCCATGGCACCACCATCAAGATCGTAACCGCATGAAGAAAGCGTTCCGCAAACTTCAAACGGTTGTAACGATCGAGTTTGCTTGGACTGCGACATGTCGTTTCTCAGATATCGTTCTACCGGCGTGTACGCAATGGGAACGTAACGACATCGACGTATACGGTTCATACTCGAACAAAGGTCTGATTGCGATGCATCGCCTCGTTGATCCATTGTTCCAATCTAAGCCTGACTTCCAAATCATGAGTGAACTAACTCAGCGTTTTGGTCGCCGCGAAGAATACACTCGTGGTATGAGCGAGATGGAATGGATCGAAAGCCTTTACAACGATTGTAAAAAAGCGAACGAAGGTAAGTTTGAAATGCCAGAATTCAACGAGTTCTGGGAGAAGAGCGTACTAGACTTCGGTGAAGGTAAACCTTGGGTTCGTCATGCGGACTTCCGTAAAGATCCTGAGCTTAATCCACTAGGTACGCCGTCTGGCTTCATCGAGATTACATCACGCAAGATCGGCCGTTACGGTTATGAACACTGTCAAGAGCACCCAATGTGGTTCGAAAAATCAGAGCGTTCACACGGTGGTCCTGGTTCAGATAAATACCCATTCTGGTTGCAGTCTTGCCACCCTGATAAGCGTCTTCACTCTCAAATGTGTGAGTCTGAAGAGTTCCGCGCGACTTACGCGGTACAAGGTCGTGAGCCGGTTTACATCAACCCAGCGGATGCCAAAGCAAAAGGCATCAAAGATGGTGATTTGGTACGTGTATTCAACGGTCGTGGTCAGCTGTTAGCTGGTGCTGTTTTGACTGACAGCTACCCACGTGGCGTTATTCGTATCGAAGAAGGTGCATGGTACGGTCCTCTAAACGAGAAAGAGGGCGCAATCTGTACCTACGGTGATCCTAACACGCTGACGCAAGACATCGGTTCTTCTGAGCTTGCACAGGCGACTTCTGCGAACACATGTATCGTAGACTTCGAGAAGTTCACAGGTAAAGTGCCACCAGTCACTTCATTTGGTGGTCCGATCGAAGTTGCTTAATTAGTGCAGTTTGCATAAATCGAAATACCAGCCTCAGGGCTGGTATTTTTTTATCAAAATTTCAGTGAGCGTTGTCTCAATAGTAACTTCATAACGTTAAACGAGACTGGTATTCGTGATGATGGTAACGAATTGGGTGAGACAAGCAGGAGATAATGCGCCAAGCTAAACAATAATAATTAAGTGAGTAGACCCATTATGGCTCAGAGCATTCAATTAGCAAATCACACTGAGATCACTGTGAATAACAATGACTTCCAAGTTGAAGTCGAGGGTAATCAATTACATTTTTCTTTTGCTGGTCTTCACAATAAAACCTTTACCGACCGTGAAGTGTTATTCGAAATGTCGTTTTTGTACGAGCACGAGGCCAACGTAATTGGGGATGGTTTTCAAATGTTGGCGCAAACGGCGGGAACGATCAATCACCCCGTTGATATTGGTCGCTGCCCAGACAATAATCCTTCTTATCGAATCTACCCTAAAGATGCCCCTAAGCGTTATTACAACTATTTAGTAGTGGAAGGTTCAGCGGGCTACACATTATTTGGCTTCACATCATGTCATCGCTTTGCAGGCTATTTTGATGTTGTGCTGCGTGATGGGCATTGGGTTTTATCAGCCGCAATTGATGGTGAGTTGACTCAAGTGGCGGATTGGGAAAGTAATCAACTTGAATCCGTGGCGGTACTCTGTGGTCAATCGCTGTCCGAGCTTTATCAAACCTATGGCGAGATGATTGCAGAGCATCATCCGGTTCGCCAAGGTGTGACACAAGATGCGCCTGTTGGTTGGTGTTCGTGGTACGCGTACTACGCAGACGTGACAGAGCAAAACATCATGCAGAACGTAGATTGTATGAAAGATAAGCTCGAAGACCTAGAGTGGGTACTTCTGGATGATGGCTATCAAGCCTTTATGGGCGATTGGTTAACCCCATCAGATAAGTTTTCTGGTGGCGTAAAAGAGCTCATTCATAACATCCGTGCAAAAGGAAAAAAGCCGGCAATTTGGATGGCGCCTTTCATTGCACAGCCTGAGTCGGAGATCTTCAAACAGCATCCAGATTGGTTTGTTCGCCACAAGGATGGTGGCTTACTTAAAGCAGAAGATGTCACATACGGTGGTTGGCGATGCACGCCTTGGTACATACTCGATACCTCAAACCCAGAAGTACAAGACCATTTGACGCATGTGGTTTCTGTCATGAGACAAGAGTGGGGCGTTGAGTTGTTCAAGCTAGACGCGAACTATTGGGGCACCTTAAAAGGTGTGCGTAAACAATCTGGTATTACAGGCGTTGAGGCGTATCGCTTAGGAATGGAAGCGATTACTAAAGGCGCTGGTGATGCGTGGCTTTTAGGTTGCAACGCGCCAATGTGGCCATCTCTAGGGCTTGTGGATGCAATGCGTGTTTCTGACGATGTAGAGCGTCATAGTCGTCGATTCGAGCAGATAGCCAGAGAAACCTTTTACCGTAGTTGGCAGCACCGAAAACTGTGGCAAATTGACCCGGATTGCGCGACATTCACTTCATTAGCTAATCAATCTGCATCCAGAGAAGAGTATGAATTTCATCGCACGGTGTTATTAGCGAGTGGTGGTTTGCTGCTGTCTGGCGACCCACTCCCTGAGATTACGCCGTTTGCTAAGAAGACACTGGCTAAGCTCATGTTACGTCAACAACGTAACCAGCAATCTGCAAAGTTTACCGCTTTGAGTTTAAATCACGCGTTTTTAAAACTAACGACGAAGAATGACCTCCATTGTTTGTTTAATTATGCGAGTTACGGAGCGATGGAATTTACGCTGACGTCTGATCAACCGGTGGACTGGTATGATTACTGGACAGGGGAAAAGCTAAACCAAGAACCTTGCCAGTTGTTAATGGTGAGCGTGGATAAAGGGCTCAATGCGAAAGCGATCGTTACAGCATAGCGTGAAGTAAATCGCCCAATACCGAGATCAAGAAAGGAGCCTATTGCGGCTCCTTTCTCGTTTTGATGCTCTGGGCGTTAGAACTCGAATAAAAAGTAATACCCGTATCCAACAATAAACGCAGGAATGGACGAATAAATTGTCGCGACCAAAGCAGCTTTCGGTGCCATTGCAATGGCGGGGAATAGGGCGTCACCATCGTTAGAAATCGCATTGGCCAGTTGCGCAGAAAGTGGCGCTGCACCAGAAATGTATAGGCTAGTGACTAAAATTTGCGGTCCACAACCAGGCAACATACCAATGGCTAGGCCAGCTAATGGCATCCAAATTCCCCAATGAGAAAAGGTTTCTACAAGGTCGAGTCCAGAAAAATAGGTTGTCAGCTCAAACGCCAGAAAAGCAACGATCACCCAAGCACTGACGAAATTCGTATCTTGTGCTGCTTTTTGAATCGGGTGTGAGTCCACGATTTTTTCATCTTCAGAGACCGTTGACTGATAATCGCCAAGTTCTTTTGTCATCGCCCATAATGACATTGTGATCACTGCAAAGATAGCGCCCAGCCATTCAATGGTGTTGGCTTTCAAAGATAGCAACTGATTAATATCTATTTGGAAAGACATTAACACAGCAACGACACTAGCAGGCACAATAAGCCATTTCCAAAATGCGCCTTGTAGATTGATTGCACGTTGTTCAAGAGGCGTGTGTCGGTCTGTCTGGTGTTGGCAACAAGCATGTGTCTGAGGTGCTTCTTTTGGTTCTGGTCGCAGAAAGTTATCAGCATGAAAAGCATTAACGACTAACCCTGAAAGAGTACCCACGATAATGCCTAATCCAACCACGCCTAATCCAACACTTGGTTTGGCGGCCAGAAGTAAAAAGGCAGCGTCACCCATTGTTGAAGTAAGTACCGCGACAATCGCACCAAATCCCACTCGGCCACTAATAAATTGCGTTGTCACAACAATAGCGCCACCACAGCCAGGCAAAGCACCCAACAAAGAAGCAAAGAAAACCTGATGATTACGCGAGCGATGATATAGCTCGGTAATTCGATTGGTTTTCGACATAAAGTTTGAAAGATAATGATAAATAGCCAATGTGGCAGCAACATAGCATGACACCGCCCAGAATGAGTCGGATAGCGTCTGTACGGCTACGTCACGTGTATTTTCATTGCCTAGCAAAATGAGCATGACGATAGGGATCAGCAATCGCTTATAAGCTAAACGAAACTGAGTAGGCTGAAACAACTGTTGTGCAGAGTGTAATAATTGGGTCGCGTTCATCGTTTACTCAAATGCAAATAGGAATAATTATCATTATATGTAAATGAGATTTATTCGCAATAGCATTGTGAACTTTTCTTCGTGTCAAACTCTCTGAAATCAGGTAAAGTATCGGCCTTTGTGAGCAAACACGCCCTAATTAACTGTATTAGGCGGCGTATAAAATTGACTTGAATAGGAAGAAACATGATTCTAGTTGTAGGTCATAAGAACCCAGACAGTGACAGTATTTGTAGTGCACTCGTTGCAACTGAACTTCTAAAAGCGCGTGGCGTTGAAGCTATGCCAATTCGCCAAGGCGAAATCAACCGTGAAACTCAGCACATCCTAGAAGTTGCTGGCGCTGAAGTTCCTGAGCTTCGCACATCAGTTGCGGGTGAGACCGTTTGGCTAGTAGATTACTCAGATCTAGCACAAGCACCAGACGATATCGCAGAAGCTGAAATTGCGGGTATTGTTGACCACCACCGTCTAGGTGACGTGATGACAGTAAACCCAATGGAAGCATGGATCTGGCCTGTTGGTTGTACCAACACTGTTCTGTTCAACATGTTCAAGATTGAAGGTCACGCGATTACTCCACAAATTGCTAAGCTAATGATGTCAGCAATTCTATCTGACACAGTAGGTTTTGCTTCTCCAACTTGTACACAAAAAGACAAAGATGCCGTTGCTGAATTAGCGGCAATCGCAGACGTACAAGATGTGGACGCGTTCACTAAAGATCTTCTAATTGCTAAAACAAACATCGAAGGTCTATCAGCGGCTGAGCTTGTTGAGAAAGACCTTAAAGGTTACCCATTCAACGGTCGTGACGTAGTGGTTGGTCAGGTTGAACTTGCAACTCTTGAGCAAGTTGACGGTATGATCGAAGCACTAGAAGCAGACCTAGAATCTCGTTGTGAGAAAGATAACCTAGCGTTCGCTGCTGTAATGCTAACAGACATCACGACTGCTCAAACTCGTCTTCTATACAAAGGTGAGTGGGCTGAGAAGCTTGTTAAGCACGAAAAAGACGGCATGTTAATGATGGAAAACACGCTAAGCCGTAAGAAGCAAGGTTGGCCTTGGCTTCAAACTGAGCTAGCTTAATTTTCTAGCATATACTTTAAATGCCCGCCTAGCTGCGGGCATTTTTCTATGGGAAATAGGAGACGAATATGTCTGAGCAACTGACCCAAGAGCAGATGGATACCATTAATCGCTACAACGAAGAGCAACGCTTAAAGTACTGCGTAAAAGAGATTGTGGCGAATCGTAAAGTTTGGATTCTGAAAGATGAACATGGCTGTGTCATGTTAAATACAGAAGATGATGATTGTGTACCAGTATGGCCAAACGAAGAGTTTGCTTTGCAATGGGCTAATGGTGATTGGGAAGATTGCGAGCCAGAAGCGATCTCTCTAAACAAGTGGCACAGTCGTTGGACATCTGGTCTGGAAGATGACGAATTATCTGTTGTTGTATTCCCAAATCAAAATGAAGAAGGGGTCGTATTGTTTCCTGACGAGTTTGATTTCGAACTGCGCAAACAAGCGAGCCGCCGCTAATTTTTCGATTCGTGTCCATTTAATAAAGAAGCCTGCTTTAACGCAGGCTTCTTTACATTTGTGCGATGACATCTTTGATAAGCTATTTTGTTTGATGGCTTGGCGCTTTATAAAAGTGGCTTTCGACTAGTCGTTGAGTAATAGGATGCTCGGGATGAGTCAGTACTTGGTTGGTCTCGCCAAACTCGACCACTTCACCTTCATGCATCACCATCACTTGATCAGTAATATGCTTAACAATGCCAATGTGCTGAGACACGTACACAAATGACAATCCCATCTCTTCTTGCAACTCGAGGAATAAGTTAATGATCTGCGAGCGCATTGCCATATCCAAACCGTTTAACGCCTCATCAGCGACAATGATGGAAGGTTGAAGAATAAGTGCACGAGCCAAACACACGCGCTGTTTTTGACCGGCAGCTAGCATTTGTGGATAAAAATAGGCGTGCTCAGGCAGCAATCCTACGCGGAGCAGGGTGTTCTTTACACGCTGCATGCGCGCATCTGGCGGCATGTTGGTATTTCGCTTTAGCGGACCTTCTAAAATACGACCAATCTGGATACGTGGGTTTAACGATGTGTTTGGATCTTGGAAAATCATGCGGATGAGCTTGCAGCGTGTCGCGTAATCTTTGTGCTCCAATCGTTCGCCATTCACACGGATCTCTCCGGAGCTTGGTTCAACAACGCCAGCAAGCATACGAGCTAGTGTGGATTTTCCTGACCCGTTTTGACCAATAAAACCAATAGTTTGTCCTGGCTCTAAAGTAAAGCTTACCGGTTTAACTGCCTCATTAACCTGACGTTTGAACAGACGGGAGCGCGTAACAAATTGCTTCGATAAATTATCGACTTCAAGTAACGCACTCATGACTTTTTCTCCGTGTTCAATGGAAAGTGGCAGTTAAATTTATGATTCTTAATTCGTCTGGTGTGTGGAATTTCTACACATTGTTTCTGCGCATACGGGCAACGTGGTCCGAGGCGACAACCGATAGGCAGATGTTGCAATGGCGGAATCGAGCCCGGTAGGGATTGGAGTTTTTGCTTGTGTGGTACCCAATCATTAAAGTCAGGCATCGCTTTAAGCAAGGCATCGGTGTACGGGTGCTTGGGTGCCGCAATGATTTTACTGGTATCGGCAGACTCCACCGACTGACCACAATACATTACCGTAATACGTCCTGCCCACTGTGTTATGGTCGCTAAGTCGTGGCCGATAAGCAAAATGGTTGTGTTATTAAGTTGGTTCATGCGGCTCAACAGACGCAAAATTTGCGATTGAGTAATCGGGTCTAAGTCGTTGGTTGGCTCATCTGCGATCAGCAACTTTGGTTTGGTCGCTATCGCCATGGCAATCATGACTTTTTGACACTCACCATCAGTCAGTTCATAAGGGTAGCTACCCATTAAACGCTTGTGATCTTTAATACCCACTTTATGCAAAAGCGCGATGGCCTGTTTTTTACGCCATTTAAATCGCTCCCACCATTTCCCTTCAAATGCGCGAGATGGAATGGATTCAATCAATTGACGCCCGACTTCCTCTGAAGGGTCAAGACAAGTTGAAGGTTCTTGGAAAATCATCGCAATATCACGAGCAATGACGCGCCGACGCTCTTTTGGCGTAAGCTGAAGCAAGTCAATATTGCCAAGGCGCATACGGTCAGCGGTGATGCGCCAGTTATCTTTACTCACACCGACAATCGCTTTTGCAACTAAGCTTTTTCCAGAGCCAGACTCACCTACAAGACCACGAATTTCGCCTTCGTTCAAAGTTAGGCTCATTCGGTCAACGGCTTTGACCAACCCTTGAGGTGTTTCGATCTCAATGGTCAAATGTCGAATATCTAACAACGGCATTATTCGATCCCCGCATTAAGCGCTTGACGTACACCTTCACCTACTAAGTTTAGGGTAATAACAGTAAACATGATGGTCAGGCCGGGTAGGGTCACTGTCCAAGGTGCAATATAAATAAGCTCGACAGAGTCACCTAATATTGCTCCCCACTCGGTGCTTGGGGCCTGTGCGCCTAGGCCAAGAAAACCCAGTGCCGTAATATCTAAAATCGCAGCAGAGAGCGCGAGTGTGATTTCAGCGGCAATGACCGTCAGAATGTTAGGAAGAATTGAACTCCACAGTAAGTAGAAATCATTAGCGCCATCAAGGCGTGCTGCCATTATGTAGTCTTTTTCAACTTCGGTGTGGACTGCGATATAAACAGAGCGAATAAAACGCGGAATCAAAGCTAAGCAGATTGCGAGTAAAATATTGAACCCACCAAAGCCGAGAAATGCCACAAAAATGATTGCTAATAAGAGCGACGGGATCGACATGACGGTATCGAGCAAGTGGTTGAGAGTACTCGACAGTAAGCCTTTCGTCATACCTGCCAATACGCCAATTAAACAGCCTACAACGGCAGCAATTGCGGTGATGGCGACAGCAGCGCCAAATGTTAGCTGAGAGCCCATAATCAGGCGCGAAAGAATATCTCTACCTAAGTCATCGGTCCCCAAAAAGTAATCAACCGTTCCTGCTGGGGCCCATGATGGCGGCACAAGCAACTCACCTGACTGTGCTTGGGCGTCAAATGGTGCAAGTAGGGGGGCAAAAATGGTAATAAGGACGATAAACACCAAGCACCACAAGCCAAACATGGCTAGTCCGTTGGCACGGTAGCTTCGCCAAAATCGCTCAAACTGAGTTGGAATGCGTTCTTCCTGATAAACGTTATTTGTTAGCATACCATTCCTTTCGAACTAAAGGGTTAATCATCGCGCCAATCAAATCCGAGAGAATGTTAGCGGTAAGAACCAAAGTCGCAAGTACCATCACGCCAGCTTGGATAGATGCATAGTCTTGGCTTGCTAGCGCATCTAAAAGCCAACGACCAATACCTGGCCAGTTAAAAATAGACTCCGTGATGATAGCTAAGGTAATCATACTCGAAAGTTGAACACCAACTTTGGGAATGATAGGCGGTATCGCATTCCGCAATACATGTTGAGTTACGATTTCGCGGTTAGAAAGACCTTTGATTCTCGCTGCACGGATGTAGTTTTGGCTCATCACTTCCGCTACCGAGGAACGCATTAGTCCGACAACCTGGGTGGTTGGAGCCAAAGCGAGCACCAAACATGGCAGCACCATATGTTCAATAACGCTTTGCAGTGCATGAGCGCGGTATTCGCCTTTCGCCATGAATGCGTCGATAATGGCAAACCCGGTTACATGATCAATTTCGTAAAGTAAATCATACCGTCCCGCAACGGGAAAGAGTTGGTACTCCAATGAAAAGACCATGATAAGTAACAGAGCTACCCAAAAGATTGGGGCGGAATAACCAGACATTGACATGAATGAAATGCTGGTATCGAGCCATTTACCTTGCTTCATCCCAGCAACGGTTCCAAGCGGAATACCGATCAAAAGGGACACCAAAAAGGCAAAAAAGCACAGTTCCAAAGTGGCCGGGAATACAACGGCGAGCTCGTCATAAATCGCGTTGCCGTTTTTACTTATGCCAAAATCAAGCTGAGAAAGGTTGATTAAGTAAGTTTGCCAACCAGACCAAAAATCAACGTTTGCCCAGTGCGAGAGAGGGTCAAGGCGCAGCAGAGAAAAGCCCACTAATGTGAGGATCATCAAAGTGATGAAAAATAGGTTAAAGCGTCGAACGGTATACCAAAACATCAGTGAATTCTCTCAACTCTATCAAACGGTTGGGCATTGAAAGGGCTTGATTTGAAGCCTGTCAGCGATTTGTCGTGCACACGGAACTGCACGCCATGCGCCAGAGGAATAACCGGGAACTCTTGATTCAAAATGTTCTGTGCTTGGCGATATAGGTTCAAACGGTAACGCGGTTCTTGAGTTTCTAACGCCAAATCGAGCAAGAAATCGAAGTCATCGTTACACCACATGGACACGTTAAGGCCAACGCGGTCAGACTCGCAAGATAATAAAGGGCGGAAAAAGTTGTCAGGATCCCCGGTATCACCAATCCAACCTGTTAAAAGTAAATCGATATCGTTGATGTTCTCCAAATCCACACGTTCAAACCTATCATCGGTAAGTAGCGTTAATTTAACCCCAATATCGGCAAAATTCGCTTGGATTAGCTCCGCGGTCTTGCGAGGACTTGGGTTAAAGGCGCGTGGTTCAAGTGGTACCCACATGGTCAGCTCTAGACCGTCTTCATAGCCAGCATCTCGAAGTAGTGCCAATGCATAATTCCGGTCATAACGAATTTTTACACTGTCTTTTTGATAAGCCCATGAATTAGGTGGTAGCAAGGTATAAGCTTGGGAGCCAGTTCCGTAGTAAACCGAATCTAAAATGTTCTGACGGTTAATCGCTAAGTTAAGTGCTTGGCGGACGCGAGCATCACTAAGTGCGGTGGTTTCTGTGTTTATCGCAATAAAGGAAACGTTGTTAGCTGGTGTAGCCGTCAGCTCAAGGTTGTCATTTTCTTGAATGACAGGTATTTGGCTCGAAATAGGTGAAGAGAGTACGTCACACTCGTTTCTTAAAAGTTTAGCTAATGTACCCGTGCCTCTGTGAGATATATCGAATACCACTTGTTCCATTTTTGCTGGTGACTTCCAGTAATTAGAATGACGCTCTAATCGAATCAAGTCGTTCACTTGGTATTCTTTTAATTGATAAGGGCCGGTACCGATAGGAAGTTGGTCGATTTCTTCTTTATGATCTTTTGCAGCCAATTGCTGTCCATACTCCGCAGACAAGATAACCGCATGGCTGGTGGCAATATTGGCCAAGAAAGAAAAGTTTGGCTGAGACAACGTAAACCTTACCGTATGCTCATCTATTGCAACCACGTCTTGGAGTAGGTTTTGAAAATCTAACCCTGCAAACCATGGATAAAAACCACCACCTACTTGGTGAAAAGGATGGTCTACATCGATGATTCGCTTGAAGCTAAATACCACATCTTTTGCATTCAATGGGCGAGTGGGTGCAAACCAAGGCGTGGTTTGGAATTGAACACCACGTTTAAGCTTAAACGTGTATTCCGTCCCTGATTCATTTACTGACCAACTCTCGGCGATGCTTGCCACGGGCTGATGTGATTTAGGATCGAGCGTGAGCAGCGTATCGTACAGCTGCGGGCTCAGAGCCTCTGCGGTAATACCGCTATCAATAAGCTGAGGGTTAAACGTGGTCGGCTTACCTTGTCCGCAAAACACAAAGCCAGCTTTGCGAATATCATTGTGGTCAATTTCATCGCCACAAGCGGTCAGTAGGCTAATCCCAATAAGGCTCAGCGATAATCTTATAAAAGCATTCATAATATGAAATGTTCATTGGATCTTGCTCGTTTCGTTTGATCTTACTCTTTCAAAGCTAACAAGCGAAAATGATCTCGCTAATTTATCACCTTTGTGAACTCGCTCCAAACATAAAATCCATACACTGTAAGGTGTTATGCCATAAATGCATGCGAATTAGAGCGCAGTCACGAGCTCGTGTATTGATTGAGTACTCTCGGTCAAGTTAGCTTTGTCCGACCAAACCATATTTTCTAACCATCCCTCGTAATTGGTGATAGCTCAAGCCAAGTAGCTCGGCTGCTTGTCGTTGATTAAACTTGGCTTCTTCCAATGCACGATTGAGTAAATGGATATCTTGTTCCTCTTGCCATTGTTTATAGTCTAGAGGGAATTGGATGGTGTTGCTTGATGCTTCCTCTTCTTGTTGTTCTGCTTGTTTTGCACTATGGCCAAGCGCGCTGTGCCAAACCGTTTCAAAAGGATTGAAAACCAGTTCATCAATTGGATGAGCATTCAGACCATGTTGGTAAATCGCACGTTCAATCACGTTTTTTAGTTCGCGGACGTTACCGGGCCATTCATATTCAATAAGCGACTGCTGCGCTTTTGGGGTAAAACCGACAAAGTATTCCAGTTGCAGTTCACGACACATTTTCATCGCGTAGTGCTCTGCTAAAGAGAGAATGTCTTCTTTGCGCTCGCGAAGAGGCGGTAACATAATGACATCGAAGGCTAGCCTGTCGAGCAGATCTGCACGAAAATCACCTTGCTCTGCCAATTTTGGTAGGTCGGCATTGGTTGCACAAACAAGTCGAACATCCGCATTGAGAGCGGTATGACCGCCAACTCGCTCATATTCACCATATTCAATGACACGTAATAGCTTTTCTTGAACTAAAAGTGGTGCGGTTGCCAGCTCGTCAAGAAACAAAGTACCGCCCTCGGCACGCTCGAAACGCCCTTTGTGCTTACCTTTAGAGCCCGTGAAGGAGCCGGATTCATGTCCAAACAATTCGGAATCTATTAGCCCTTCGCTTAATGTCGCACAGTTGAGTGATAGTAGTGGTTTATCCCAACGTCTTGATAAATAATGCAAACGCTGAGCGATGAGTTCTTTACCCGTACCTCGTTCACCAATGATGAGGACAGGGCGCTCAATGGGTGCAAGTTGTGATACTTTATCTAGTACAGCGAGAAAAGCAGGTGATTCACCAATCAGGTTTTGCTTCATAAAGTCCTTCTTATTTAACAGCCGAGCCATGATTTAGAGATAGAGTTGGTAAATTTCACCAACAGTTGGTGAAAAACATCATAGCACAATAGTGTGTAACGACAACAAAATGAATAACGCTCTGATTTAAAAGAAAATTATAAGTTGGCACGTTACTTGTTATATATTCAGGGAGACACAAGGTTAATCACCACCTTGTCGAGTTTTAATAGGAAAAAAGAGGAGTTCCGTTATGGGTATTTTTTCTCGATTTGCAGATATCGTTAACTCAAACATCAGTGCATTACTGGACAAGGCGGAAGATCCTGAAAAAATGATCCGTCTTATCATTCAAGAAATGGAAGACACACTTGTTGAAGTGCGTACTAACTCGGCTAAAGCGATTGCAGACAAGAAAGAGTTGGCTCGTAAGGTTGAAACGTTAGAAGAGCAAATTGGCGAATGGGGCCAAAAAGCGAGCTTAGCATTAGTTAAAGAGCGTGAAGATCTAGCTCGTGCAGCGTTAATTGAAAAGCAAAAGCTAGAGCAAGTGATTAAAGGCCTCCACACTGAGCAAACCTTAGTGGAAGAAACGATCGATAAGCTTACTGGCGAGATTGGTAAGTTGGAAAGCAAAATTGCTGAAACGCGCGCAAAACAGCAAGCACTAGCAATTCGTAACCAAACTGCATCTAACCGTCGTGATGTGCAAAAACACCTGCACACTAGCCGTACTAATGAAGCGATGGCGAAATTCGAGCAATACTCACGTAAAGTGGATGAAATGGAAGCGGAAGCAGACCTGTATGCTCAAACCGGTAATGCTAAATCGCTAGAACAAGAGTTTGCAGAGTTGCAGGCACAAGACGAAATTGAAAAAGAGTTGGCAAAACTGAAAGAACAGATGTCATCGAAAGATAAATAAGAAAGGAGCCATTTATGTCGGCATTTTTTATAGCAGGACCAGTGATTGTCTTTTTAATCTTTGTCGCTCCACTATGGCTCTTCTTACACTATCGCAGCAAACGCAAAACAGATAGTGCACTGTCGAGCCAGGATTTAGAGCGCCTTCAGGTACTATCTGAAAAAGCGGAAGCGATGCAGTCCCGAGTTGATACATTGGAGCGCATCTTGGATGCTGAGTCACCAACATGGAGACGAAAGTATGAATAATCGAGAACTGTATCGTGATCCAGTAAATGGCAAAATCTCCGGTGTTTGCGCCGGAATTGCCAACTACTTTGGTGCAGAAGTTTGGTTGATTCGTATTGTAGTGATTTCTGCAGCGCTGTTAGGTGGTACGTTTTTGGTATTGTTAGCGTACATCGCGATGGCGTTTATGTTAGAAAAGCAACCAGTAACGTATTCTGAAAATATCAGAGCGCAGCAAGAGCATACGCTCAAAAGTAAGCCTTGGCAGAAAGGGCAAAGCCCTGATCAACTGCTCAGTGTGTTGGAAAGGGATTTTGACCGTCTTGATGGCAAAATTCGTAACATGGAAGCGTATGTTACGTCTGATACATATAGGGTGAACAGAGAATTCAGTAAGCTCTAACTGTCCCACAACAGTCACTCTATCAATATCGCAAGCCAACTAAATCACGCCATACAAGGCATCACTCCAAATGACCTCTCACGTTGAGGTTGTTTGGTTATACAGACACAAATATCAACAGGACTATTACAGAAAACCATTTTTAACTTTCGTCATTTTTATTCTACTTTAAATTTCAAAAAATATTGCTAATGTAAATGTTTGGATGATTGGTTAATTAACTTTTTATATTAATAATCGTATTTTCTTTAATATAAAGAAAAGGAATTAATGTAATAACTAAAAGTAATCGTGATTTTTTAACTTTTTGATTTTTATGGTTTACTTGTTTTTATTGACGTTTTTCGTTGTTTTTTTTTATGTTTTTATTTGAAGAGAGTCATGTTTATTTTTAAAAGATGGAAGCTGCTACATTTAGAATGTTTTGATGTTTGACTATTTAAATATATTATTTAAACCGGGTCTGTTTTTATTAGACCTTGTTTTTAAAAGTATTTTATAAGTCGGAGTTCCACACAATGAAAGTAAGCAAGGTTCTCAAGCGTAGTGCAGTTTGCACTATTGTTGGCATGAGCTTATCGGTCCAAGCCTACGCAGCAGATAAACCTAATATTCTCGTAATTTTTGGTGATGATATTGGTCAATCAAATATCAGCGCGTACACCATGGGCCTAATGGGGTATAAAACGCCAAACATTGATCGTATTGCCAATGAAGGTATGATTTTTACTGATTATTATGCAGAGCAATCTTGCACTGCGGGACGCTCGACATTTATTACAGGACAATCGGTACTGCGTACAGGTTTGAGTAAGGTTGGTTTGCCTGGTGCTAATATAGGACTTCAAGCTGAAGACCCAACTATTGCTGATCTACTAAAACCAATGGGATATGCAACGGGACAGTTCGGCAAGAACCATTTGGGGGATAAAGATGAGTTCTTACCGACAAGCCACGGTTTTGACGAGTTCTTTGGCAATTTGTATCATTTGAATGCGGAAGAAGAACCAGAGAATGTTGACTACCCGAAAGACCCTGAATTCTTGAAGAAATATGGTCCTCGTGGTGTTATTCACTCTTACGCAGATGGTCGTATTGAAGATACTGGGCCGCTGACGAAAAAACGCATGGAAACTATTGATGAGGAGACTGTATCTGCCGCAATGGACTTTATGGAAAAACAAGTTAGAGCTGATAAACCATTCTTTGTGTGGTGGAATGCAACACGGATGCATCTGCGCACACATGTGAAGCCAGAACTTCAAGGCTCTTCGGATCTGAGCAATTATGCAGATGGGATGATAGAGCATGATAGTCATGTCGGTTTGTTATTGGACAAATTGGATGAGCTTAAAGTGACAGATAACACGATTGTTCTGTACTCAACCGACAATGGCCCGCATAAAAACTCCTGGCCAGATTCAGCTGCTAGCCCATTCCGAAGTGAGAAAAACACCAACTGGGAAGGGGCTTACCGTGTTCCTGCAATGGTGCGTTGGCCTGGACATATCAAACCAGACCAAGTGTCAAACAACATAGTGCATCACATGGACTGGTTACCAACACTTGTTGCCGCAGCTGGTGATGACGACGTTAAGAACGAGTTGTTAAAAGGCCATAAAGTGGGTAACAAAGAGTTCAAAGTGCACTTGGACGGGTATAATATCCTCCCTTACTTGACGGGTAAGACGGACAAAACAGAGCGTCGAGAAATCTTCTACTTTAACGATGACAACCAACTAACGGCATTGCGTTATGACGATTGGAAGATTGTTTTCATGGAACAACGAGCTGAAGGCACACTGAAAGTTTGGCAAGAACCTTTCACAACGCTTCGCTTACCGAAATTGTTTAACTTAAGAATGGATCCGTACGAAGAAGCGGATAGAACATCTAATACCTACCAAGATTGGCGAATTGATCACTTGTACATGTTGGTTCCAGCGCAAACATATGTTGGGAATTTCCTTAAGACATTTGAAGAGTTCCCTCAGCGACAAAAAGCGGCAAGCTTCAACCTTGATGAAGTAATGGAACAAATGTCTAAAGCGCATAGTAATTAAAATAGACGCATAACTATATACTAGAGATCTACGGAAATACTTAATAAAAATTCAATTCCTTTGGGAATGAGAATATTGATTGAGTAATTTAGTACAAGATAGCGAGTATGAAAGCCACTCTTATTATTAAATTGTAGGAGTGGCTTTTTGTGTATGATTACGTATATTGACAAAAAACGGACGTGTAAAGTTAGATGACAGAACAAAAAACGTGTGCGTGGGCGATGAATCACCCATTAGAGCGCGAATATCATGATTCCGAATGGGGCGTGCCAGTATATGACGACCAAGTCCTGTTTGAATTTATTACTTTGGAAGGTGCGCAAGCTGGGCTTAGCTGGATCACCATCCTTAAAAAGCGCGAAGGTTACAGAGAAGCGTTCGAGAATTACGATCTAGATGCGTTGGAACAAAGAAATGAAGAACGCGCTGAATACATCGTGGAAAACTTCGATGTTGTGAGACATCGCGGAAAGATTAACTCGGTATTCAGTAATGCCAAAGCGGCCAAAGCGTTAATTGCTGAGTACGGGAGTTTATCAGACGCGTTGTGGCAGTTCGTGGACGGTGAACCAATCGTCAATCAATGGCAACATATGAGTGACGTACCAGCTTCGACAGAGCAATCCAAAGCCATGAGTAAATTCCTAAAAAAGAAAGGCTTCAAGTTTGTCGGTGAAACCATCTGTTATGCTTTCATGCAAGCCGTCGGCATGGTGGATGACCATATCGTTGGATGTCCTAAAAAGCAGAATAAGTGACGTTTGGCTATTAAGCTAATGTTGTTAGTTCTGGCTATCATGAATACGTTCCAAAGCTTCGATTCGACGCCATTGAGTGGCATCGAAGCTTTGTTTTCTTAAAGCAATGATTTCTGCCTGTTTTTCGTCTTGCCCTAGAAAATCCCTATTCAGAATATTTTGACGCTGCTTTAAGTAAGTGGCGAGTTGAGTTTTAAATGATGCTCTTTGCTCATCAAGCTTTTGCAGCCTCTGCGCTCCGGCATCTCCTACCAGAGCAACACGGGCGATGTACTTGTCTTGTGAATCAAGCTGAGAAGCTTGCTCGAGCTGCTCTGCTAATGCGTTATTGCGTTCACTTTCGCGTATGTAATCCGGTTGTTCTGATAACGCTTGATTGAGAAGGTGTGCTTGACTCTCGATATCCGATGCCTGTGTTTTAATCGTCAGCTTTTCCAATGCAAGTTGGCGAAGTCGGTTTTCTTCGTCAAACAATTGGGTTATCTGCGCCTCGCTAAAGTATTGAAGCTGTAAGTTCAGTATTGCTTCATTCAGCATGGTTAACTGTTCAAGCGTTAGGTGGTTGTGCTCAAAAGGCTCTAATGCAGAGAGTGCTTGCTTGTAGGAAAGGTAGGTTTGAAAAAGTTTGGCATCAATATTCAGAGTTTGCTTTGCTAAAGTGTCATCATTGACTTCCGCTTTGATCGTATCGAGATCTTCTTCGCCCAGCCGGCTAAGAGAATATTCGAAGAAGTCTTTTGGGGAAGAGACATCGGCGGCTATATCTTGCTGAGATTGCGAATGGTTAGAGGTTATCTCTTGTTGTTTGTCGCTTTGCAACAGAGAAAGCGCTCCCACGCCAAATATCGAGAGCAGGATAAAAGTGGTGAGAGCGACTTTCTTCATTGTGATGACCTCTTATAAACCTTGAAGTTTGAGACGATTTGCATGTTGGCGATAAAGCGTGACTGGATCGGTTTCAAAAAGATGATGAATACCGAGTAGGCCGTTAATTTCATCCAAATGATTCATTTGATAATCATCACGTATGACTTTGCCCAAATGTGTGCTGCACGCACCAACTAAGCCATCATTTGGCCCATCAAAGGCTAAGCCAAGTACCATCATGGCAGCGTCGGTCGGATCGAAAACGTTTGTAAAAGTGGATGATCCGGTCCATGAGTAGTAATAAACGCCATTTGAAGCTAGCAAGTCACCATTACCACATTCACTGGTAGGGACTCCCTCCGGGTAGTGTTGGTTAAACGCTAATGATCCTTCCGTGGTTAATGCTGCTAGTGAGGCTAAAGGGTCTTGGTCGAGATCAGAACCACCTGATAGAAGATTAATAAGAGTGGTTAAGCCTTGCGCCAGTTTTACCGCTAGCTGCTCACTACCCGAACCCTCAGATACGGTGCCACGAACTAAATCGGCTACTTTAGACCCTTTATTAACGCCACCTATACTCGTAACTGATGCGACTAGATCAGGACGGACAGAGGCAACATAGCGCGTTGTTGGACCACCATGACTGTGACCAATGAGATTGACTTTCTCTGCGCCTGTTGCTGCAAGTAAGGTTTCTACTTGAGCAAGCAGTTGCTCCCCTCGAACTTCACTACTATTGGTCGCGGATACCTGTGCAACATAAACCGTAGCGCCATCTTTTGTTAAGGAATGTGGTATTCCGAAAAAGTAATCAACGCCTGCCAGGGTATCAAAACCAAACAAACCGTGAACCAGAACAATTGGATACTTGGTTTGGGTATAACCTGTTGCAGCGTATACGGAGGTTATTGGGACGGTAACTAAGGTAAAAAGCATTAGCACTATAAATTTGAGTTTCAAAACTATCTCCTTGTGGTATGACCTCTTATGAATGATAAAAAGTAGGAGAGAAACTCTAAATTTGGAAAGCCTATTTGTGGCACATTATTTCATTCTGTGACTGCTCAATTGAAAAACAACACAAATGATTAACATTAATTAGTGGTTCAGGTGAATGTTAGTAAATTCTAATTAAGTCAGAGAGTTATAAAAACGCCCCGCAATGCAGGGCGATTCAATCATTGTTATAGGGAGGCTTCTTTTTCAAGCATTAAGGCATTATAACGCGCAAAACCAGCCTCTAAATCAGCGATCAAGTCATTTACGTCTTCTAAGCCAATATGAATACGAACCAAAGTACCTTCAAAGTGTGGGTGAGCTATGGTTCTCAGGCTGTTAAAGCTCTTAGGTTCGTTAGCTAGAATGAGGCTTTCATAACCGCCCCAAGAGTAACCCATACTGAAGTGTTTCATGCCATCAAGCAGAGCCGTTGTCGCTTTTGGATAAGACGTTTTGAGAACAAATGAAAACAAGCCGTTTCCACCTGTGAAGTCTCGTTTGAAAAACTCATGGCCAGGGCTTGTTTCTAAAGCTGGATGGCGGACATGATCAACTTCTGGGCGAGAAGCGAGCCACTGAGCGACTTTTAAACTGCTTTCTGCGTGCTGTCTTAGGCGAACATCCAACGTGCGAATACCTCGAAGACCTAGGTATGCGTCGTCAGGAGAAACGCACTGACCCATCAGGTAGCTTTGTTCACGAAGCTGATCCCAATACTTTTCAGAAGCCACAGCAGTACCTAGCATGACATCTGAATGTCCAACGATATACTTAGTTGCCGCTTGAATGGAAATGTCTACGCCATGCTCGAAAGGAGAGAAGTTCACGCCAGCTCCCCATGTATTGTCTAGCATCACGATGATATCTTGCTCATGGGCAATGCGTGCTAATGTAGGTACATCTTGGACTTCCATGGTTATTGAACCAGGAGACTCCAAGAAAAGGACTTTGGTATTCGGCTGAATCAAGTCTCGGATACCTTCACCGATCATTGGGTCATAATAGGTGGTTTCGATGCCCATTTTCTTCATGATGGTGTTACAAAAGTCACGAGTTGGTTCGTAACAAGTGTCCACCATTAGAATGTGATCGCCAGTTTCAACGAAAGAGAGGATGGCATTTGAAATTGCTGCCGTTCCACAAGGGTAAAGCGCGCAACCAGCTCCACCTTCAATCTCAACCATTGCGTCTTGGAAAGCAAAGTGCGTGTTGGTGCCTCGGCGACCATAAAACAACGTTTTGTTTGCACGATTAATGGTGGCTTGGTTCTTTTCTGCAACGGTATTGAATACCACAGTTGAAGCGCGTTGAACGGGTGGGTTTACAACACCATTTGTCCACTTTTTATCGCGGCCAGCGGTAATGAGTTTGGTTTTTTTTCCCTCTGACATAAAAGTTCCCTGTCTTAAATATTGCGGTTTTGAATATTTAAAACATGGACGACGTAGGTTATGCAAGGGAAAAGTCGACTATCAGCCAATAACAGCCAAGATGAACAGGTAATGATGTCGAGAGGTATCGTGTAGATAGGGAGCTAAAAGAACAAACCTCCAGCAGGATGCATGTAGCGCTGGAGGTTTTTTAGTCGGTGTATTTGAGGTATTAGAGGAGTGGGTTGAAGAGATAGAACACTCGCTCTAAGAACCGAGAAAATAGGCTCCTTTTCTCCCACTCTTCCAATACAACAGTGTGAGATTGCTTAATATAGCTATCTTGTAACCAAGACATTTGCTTGGTGAACTCTTCGTCATCAACGGCGAGGGTCACTTCGAAGTTCAGCCACAAGCTGCGCATATCCATGTTTACGGTGCCAACTAAACAGAATTGGTCGTCAATTACGACAGATTTTGTATGCAGCAAACCACCATAAAACTCATAAATCTTGACCCCTGCACTCAAGAGCTCACTATAAAAAGCGCGTGACGCCCATTGCACCATCATAGAGTCATTTTTATGGGGAATAATGAGTTCAACGTCAATGCCTCGTTGTGCTGTCATCTTTAACGTTTCGAGTAAATCAGCATTGGGCACGAAATATGGTGTTGTGATTCGTACCGAGCGATTGGCTTGGTTTATTGCCAATGTTAATACTTGATAGATCAGATATTCCGGCATACCTGGGCCAGAAGGCACAACCTGAATAGGGTGTTGGAATTCACTCTCATCGATCTTGCATTCAGGTAGTCTTGGTAAATGACGTTCGCCAGTTTCGACTTCCCAATCCCAACAGTGGATGGCACTCAATACGTTTACCGTTGGTCCCGTAATGCGAACCATGATGTCCACCCAATGCCCAACGCCACTATTTTGCTTGAAGTAAGCCGGGTCAACCAAGTTCATTGAACCTGTATAAGCAATTTCATCATCAATTACGATGATCTTGCGATGTTGGCGAAGATCAAGACGACGTAAGAAAATACGCCACATCTTCACTTCTAACGCTTGAATAACTTCAATTCCAGCATCCTGCATCATTCGATACCAAGGACTTCTGAAAAAACGCGGGCTACCTGCTGAATCGAGCAATAGTTTGACATCTACGCCGCGTTTAGCCGCTTGGATAAGTGCAGAAGCGACAGAGTCAGCCAAACCACCCGGATGCCAAATGTAGAATACCATTCGAATACTGCTCTGCGCGTTTTCGATGTCTTCAATAATGGAATGCAAAATCTCATTAGGTGACTGTTGCAGCGACAATGTATTACCGCTCAATGCGGGAAGACCAAGGCGGTTGTTACAAAGTTCATCAATTCGGTAGATGTGCCTTCCCATCGTTTCTGGGTTGTGCGCGTTACAGTCGTTAAGCTGACTGAACCACTTCTCGAATGGTGTAAACATCTCTTTTGCGCGTTCGGCCCGTTTTCTGCCTAAGTTCAGTTCACCGAAGAGGAAATAACATGCGACACCCAGAACGGGAAGGATATAAATGATCATTAGCCAAGCTAAAGACACGCTCACTGCACGGCGCTTTAAAACGACACGAATGGTCACACCTGCGACCAATAACCAATATAGCCCGATGCCAGCTAAAGTAAGAAAGTGATAAAACTTGTCCATATACGCTCAGAGTAATATGCCCTTCTAGGATATTAAGCATAAAAGTGGGTTGGGGGAATAGATTTCCCATTTAGACATGGGATTGACCTTATATGAGGAACGAATTTCATAACAGCTGATTCTGTTATTTTAATGTGAAAAATAAGGTCATTCTTTAACTTTTGAACAAAAAAGCAGCATTTAACCTGCGTAACTCGACACTTGTGCGATAAATGTACTTTTTTGGGGTTCCAATTTTAAAGGGGAGCTGCTTTACTTTCTAGACATAGTGCGTCGAACGCTTATTTTATAAGTGTACAATAATTTTTACATAAACTTTTTAGACGCCTATCTCTATGCATACACAACAAACTAATTTTGGAGAAAAAGCGTGGCTACAACTAATACAGCAGCACCACGTGATACGTGGGGGTCTAAACTAGGCTTCGTAATGGCAGCAGCGGGTTCCGCTGTCGGTTTAGGCAATATATGGAAATTCCCTTACACAGCAGGTGAGAGTGGCGGCGGTGCATTCGTTGCTATCTATCTTATCTTTGTAATTTTTATCGGCTTTAGCGTGATGCTGACAGAGTTCGCTATTGGTCGTAAGACAGGTCTTTCTGCCGTAGGTGCATTCAAAACAACTGACCGACGCTGGACGTTCACTGGCGTTATGGGAGTCTTCAGTGGTCTTTTGATCATGGGCTTCTACCCTGTGGTTGGTGGTTGGGCATTGGCCTACATCTTTAAAGTGGGTGGTGGTCTACTCAGCGCGCCAGAAGCAATTGGCGACAGCTTTGGCGGTTTCATCTCAGATCCGATTCAACCTTTAATGTGGATGGGTGTTTACCTGTTCCTTAACGTCATGATCGTGATGAAAGGGATTTCGGGTGGTATTGAGAAAGCCGGTAAGGTTCTGATGCCGCTTCTGTTCTTAATCCTAATCGTTGTTTCTGTTAAAGGCTTGATGCTGCCAGGTGCAATGGCGGGCCTTGAGTTCTTATTCATGCCGGACTTTTCTAAAGTCGACAGCAACGTAGTTCTTGCTGCACTAGGGCAGGCGTTCTTCTCACTTAGCTTAGGTATGGGTTGTATGATGACGTACGGTTCTTACCTGAAGAAGAAAGAGAACCTAGTTCAAACAACCGGTATGGTTACAGCTATGGATACAGGTGTCGCGATTCTTGCTGGTGTTGCTATGTTCCCAGCAATGTTTGCCTTTGGCATGGAGCCTGCAGCAGGCCCTGGTCTTGTATTCGTTGTCGTTCCTCAGCTATTTGCTGAAATGGGCGGTGTGATTGGGTTGCTATTCGCGTTGCTATTTTTCATCGGTTTGACGGTGGCGGCATTAACTTCTTCAGTATCACTATTGGAAGTTGTCGTGTCTTACCTAATCGACGAGAAAGGCATGAAGCGCTCTAACGCTGTTCTGTCTGCAAGTGCAGTTATGGCGGCATTATGTATTTTTGCGTCACTATCGTTAGGTGGAATGGGACCAACGCTTTTCGGTACAGGTGCCTTTGATATTTTCGACTTGCTAACGGACAAAATCTTCCTAGCGGTTGGTGGTATGTTGGTTTGTATCTTTGCTGGATGGCGCCTAAGCCGTGCTGAGCTAGAAAAAGAGATCACTAATGACGGCGAAGTATCCTTCCCGCTATTTGGATTGTGGTACAACCTAGTTAAATACCTGATTCCTGTTGCGATTGCTATCGTTGCCTTCATGGGGATTAAGTCTGGCTTTGACAGTGGCAAAGGTGAAATCATGCTGCTGGGTATCGCAATCATTGGTCTTGCTGGCATTTTCTCGAAGAAGCTTTAGCAAATACCTTGGGGGCAAGCCTCGATAGCTTTGTCCGATAACTTATGTATACTGCTGGCTCCAAACGTGGAGCCAGTTTTTTATGTTCGATATTCTACATACCCATCCCGATTTTCTGATCATCAATAAGCATCCCAACGTCTCTGTTCATAAAGACGATGGCGACACAATGCTGCTGCAAGAAGTGGCTAAGCAGAGTGGTGATGAGCAGCTTTATCTTATCCATCGCTTGGATAAAATGACATCGGGTATTCTGCTCCTCGGACGCAACGCCAAAGCGGCCAGTGCGTTATCGCAAGCCTTCGCTGACCGCCAAGTAGAAAAGTTCTACCTAGCGATTGGCTCTAAAAAGCCGAAAAAGAAACAAGGTTTGGTCGTTGGTGATATGGAGCGTTCGCGCCGTTCATCATGGAAGCTGGTCAACAGCAAAAATAACCCAGCCGTTACCCAGTTTTTCTCTCTTGCGGCAGAGCCCGGAGAGCGCCTATTTTTATGTAAGCCACACACTGGTAAAACGCATCAAATCCGCGTGGCATTAAAATCGGTTGGCTCAGGTATTGTTGGCGACCAGATTTACAATGCAGGCAATGAGGCTGATCGCGGTTATCTGCATGCATTTTCACTTTGCTTCCAATACCGAGATGAGCAATATTGCTTTGTTTGCGATCCACGAGAATACCAAGTGCTTGGTAACAAATGGCACAGTGAAATCGTCTCTCAGGGTTTGGATACTTGGCTTTCCCCCTGGGAACTGAACTGGCCTACGATCAAATAACCGTCACAAAGAAAACTAATAAGAGAACTCGATGCAAGCATCACAACTTCCGCTGTTTTTTCAGCATCTAGAAACCGAGCTCGCGCAAGCTCCGAATGAAATTCGTCGACTGTTTCATGGTCGTGGCCGCCGTTTTGAGGGCTTAGAGCAAATTACCTGTGATTGGTTACAAGGTCAGTTGATCATCAACTTGTTTAAAGAAGTCGACGACGCGTTTCTCGCTGAGCTGAAAAGCGGCCTCAATGCGTTGGCACTATCACCACTGTGGGCAGACAAGCAAGGTCGCACTATGGTTCTTCAGCACCGTTATGCCGATGGTGCGCCTTCAGAAGTGCTTGTCGGTGAATTAGACGCTCGCCCTGTCGTTGAAGAAAGCGGTTTGAAATACCAATTGGATATTGGCCGCAACCAAAACTTCGGTCTGTTTTTGGACATGCGCTACGGTCGTGATTGGGTACGGGAAAATGCCAAGCATAAAAACGTGCTCAACTTGTTTGCTTACACGTGTGGCTTTTCTGTCGCTGCCATTGCGGGTGGCGCAGATAAAGTGGTTAACGTCGACATGGCGAAAGCGTCGCTGTCTAAAGGTCGTGAGAACCACAAGCTAAATGGTCATAACATCAACCAGGTAAGCTTTATGGGGCACGATATCTTTAAATCTTGGGGTAAGATTAAGAAATCTGGTCAGTATGACATGATCATCATCGATCCGCCTTCATTCCAGAAAGGCAGCTTTGCGCTGACTAAAGACTACAAAAAGATTCTACGTCGATTGCCGGATTTGTTGGCAGAAGGCGGTCAAGTGATGGCATGTGTGAACTCACCATCAGTGACCAGTGATTTCTTGATTGAAAGCATGAAAGAAGAAGCGCCAGAGTTGACATTCCGTGAGCGTCTGGATAACCCACCAGAGTTTATGGACGTAGACAGCGAAGCTGCATTGAAAGTGTTGTTATTTAGCTAAAAGACGTTTGTTGCAACAGAAGTAACATCAAAAAAAGCGCCGCGAAACAACTAGACAGACGTATCGCGGCGCTTTTTTGTATTTGGAAAACTAACCAATCTGCACTTCAAGATCCGCTTCGATGGTTGATGAGCAGGCGAGCACATAGCCTTGTTCAATTTCTTCTGGCGTTAATGTTTCTAGGCTGGTGGAAGAGACGTTGCCTTGACGAACCTTGCATTTGCACGAGCCACAAATGCCGCTACGACAAGCGACGATTAATGGTAAACCTGCGCCTTCAAGCACATCGGCCAGTATCTGACCTTTTTGCGCATCGATGGTTTGAGCAAAGTCAGGAACAGAAACACAAACAACTTCATCGGAGACCGATGTTTCTGCGCCAGTCGCAGGCGTAAAACTCTCTTGGTAGAAGTTCGTCATGTCAAAACCAAGGTCATTCAAATAGCCGTGAACATCTTGCATAAACTGGCTTGGACCACACAGGTAAACGGTGCGCTGTTTGAAATCAGGAACAAGCTCTTTAAGCCAGTCGGCATTCAAACGACCTTGTGGGTGTGACGTTCCTTCGCGGTTTTTCAGCAACAGCTTTAAATGGAAGTTGGGATACACAGCGTCGAACGTTTCTAGCTGATCGTAGTAAATCGTCTCTTCTGGGCTGCGTGCGATATGAAGAAATGCGATGTCCACATCGTTGTCGTTTTCATCTTGATTACTCAGCCAGTGTTTTGCCATCGAAAATACGGGCGTGACGCCGCAACCTGCACTGATAAGCAAGGCTTTTGTTTCGCCATCACGTAAAACGGGTGGATGGTCAATGCAGTTAAATTCGCCCGCTGGTGGTAATGCTTGAACGGTATCACCAAGCAGCAGCGAGTCAACGATGTAGTTCGATACTTTACCGCCAGATACTCGTTTGATGGTGAGTTGAAGGTGATCGTCTTCATTGATCGAGCTGATTGAATAGGCACGAAACTCCATTTTTCCATCAACTTCGACGCCCAAGTTAATAAACTGGCCAGGCTTAAACTGAAACAGAAGTGATTCGGTTAGTTCGGCCAATTTGATGCTGACTGTGTCGTGTGTTTCGAAGTATTTGTCGATGCAACGGAGCGTGACGGGTTGGTTACCTTGCCATTCAAAAAACATAACAATCTCTTTGGTTGTGGCTATTTTTAGTTCGAAATAGAGAGCGCCTCCACGTAAGGAGGCGCGAACAAGCAAGTTTATTAAGCTGCTAGGATGGCTTTTAGATCATCCTGAACATTGCCAATACTGCGCATATCGAACTTCTCTTGGATTATGGCGATTAGGTTTGGCGTTAGGAATGCCGGTGCAGTAGGGCCTGTGTAAATGCCTTTCACGCCCAATGCAAATAGTGTTAGCAAGATAACGATCGCTTTTTGCTCGAACCAAGAAAGCACAAGCGTGAGTGGTAGTTCATTGATGTCACAGTCAAACTCTTTCGCCAGTGCAAGTGCAAGCTGGATTGCAGAGTAAGCATCGTTACATTGGCCCACATCCAATAGGCGAGGGATGCCGTTGATATCACCAAACGTATTCTTGTTGAAGCGGAACTTACCACACGCCAACGTCAGGATGAGCGTATCTTCTGGCGCTTCAGCCGTAAAATCGGTGTAGTAGCTACGTTCCGCTTTATCGCCGTCACAGCCGCCGACTAGGAAGAAGTGTTTGATGTTGCCTTGCTTCACTTGGTCGATAACCGCAGGGGCGGCGTTCATCAGTGCATTGCGACCAAAACCAACCGTGATGTGGTGTTCGATTTCATCGTGTTGGAAACCGTCTTGCGCTAGAGCACATTCAATCACTTGGCTAAAATCATCGCCTTCGATGTGAGCCACTCCAGGCCAGCCAACAATACTACGGGTGAATAGACGGTCTGCGTATTGACCCACATTTGGATTCAACAAACAGTTTGACGTCATTACGATTGCGCCTGGGAAGTTGGCGAATTCTTTCTGCTGGTTTTGCCATGCGCTGCCGTAGTTACCGACAAGATGAGAGTATTTCTTCAGCTCAGGGTAGCCGTGTGCAGGCAGCATTTCACCATTGGTGTAAACGTTAATGCCTTTGCCTTCGGTCTGTTGCAGGATTTTTTCTAGGTCATGCAAATCATGGCCAGAGACAAGAATACATTTGCCTTTTACTGGCTTGACGTTCACCGTGGTTGGTTCTGGATGGCCGAAGGTCGTTGTTTCACCTTGGTCGAGCATTTCCATCACTTTGTAGTTCATCAGGCCAATGCGCATTGAGCAATCAAGTAGTTCGCCGAGATCTGCAGGATCGGTGCCCAACCACGCCATGATTTCATGATATTCGGCATAGATATCGTTGCTGGTTTGCTCAAGAACACGTGCGTGCTCCATGTACGCGGCTGCACCTTTAAGTCCGTATAGGCAAAGTAGGCGTAGGCCAATAACATCTTCATGTACTTGGTCCTTACCACGGTTAACCGCGACTTGAGGAGCAAAAGCTAAGATCGCTTCTGCGCTGTTTGGTAGCTCGAAGTTGGCAACGGCAGGAATGTCAGTAAGGTTGGTGTTTGACAAAGTCGCAGCAGACATCACTTGCTCTTTTAGCAATGCTTTGTACGTTGCAGCTTGAGAAGTTAACTCTAGGATGCGTTCAGGGTCGAAGTTGACGTTCGTCAATGTAGAGAAAAATGCCTTGGGTGCCCATTGGTTGATTTCATCGTTAATGATGTTGAATTCAAGTGCTTTTGATGCCCAAAAAGAAACCCCTTGCAGTGTGTAAACCAACACGTCTTGTAGGTCTGATACTTCAGAAGTTTTGCCACACATGCCTTGTGCAAAAGAACAACCTTTGACAGCAGGGGTTTGAATTGTCTGTTCACATTGAATACAGAACATATTGGGTTCTCCAGTGATTGTTTTAATAGTCGTGATGTTGACCACTAGAGAGCAGAATGCGTGCCAATTTTTATATTGTTGATTTTTAATGATTTTGTGTGTTTTTGATAGGGCGGGTGATGTAATTAAGACAACGCGAATGATGTCTTAATCACATCGGCTTCTTGCGGTTGTTTATTTATTGATCCCGAGCTTTTTACCCATTCGATATAAGTTCCCGCGATCCATTTGCAAAAACTCCGCTGCTTTTGCCCAAACGCCACCAGTTTGGCTTAAAGCATGTTCAATTAAATCACGTTGATAGCTTTCTATTAGCTCTCGCATTGGTTGGCTTTCTTTAGGTAGATAATGCGATGTGTTTTTTACATCATCGAGAGCCAATGAGGTGTCGAAATGGTTAAGCATGATCGTGCTTGCGCCTTGTTGAATGGCGTGCAAAGCCGCGCGAGTTAACGTATGTTCGAGCTCGCGCACGTTTCCGTACCAAGGTAAAGATTCCAATTGAGTCAACACTTTAGGATGAACGTGCAGATTGGGTGCATTAAATTGTTGGCGTACTTTTTCCAACAAATATCCTGCTAAAACGGGAATATCCCCGTCACGGGCACGCAGTGGGGGGACTTGGATTGGGAACACGTTCAAACGGTGGAAAAGGTCTGCTCGAAACGTGCCAGCTTCGACCTCTTTTTCTAATTGTCGATTGGTCGCGGCGATGATGCGCACATTGACCATCAAATGCTGATCGCTACCTACACGTTGCAGCTCGCCTTGCTGAATTACGCGCAGCAATTTTGCTTGCAAAATCAAAGGCAGTTCGCCTACTTCATCAAGGAAAATCGTTCCACCGTCTGCCAGTTCAAACTTACCGGCACGGTGGCTATTAGCACCTGTAAATGCGCCTTTGACATGGCCAAACAGTTCACTTTCAGCTAGACCTTCAGGCAGGGCCGCACAGTTGACGTAAATCATCGGCTTATCGCTACGATGAGATTGCGCGTGCACCGAGTGCGCGACCAGTTCTTTACCAGTACCGGTCTCTCCTGTGATAAGTACCGCGTAATCTGATTGAGCAACGGTCGCAATGTTGTTTTGTAACTGGTTGATCTGCGGACTCAAACCCACCATTTCGCCATGTTGAGAACGGGCTTGCTGGATAAGGGTTTGAGTGACGCTTTTTTGCTTCTGGTTTTGCGCTTTGAGTGCTTTTAATTGAGCAATGTTACGCAATGTCGCAGCGGTCAAAGCCGCAAAGGTTTCGATAGCGACAGGGTCAATGTCATCAAATGCGCCAATGGTTAGGGCGTCCATGGTTAACGCGCCAACAAGTTGTCCTTCCACATACAAGCTAAAGCCCATGCAATCGTGAACATCAATGCACTGGTCTTCGGTTAATAGTGTGCCGTCAAAAGGATCAGGCAATGAACAATCGGCATCGAAACGCACCGGCTCACGGCTATGAATAATGGCATCTAAGCGTGGATGTGCTTTGGGGAAATAGCGACGACCTAAGACCGAGCTAGATAAGCCTTTTACCGCGACAGGAGTCAGAAACCCATCCTCATCGAAGATAAACAGGCAGCTCGCATCACATGGGAATACTTGCGCGACCCCATCAATGAGGTTTTGATATTGCTGCTCATGAGAGCGATTAGAGCTGAGGTTTAGCGCGATATTAAGGAGTACGTGGTCAACAGTCGGAGTCATAACAAGCCCAAAGTTATCTGGAATGGGCTCATGCTAGCAACTTGATGTCATTTGAACATCGAAAGGTGTGGGAGATTGATGTTCCATTGACGACGATCAAGTTTGATACGAAAAGAAACGCGCAAGTTAACAAGCCAGTGATGTAAGCTTGCGCGGGTTAGGTGTTTGAATTAAAGCAGGCCAAAGGTTTGGTTCGTCCGAATTAACGAGGAACGACTCTGGCGTCATTACCAGAAACATTGATTTGGACCGCTTGGCCTGGTTGGAAAATCATGTTTGGATTTGCTTCTTGAACAATAGAGATAATCTTTCCGTCCTCTAAACGAATGGTAAGATTCACGCCATTTCTTTTCGCGGTTGCTTCAGCCGCTTTGCTGCCTGCATAGCCACCCAATAGACCACCACCAATGGCAGCGATATCCGAGCCAGAACCGCCCCCAACTTTTGAGCCTAAGATCCCGCCCACGGCAGCACCAGCGATGGTGCCAATGGCATTGGATTGGGTAGAGGCATCAATGGTTACGGGTTCTACTTTTTCTACTGTGCCGTAGTAAACCTGCTGAACTTTGCGAGTGTCGGATGAGCCGTATGCATCTCCGTACGGGTTAGGTGAGCTACAGCCGCCAAGCACGAGCGCACAAGTAATGGTGAGCAACATGCCTAAATTAATCTGTTTTTTCATATAGCCTCCGAATGGTTTCTTCATTCAAAGAGTATATACCCCAATTTAACCTGCGTTTTGGTGCTTTATAAAACAGTGGCTTAGCGGCTTGTCCCTTAAGGAAACGCGATTGTCTAAGCAGTATTAATGATCGTTAAGCGTATGAAATCCTGAATAAATACGTGTAAAAGTAGTAAACCAGCATGCCGCGCCAAAGATATACGCGATGACGGCAAAGTGTTGCGGTAGCAAACAAAATAAAACCAAGCAGCCAATGGTTTCTGTACCTTCGGTTAAGCCGCTCATGTAGTAAAGCGATTTGTTTTTATATACCGGATTATCGATGCCTTGTTTTCCTGCCATGATGGCAAAAGCCAAAAAGCTACTACCAGTGCCGATGAAGGAAAAAATCAAAAATGCGCCTGCAACGGCATTGTGCTCTGGGTTGGCAAGCACAAAGCCAAAAGGAATCAACGAATAGAACAAAAAATCTAAGCTGATATCAAGAAAACCACCCGCATCGGTAATGCCCTGAATCCTTGCCAGTGCCCCGTCTAACCCATCACAGATTCTGTTCAGCAAAATAAACAGCAACGCCAACAAGTACTGTTCGGCGATCAAAGCAGGCAGGGCAAAACAGCCAAGCACAAAACCAAATACTGTCGTCTGATTTGCAGTGATACCACATTTATCGATATATGTCGCACTGAGTGCCAGCGGTTTGCGGATGAGCTTTATACTCAGGCTATCAAGCATGATTTGTCTCCCACGGCCAGTTTATGCAGCGGCTGCCATCAGGAATATCATCTTCATCGTGCGTTACCATCAAAGTAGGGATGTTCGCTTGCTGCAATTGTTCGACCACCCAATTGCGAAATTGCACGCGCAGGTCTTTATCCAGCTTGCTATAGGGCTCATCAAGTAGCGCAACTTTCGGCTTTGCTAGCAGCATACGAGTCAATGAGATACGGGCACGTTGCCCTCCCGAAATTTGGTCAGGAAAGGACTCTGCTAGTTTGGTCAATGAAATGTTCTTCAGTGCTTGCATAGCGTGAGCTTTACGCTCTTCACCTTTGATTGAGTTTGGTAGCGCGAAGGCAAGGTTCTCCCACACCGTTAAATGAGGGAAGAGCAAATCGTCTTGGAATAGAATACCGACCTGACGCTTATGGGCAGGGAGGGCATCCAACTTTTCGTTATCAAGCGTAATGGATCCAGAGTAGTTGAACTCGGCGGATAGGTGCCCGGCAATGGCATCCAACAAAGTGGATTTACCACAACCGCTAGGCCCCATCAGGGTAACGATTTCACCTTTTTCTACGGTCATGTTGAACGCTGAAAAAAGCGCGTCGCCATTGGTTTTACGGATGGCGAGGTTTTCGAGACAAAGACTCATTCAGTAGTAAACCTTTTATAGACAAGCGGCGATACTTCCTGTGCAAGTGGCTAAGCAGTATCGCAAAAGAAAAGAACAAGAATGGCAGCAGAGCTTGCCAAATGGCGTAAATAGCGGTGACACGTCGGTCAAAACCACTGGATAGTGCAACGGCTTCGGTTGTGATGGTGCTAATGCGCCCAGCCCCTAGCACCAATGTCGGTAGGTATTGCGCCAGACTGACACTAATACCGACAGCCCACGCGAATGCAATCGCAGGCAGGAGGATTGGTAGTTTCACTTTTAACCAAGCTTGCATCGGTGATTTACCCAAGCTGAGTGCGACGCGAGTTAAGCCGTTGTCGAAGCTGCGCCACGGACCGTCTAGCGAGAGGTAAATAAATGGGAACGCAAAGAATACATGCGCCCAACATACCCAAAAGAAATACGCATTACTGTTTAAGTACAGCGTCACAACTTGCATACCGAATAGCACCGATAGCTGAGGAATCAGCATCGGGATGGCGATGATGTAACCGGGCACCTGCCAGCGATAACGGAGACGATACTCATGTGCTATTAAAGCAAGAACTAGCGCGACAGTCGCGCTGATTAGGGCGATTGACATACTTTGTTCTAGAGTCCCTAGAATACTGTGCCATTCGTATTCCCAAAAACGCAGGCTGTAACGGCTTGGGAGCAAATCTGGAAAGCGCCAACGTTGGGCAAAACTCCACACCACCATGAGTGGAATCATTAGAAGTGCAAGTAGAGCAATCAGTGAAAATAGGGTTTTACCGGGTAAACGAAACCCGTTTCGACCAGAGTACTGCCAGCGTTTGAAGCCTTTGGTAATACACCATTCCATTAAGCGTGCAAATCCAATCAAAAGGCTAGCGATCGCAAACAGTATTACTGCGCCAGCGGCAGCTCTTGGTAGGAGCGATAAATCTGGATCGTTAAACCATTGCCATACCAAAACCGCAAACGTCGGTGGGTTGGTAGGGCCAATAATCAGGGCGACATCGACAACGGACAAACTGTAAGCCAATACCGCCAGCATTGGGAAACGAAGTTTTGCTAACCATTGCGGAAATACGCATTTCCACCATGCTTGCGCGGAACTGTAGCCCATCGAGTGACTGACTTTTTCAATCTTGTCGACTTTCAATTGCTGAAGGATCGGAATGCTCATCAACAATAAAAACGGCACTTCTTTAATCGCAAGCATGATGACCAAACCGAGTGCATGTGGGTCTTTAATCAGCAATGCTAAGTCATTCACCGTTTGTGCATTCTGGTCGTAACCAAACAGTTGGTTGAGAACACGAACGCCCATACCAGTTGGGGCAAACAAGAACGCAAAGCCAATTGCAAACGCGACGTGCGGCATAGCGAGAAGTGGGGAAAGGCTAACTTCAATTTTTCGCCAAAACTTGCTGCCCCAAGAGGCTTGTAGAATTGCAAACGTGATGAAGCAAGCCAAGTAGCTACTGAAAATGGCGGAGTAGAAAGTAAACCCGATGGATGTCCAAACACCTTCCCAATCAAAGACGGCATTGAAGCCATCAAAAGAAAAGTGGTGTAGACCGATAGGAGGTACATAACCGAGCGCAGAGACCACCACTCCAAGTAGTCCCGGAATGGTAGGCAAAATACAAACTGCGATAATGACTAAATACAGCGCTCTTAACATGGATTCTTACTAATTCCCGTAGCGTTTCAACCATTCTTTTTCCAACGCCGCTTGCCAACTTGGATGTGGCTCAGCGATAGATTTGAATTGTTGAGTGTTTTTGGCCGAACCAGTTAGGTATTGGTTGCTTAGTACCGAAGGGTCGCCCCAGATGTTTAGGTTACCTTTGCGAGACTGTGCTTCAGGGCTCAATAAAAAGTTTATCGCAACTTGTGCACCAGCACTGGCATTTGCGTTCCAAGGAATCGCTAAAAAGTGGATATTTGAGAGTGCTCCTGCGTCCATTGCGTACGCTTTGGTGCTCTCTGCAAGATTACCGCTCGACTGCGCAGAGAAAACCGCGTTCGGGTTAAAGGTAATCGCCAGGTCAGTCTGACCATCATCTAGTAGCTGAAGGGTTTCTGCTGTACCGCCTGGAAACTGCTTACCACCGCGCCAAGCGACTTTATGGAACTCATCTAGATAAGACCACAGCGGTTGAGTGACTTGTTCAAACGTGTCATCGGTAACTGGTTGTTGCAGCTCAGGGGCGTTGTTAGACAGTTCAATGAGTAATGCTTTGATAAAGCTTGTGCCATGAAACTCTGGTGGTCGAGGGTAAGTCAGGCGATTCGGGAACGCTTTTGCATAGCTCAGCATTTCTGCGAATGATTTTGGAGGGTTATGGAGGGTTTGCTCGTCATGGATAAACACTAATTGTCCTACTCCCCAAGGTGCTTCTAGACCTTCTGTTGGCTCGGAGAAGTCCACATCAATTGGTAGAGATTTATCCACATATTGCCAGCTTGGCAAACCTTCGACAAAAGGACCAAATAGCAATTGGTTATCCTTCATTGATTTGAAGTTTTCGCCATTGATCCAAACCATATCAACACTGCCACCGCTGTTTTTGCCTGCCGCTTTTTCTGCGATAAGTCGAGTAGTGGTCTCAGAAATATCAGTTACTTTAACGTGGTTTAGCGTCACGTTATAACGTGATTTTAGCTCTCTACTCGCCCACTGTATGTAGCGATTAATTTCTTGGCTTCCGCCCCAAGCATGAAAGTAGACGGATTGCCCGTCGGCTTGTTGTTCGATTTTTTGCCATTCGCTATTCACTGATGAATCGGCAAAAGAAGGTGTCGCAAAAGTCGTGGCTAAAATGCCAATGCTGCTGAGTAGCTTTTTCATATCTATTCCGTGTTATGTCTTTTGGTGCTTGCTTTCGTTTCTATTGATGTTTTCGCAAGTCGTTCCGCTCTGTTACAAGGATAGTAATTCATCTCTCTCTATTATCAATGCCAATCCCAAACGGAATCACTCATTGATTCAAAGAATTACTCTCAATGTGAAGCAAAACGAAGAAAGGACAAATTTGGTGTCATTTTAGGAGCGGACCGTTTGTTTGAGGATATTCTTTCAAGTAATTGAAAATTATTGTCCCCAGAGATATGAATAGGTTGTTTTACAGAGCAAAATTGATGTCTAAAGCATGGAATTGAGGGCGAAAAGAGAAAGAAAGTTGGCCACTTAAATGATTTTGGCATACACGACTAATGACTCGTCGACATAAAAAAAGCAGCCGTCTGGCTGCTTTCAAAATACTATCTGGTTTACTTAGTTGGGATTAGTTTACCCAGTCACGTAGTGTAAACGTCAATTCGTGATCGGCACTTTTCAGAACAAGACCATCTTTAGTTAGCGTGATATCGCTCCAGTTAGATAGTGTTTGTGTCATTGCGTTTTCGATCTTCATTTGATCTTCCATACACATCTTCATGGTCATGCCCATTTTTTCGATGCGTAGTTGGTTGTTTTTCAGCTCGGCTTGACCGAAGAAGTTGTTACAACCTGCGTTGCCGTTTGCGGTTAGATTTTCACCGATTTCTAGGCGAGCCGCTTTTTGGTGTTCGTCTAGAACGATATTTTTGCCATCAACTTGAACAAGTTCCCAGTTGTGGTGCTGCAAATCTTGAGCCGTTATTTCTTTCACATCATCACCGTTGCTAGCACAAGCAGTCATAAGAACAGGGAGAGAGATTGCTGTAACTAACGTTTTTAGGCTAAGCTTCATTTTATAGACTCCGTTTTTATAAACGCGGTAAGTATAAGTAATAAAACACTGTTTTTGTCAGCATAAGGTTATGGTTTCGTATGTTTTTGACATAACGAAGTATATAACAAGTTTTGTTGCTGACTAATCTTCTCATTATTTAAACTAGGCCAATACGCCCTAATATGGAAAGAGCGGTTTTAGTATGGAGCAACTGGAGTTTTTTACTGTCCCAAGCCCTTGTGTTGGAGTATGTACCTCTGATGAAAAAGGGTATTGCAAGGGGTGTATGAGAAAGAGAGAGGAAAGGTTTAATTGGCTTAACTTAACCCCCGCTCAGCAGTTGCACGTTATTAAGTTGTGTCGTCAAAGGTACAGAAGAAAGATGTTGGCAGGGAAGACGAAGCCAGAACAGCTTCAAGATGAGTCATCGCCTCAACAAGACTTATTCTAGAATTCTTGTTCAGTCTGTGGGGTTACGCCTTCGCTTTCGGTTCTGATTAGGCTTTTACATATTCCCGGTCCGGCAAGGTGTCCTTTAAGAACCGGGAATCTCCTATCCATTTTCCCTATAGAGCGGTAATTGGCGTTATTTCATCGACCAACGGTCGCTAACCCAGCCTCCCGCTTGTTCGTCGAAGTGATTTCCTGAAAATCGATGATTGAATTCAACATCTAATTTACTTGTTGGGCGTTCATCCATCAGTTGATGAATATATCTCGCCATAGGATCCGTACAAGCTTCACGCTCTCTACGGGTAACTACTTCTTTGATCATTTGGAGTCTGTAGCTATTGCTGGCTCGTTTCATTTTTGACCTCCAGAACTCGATGGCAGCAGTTTGAACACATTGACGTCCAGATCGCTGCTCATTAGTGTGCGCGTGGAGGCACATCACCATCGTTTGAAGTCCAAAGACAAATTGTTTGAGAGCAGTGTTTGTAACGCCATTCACATCTTTCTCAGAATCATTGACTGTGCGATTGAAAATGTTTCGCGAAATTTAGCCGATGAACCTGCATATTTAAAAGACCTTATCAAACATAGAAGCCCAACACAGGGGCGTCAATAACACAAATGAACAATTTTTGAACATATTGTGAAGGTGGAGAGTTTTCAGTAATTTATCGAAAATAAAAAACCGAAGCACAAAGCTTCGGTTTTAAGGAAAGCCCTGACGAAATTGCTTGTAAAAGCTCTTAGCGCCAGGGGTAAGGTGTTGAGTATTAGCTACCAGTTGCAGGACAACCTTTTACTGGTTGGCCATTACTGAAGTACTTGACGTTCTCTAAGTTCTTGTTGTAGTTATCCGCAGAGATTTGTGGGTTGTTTACGAAGAACTCGCGCAAAACGTATGCATCGGTTAGCTGTGTAGATTGAACATCGATGATTGGATAGTTATCGCCACCAGCAGCACTGAAGCTGATTACAGAGAATGTGTACGTTTCGTTTAGATCGAAGCCTTTATTGTTAATATCGGTAATGGTTACTGAGCCAGCATCACAGTTTACATCTAAAGTGATGTTATCTAGTTGAGCGTAAGCACCAGACCCTGCAGATTTCGTCGCAACCACGTCTAGGTATTCTTTAACTTCTTTACCTGTCATAGTTGCTTTAGTCACGAAGTTACCAAATGGCTGAACCGTTAGTACGTCACGGTAAGTGATATCACCATCTTGGATTGAATCACGCACGCCGCCAGAGTTCATCACACCAAAGTCAGCATTTACCGTTTTGTAAGTACGGTATGCCTCGCCGAGTAGGTGACCTAGGTTAGTTTGTTGAGAGCGAACTACGTTACGATCACCTTCTAACTTACCCGTCGTATTAGAAATCTTCTCATCTAATAACTCTTGACCTTGTTGTTGGTATGGCAGTAGTAACGCTTTTACTGTTGCATCTTGTTGAATTCGTTCACCGATAACTTCATCGTTTTCGTCTAGAAGGTTTACAGGAATCAGTGCGTAGTTCGCTAAGTGAAGCTTGCCGTCGTAGTATTCGAAGTCTGCACGACCCACATATTTACCCCACTCATGCGCTTGCATAATCCAAGTGCCTTTTTGTTGGTCTGGGGCACAATCATCCCCAGGTTTGAAATCAGCATACTCATTGGTACCTGGTTCCATACATACAGGGTTTTGCGAGTGACCACCGATGATAGCGTTTAGCTGTCCTTCTTCAAGAGAGCGAGCGAGTTTAACGTCACCTGGTGCTTCACTACCGTTTTTGCCATCTTCGTAGTGACCCATGTGCGTCGTTGCAAATACTAGGTCTACCTTTTCGTTCTCTTCGATTTCCTTCAGTACCTTTTTGATTTCTACTTGAGGGTCTTCGAAATGGATGTTTGATACGTTGTCTGGATTGACTAGCTTCGCAGTGTCTTGCGTTGTTAGACCAATAACAGCGATCTTAAGGCCGTTGATAGTAAATACTTTGTAAGGGTCGAAGTAACGCTCGTTTGTATCTTTTTTATAGATATTCGCAGCCAGCATAGGGAAGTCAGCTAGCTCGGCCTGCATATCGAGAATATCTAGTGAGTTATCAAATTCGTGGTTACCGACAGCCATTGCATCGTAACCAAGTAGGTTCATCCCTACGAAGTCTGGAACCGCATCTTGCATGTCTGATTCTGGTACGCCGGTATTAATATCACCGCCAGATAGCAGAATGGTTTCACCGCCTTTTGCTTCGACTTCTGCGCGGATAGATTCGATTAAAGTGTGACGCGCAGCCATGCCGTATTCGCCGTCGCTGTTATGCCAAAAGCGACCATGGTTATCGTTAGTGTGGAGAACGGTGAACTTAGTACAAGAATCTGCAGTCTCGCAGGTTACTGGAGAATTGTCGCTGTCTGAGCCGCATCCTGCTAGCGCAGCGCCTACTGCCACTACCAAAAGAGATTTGGAAAACTTCATAAGGGATCCTTTCTTTGTGATTTTGTTATTGTTACGGCGTGAAATATACGGAATTAATGTGAAACTTTAGTGATCTATCTCTTATTTATACTTCTATCGGAGAAATGAATTAATAAGCCTGCAAACTACGTCTATAAATAAACAGAATTGGTATTTAGTATTTATTTTATATAGCTAGCTCTATTTTTTGTGAGGTAGTTAATTGAATGTGTGTTGTTTGTGTGAATCAATGCGCATTTTTGCGAAGTATTACGCTGATTTTGGTGATTATTTTGCCAAGTTTATGTTTTTCCTAATAGGCATGACACAAATCGTTATAAATTTTCGCTCTAATGATGAGGGGGGGCGGTTTGTATGCATAATGAACAGCACAGAACTTAAACTCATTTGATCATGGCTTTATTCTGCCTAACTCTATCAAAAATTGTATTTATCTCTTTACTATAATTGCGATCGTTTAGAAATCTTATGCTTTAAGCATCGTTTATTTATCCTCATCCGATACCTTATCGTGCTTATTCCGCATTGGACACTCGAGAGTTTAAACAAATAGATTCAACCTAATGAGTCAAAATGAAAAGTAAATAATGGATCGTTCTTCTTCGAATATTATGATGTGAACTATCATTTAATTAATGAAAATGAAATGGATTAATGTAAAGCGTTGCGACTGTAGCTGTTATCTTTGAGCTTTGGTTTAAAGGGTAGGGTTAAAAGAATTTGTAAGTGGTGAACGCTAAGAAAGGATGCTTATGAGATACACAGTAAGGGACGCACTCAAAAAGGAGGTAGCCCAAATCGCCAAGATACACGTTGATTCTTGGCAGGTGGCGTATAAAGGATTAATGCCAAAGAGCTACATAGAGCAGTTTACGATTGAGCGTCGAGAAAGGATGTGGGCGCGAGTGATGACGGAGCAACTGGCCCAATTGATCGTAGTTGAGAGGCAAGGAGAAATTGTTGGCTTTTTAAGTTACGAGTTACCTAACCACACCAGCGAAGATAAAACGGCATTAGTGACATGTTGCTACGTTACGCCGCTACATTATGGGCAAGGAGCAGGAAGTGCACTGTTAGATGAGTTAGAGACACGTTTGCTCTCTACGTCAGTTATGCAGATCAGTTTGAAAGCACTGGATACTAATCAACAGGGGCTTAACTTTTACAAGAAGTGTGGTTTTGTGTGTACTGGAGATGAAGAGTCGGAAGTGATTGAGAGTATGACGCTGACCGATATCACTTTAGTGAAGTATATTGCCCGTTCATAAATCAAATGTTATATGCCAAATATAGTAAAACCCCGGAGGTGGTAAGACTCCGGGGTTTTGAAATTTTTTAGATGTCTCGGTTGGTAAGTCCGATTATCTTTTATGCAAAAGGTTTGGATTTAATCCGATTAATTCCTTGGTAGGGAATTAGATACGGATGAAGTCCATGTGTTCAACTTTTGGCTTGAACGCGTGACGTTGAACGTCTTGTGGCTTAACTTTAACTTCTTTGCCATCGATAACTAGAACGATGCCTTCGTAGAATTCAGGCTTGTCCATTTGGTTTACGATGTCGTCGTGGTTAAGAACGATAGCTACTGCTGCTTCTTCACCGCCGTATACAACTGCAGGGAATTTGCCAGCGTGACGTAGGCGGCGGCTCGCACCTTTACCTAGTTCAGTACGTACTACTGCTTCGAATTTCATAGTATTTACTCTCAAATTAGTAAAAATCAAATGTTCACAATCAACAATGCGACCTTGTTGTTCGTGGTAAAGCTTGAAACAGGAACTGTTCAAGCGAGCGCGAATACTATCATTCCACTTATAAATGGGCAACCCAAATCGTATCCAAATCAACAAAAAGGTATGATTTAGCGGGGTGGAAGGCTATCCCTTTTAACGCTTTGCTTGGATTTTGTTCACATCGACTTCATTTTCATCGGTTTACTGATCATGGTCCGAAAAACAAAGTTTATGTGTTATATGCTTTATGTTCGGCTGAGATGTAAGACTAAAGATGCTTTTAATCCACCTAAAGCGCTTGTATCCAATGTTAATTGACCTCGGTAACTGTGTGCCATTTCACTGACTATGTTTAGACCAAGACCTGAGCCAGGGGTTGTTTCATCCAATCTAACTCCTCTCTTGATTACTTGACTCAGTTTCTCTTTAGGGATGCCTGGCCCATCATCTTCAATAATGATGTGTATATTTTCCTTATCCTGAGAGGAGTGCACACGAATCATGCTGTTGGCCCACTTATAGCCATTTTCTAGCAAGTTACCTAGCATTTCATCGAGATCGGTCTGCTCTACTGCTACATTCAGCTCTGAATCAAGTTCATTAATTAAGGTAATGCTTCGGCTCGCATACACTTTATCAAACGCCATTGAGATAGCATCCACACGATCTGCTGGGTTCGACTTCACTGATAATATGTTCATCGATCCGGCCATACGGGCACGACCCAAATGGTAATCGATATGGTCTTGTATTTGATTGATTGGAGCTCGGAGACGGGATTGTGCCTCAGGTTCTAACGTCTGAACTTCATTTTTTAGAACAGAAAGTGGCGTTTTAAGTGCATGAGATAGGTTACCTGCATGATTGCGAGCTCTCTCTAGTAATTCTTGGTAATGGAACAGCAGAGCGTTGAGGTCGAAGATTAGAGGAGAAATCTCTTTTGGGTAGGTTTCTTCTAGACTCTTTTTATTACCAGACTTCAGCTCGGCTAATTCTTTTTGTAGCTTTGTAAGCGGACTCAATGACCAAGCAATTTGCAGTAAAATGACGGTAAGTACGCCCGCGAATAATAAACCCAAAATAAGCCAAAGTTGGCCGATTAACGTTTGAAGGGTATTTTTAATGGGCTCTTCGTCAATACCAATAATAATGTGAATAGGACCATCGTAATCAGGAAGATACAGCGCTTTTTCTAGCGTAATTAGTTTTTCGCCTCTTGCTCCATACGCATCTTTATCCAAACCTTTGTATTCGATTTTTTTGTCCCACAACGAACGAGAACGTTCGAGGCTTGCCTCTGTAGAGGCACTCCAATACAAACCACTGTAAGGTCGGTTAAATCGAGGGTCTGATAGCTGAGCTGCGAGTGAAAGATGTCCGGTGTTATCGACTTCTAACTGTGCTGCGACTTCATCCATAAAAATGCTGAGCTGTGAGCGAGTGTCATCAACCATATAGTTGTAGACCTGCGTCGGTATCGTCACACCAGCGGCGAGGATCATTGCCGTTAACCAAACGATCGCCGCTAAAACGAGGCGACTTTTGATACTCAGTCGTTTTATTGCGTTCAACGGTAGCCTGTTTCTATTCGGCATTTAATTGGTATCCCAACCCTCGGACAGTTTTGATGATCTTTGGTGCGATTTTTTTGCGAATTCGGCCGATAAAAACTTCGATTGTGTTGGAGTCACGATCAAAGTCTTGTTTGTAAATGTGCTCGACGAGTTCGGTTCGAGAAATCACTTTTTCCGGGTTATGCATAAAGTAAGCGACCACTTTATACTCTAGCGCCGTCAAGCTTACCGCTTGCCCTTGCCACATGACTTTAGAAGTGCGTGTATCCAAGCTCAAGTCGCCAATTTGCATCACAGGAGAGGCATTACCAGAGGCTCTTCGCAGCTGTGCACGAATACGAGCGATAAGCTCAACCATTTCAAATGGTTTAGTTAGGTAATCGTCTGCACCTGCGTTTAAGCCTTCAACTCGCTGCGTTAGGGTGTCGCGAGCGCTTAGAATCACGACAGGAGTATTAATGTTTTCATCTCGGATGCCTTTTAGGACGGTAAGACCATCCAGTTTTGGCAAGCCGAGGTCAAGAACAATGGCGTCCCATTCTTCCGAAGTCGCGCGATACAGAGCGTCTATGCCATCTTGGGACAATTCTGGTACCCAGCCGGTACTTTCTAATGTTTCGATGATTTGCTCGCCTAAACGAGGATCATCTTCAACAACAAGTATTTTCATATTGATGATTCTTATTATGTTTGGATTTTTATCGAAGTAAGCTACGCATCGTGTCTGGATTACGCATTAGACAAGTTTAGTTGTTTTGCGGCTTTAACGCTTTGTTAAAGCTGCGACCTTTGATCTCAAGCATTTCCAGCGTGGCGGCGTCGTACTCAACTTTCAGGACGCTATTGTTGTACAGAATTTTCAATTCATACACCCAAGCATCATCATCTTCTTCAAGCTCGACCTTGATGATGCGGCCGTATAAGTCGTTTTCTACTGCGGCGTAAAGTTCCGAAAATGGTCGTATATATCCTTGTTGAACCGCGCGGTAGACCTCATCTTGATCTTCATCGAATTCGATGCGTGTTCCTGGCTTTTCGACATCTTGCACGATGGCGTGGCCATTTTGTGATGTGTACTCGTTGCCATGCTTGGCAAAACTTGGTGCACACATGAATGTCGTGATAAGGCCGAAAAGTAACGCAGAATGTAGAGAAGTCGTTGCTTTATACATAGTCAAACCTTTTCTGGAGCGTTAGCCGCAGTATATCGGAGATAGATGAACAGAGAGTGAATCAGCTAATTAAGTTTTGCCATGTGTTGTCGATGTTATTTCAACTCATCTTCAAAAATTTTATCTCGCAGCTTCCAAAAGCGACCAGATTTTCTAGCAATAACAAACTGAGGCAAACGGAAACGATGTTGATTAGCGACAACGCGTGTCGGTGAAGCCTCTTCAAAAGGGCGATGCTTGTCTGCTAAGTGGGGACGTACGAACTGATCTTTAAACGTTTGTTTTTGTTTTTTGGTACTCAATGACCAAAACTCATGAACTAACGCATTGCCTTCGCCTTGGTATGGTTCACCAGAATACGTCACTTTTAGCTGAGATTTACCATCACTGGACTTAAATACAGATAGGTCCATTTCTGTGCATTCAAAGATCAATGCATCTTTGAGATTAAGGGCTTCTTTTAGCTTTTTATCTGGGTCTACGAGCGTCGCGTCACACTCATGACAAATTCGTGCAGCGATATCGTTGTCCGCACCACATTCACCGCAGTATTTGGCACGAAAACGGTAGCCACAGTGTTCACGTTCGCCTGTGTCTTCATCTTCAAAGTAACCTTGGCAACGTCTGCCAAAATGTTCAACCAAGAAACCGTTACTATCCAACTTACCCCAGAAGTTGTTATTGAATCCGCAAGCCGGGCAAGGAATCGTGATAATTTCACTGTCAGAGTCTGGTTTGGGATCACCGACTTCAGGTTGGTATAAATCGTAGCTGTTGCCTGCGTAATCAAGCACTAAACATTCTGATTTTCCGTCTGATAAGCGTAATCCTCGTCCTACTATCTGTTGGTACAGACTGACTGATTCTGTTGGTCGCAAAATCGCGATTAAATCGACATGCGGCGCATCAAAACCGGTTGTCAGTACCGAAACATTGACCAAGTATTTTATTTGGCGATTCTTGAACGCTTGGATGATCGCATCGCGCTCCGGCGTAGGTGTATCACCAATGACGATTTCAGTTTCGCCTTCTGGCAATAAACTGTGTATCTCCTGTGCGTGTCGAACAGTTGCAGCGAAGATCATGACACCTTGACGCTCTTTCGCATATTGCATGATTTGCTCAACAATTTGTGGAGTCGCACGTTTGGCTTTATCGATCACCATGTCCATTTCTGCTTCTTTGTAGCGTCCGGTGTTAGCGGGCTTCAGCTGAGAGAAGTCGTAAGACAAAACGGGCGCATCCATCATGCGGGCTGGAGTGAGGAAGTTTTCGTCGAGCAAGTAACGGATCGGCAGTTCGAAAATACAATCGCGGAAGAATCGAGGCTCTTCGGTTCGCACTTGACCTCGGGTGTGATACTGATAAATCCAGCCCATTCCTAAACGATAGGGCGTTGCAGTTAGTCCCAGCACCTTAATGCCAGGGTTCAGTTCTCGTAAGTGAGTAATAACTTTTTGGTAGCTGCTGTTTTTGTCATCTGGCACACGATGGCACTCATCAATAACGAGCAGAGAAAACTGGTTTTTGAACGAATCTAAGTTACGTACGACCGATTGAACCGAAGCAAACACGACTTGCTGGTCAGTTTCTTTTCGTCCCAATCCTGCTGAGAAGATAGAACCTTTTAAACCATAACCTTCATACTTTGCGTGGTTTTGCTCGACCAGTTCTTTTACGTGGGCGAGGACTAACACTCGTCCTTTCGCAAGGCGAGCAAGTTCTGCGATCACCAAGCTTTTCCCGGCACCGGTTGGCAGCACGATCACTGCTGGTGTCGAGTGTTTACGAAAGTAATGAATAACGGCTTTAACCGAGTCGGCTTGATAAGGACGAAGTGTGTACATGAAAATATGTGAAATTGCTCAACTATTCGAACGAGGAACGCTATAATACCTGACTTTTATACCCAAGTGACCTTTAAACCAAGATTTAGAGATCACTTGGGTATAATTCAATGAGGTATTCATGCGTTTAGATAAATATTTGTGTGACGCTCTGGGTGCAACACGCAAACAGGCAACAAAGATCATCAAAAGTGGAGACATCACCGTAGACGGTGAGGTTCAAAAAAGTGGTGCATTTAAAGTACCTAAAGGTGCGGAAGTGATGTGGGAAGACCGTGTTATTGGTGCTCCTGGTCCTCGTTACATTATGTTGTATAAGCCTGCTGACTTTGTTTGTTCACATGAAGATGGCTACAACCAAACTGCATTCGCATTGCTTGATGAGCCTAAAATTGAAAACCTTCACTTTGCGGGCCGATTAGATGTCGACACAACTGGTTTAGTGTTGATTACGGATGATGGTAAGTGGTCTCACCGTATTACCTCACCTAAGCATAAGTGTGAGAAAACGTACCGTGTTTGGCTCGTCGATGCTATTCAGCCAGATTACGCGGAAAAGCTCGAACAAGGCATCATTTTGCGCAATGAATCAGAAGCAACATTGCCCGCTCGTTTGGAAATCGTGAACGAGGCCGAGAATGAAGTATTGTTAACTATCGTGGAAGGTAAGTATCACCAAGTGAAACGTATGTTCGCGGCGTTAGGAAATAAAGTTGAGTACTTACATCGTGAGCGTATTGGTTCTATCGAACTTGATGAGGCACTAGAACCAGGTGATTATCGCTACCTCACGCAAGAAGAAATTGATTCTATTTGGAATTAATTGTCGGCATGGGAAATTCTTTAGTTCCTAATAGGAACTAGTCTTTTGGTAGGAATTGGCTCAAAATAAATTTTCCTACCAAAATTAGTGCCTAGACAATTCCGGTGTGCTTACTCATCTCAGTGATATGCCTTTGCATTTAGCTGATGCATGCATACTCTTATTGCAAAGCCTTCGGCTACGGTGAATGGAATGATGGTGTCAACGCCATCATTTTTACTGCATTGTGTTTGTTTCCCATAAACACATTTCGCTTTCACATGCTTTTCTATGTCGAGTTCGTCAAGGTCACACCTTGGTACATATTTGCCCTTATGATTCTCGAACGTTGGATAGAACAGGTTTTTGGCTTCTACATTCAGCGATATGAGAACTTCCGTTATTTTCACTTTGTTCTGCAAGTATTGACGGTAGGGCTCCAACAAGAGGTAAAAGAATGACAGAAAAAGCTCAAAGTGCTCCGCAATCCCAAATCAGTTTTCTATTGTTTCTGGTACTAGGAGCGATTGGTGCTTTGACGCCTTTGGCGATCGATATGTATTTGCCTGCGATGCCGACAATTGCGAAAGATTTGGGGGTCGCGCCTGGCGCGGTTCAGATTACGTTGACGGCTTATACCGCGGGTTTTGCGATCGGCCAGTTAATTCACGGGCCGCTTGCCGATAGCTTTGGTCGCAGACCTGTGTTGATTTTAGGCGTACTTTTCTTCGGCTTGGCTGCTGTTGTGAGTGCGACAACAAATGGCATTGATGCGCTGACCTATGTACGTACGGCACAAGGTTTTGCTGGCGCGGCAGCGGCGGTCATTATCCAAGCCGTCGTGCGTGACATGTTTGACCGTGAAGACTTTGCACGCGCAATGTCCTTCGTTACTCTGGTCATTACTATTGCGCCGTTGGTGGCACCGATGATCGGTGGCCATCTCGCGATTTGGTTTGGTTGGCGTTCCATTTTTTGGGTATTAGCTATTTTCGCTGTAGTCGTGATTTTTCTCGTACTTTGGAAAATCCCTGAAACGTTACAGCTTGAAAATCGTCAGCCTCTTCGTTTCCGCACGACGCTGAGAAACTACGCCAGATTATGCTCCAATCCTGAAGCGATCGGTTTGATGCTCTCAGGTGCGTTTTCATTTTCCGGAATGTTTGCATTTTTGACGGCGGGTTCGTTTGTTTATATTGATTTATATGGTGTTCGACCAGACCACTTTGGTTACCTATTTGGTTTGAACATTGTGGCGATGATCATCATGACCAGTATTAATGGTCGCTTGGTGAAGAAAGTTGGTTCCCATGCCATGCTTCGTTTTGGGTTGTTCGTGCAACTTTTGGCGGGGATTGGTTTATTCGTAAGTTGGTTAATGGACTTCGGATTATGGGGCATTGTACCTTTTGTTGTGCTGTTTATCGGTACATTGTCGACGATAGGTAGTAACGCGATGGCGCTGCTTTTAAGTGGTTACCCATCAATGGCGGGTACGGCGTCGTCTCTAGCGGGGACATTAAGATTCGGTATCGGTTCATTGGTTGGTGCGCTGGTGGCATCACTGCCCGGGAATGTTGCTTGGCCGATGATCATCGTGATGTTTGCTTGTTCTGTGCTTTCAGCACTGTTTTATTGGACTTTAGGAAGAAAGGCGTAATGTCGAATTACACCAAAGAAATTCAAAACTTGGTTAACTCAGCACTTGAAGAGTTAGATCAAGAGCATCGCTCAGGTAAGTTAGCCAATGCCCCTGTTGCGAATAACCATTATTTAGTGCGTTGGGTAACAAAGGCGCTAAAATCACAACGTTTCGGACGTACGGTAGGCGATGACTTAACGCGTTGGCAAAAAGCAGGTCGCTCAAAGGGGAACGATGCTGGTTTGTTGTTTATCTTTAAACGTATTTCTGCTTTTTATGCGCAATTCTTCCCTGAAGGTGAAGACTCCAAAGTGTTCAAAGATTCAGATATTGAGTCTTTTCTTGATTTGATGGAGCAAGCAGGCTGGGAAGTCTCGACGTCTGAGCAACTGATTGGGTGCGGCAAAGTACAAATCTTCACTGAAGGTCAAAACTCTTTAGCGTTATGTGCAGACCAATGCGAAAGCTGTTTTGATGGCGAGTTGCTCGTAAAGCCAATGAGTTGGTTTGTGCGTGGCAATCATGCTGAGTTTGTTGAGAAAGCAGCGCAAGCGGGCTTTATGGTTCATAAGGTAACAGACTACAAATCGATGGTGAAATACCATGGCGAGTACCTTATTTTTCCAGCAAACGAAGGCAACCAGTTAGCCGAAATTCCACTCTCGTTCAAAGCTGACTAAAGTGACATTTTGAGTGTTTAGAAGCCCCTGTTATTGGGGCTTTTTGTTTTCTAAACGGTTTGCTTCTTTCGCGATGGCTTTGACCATGCCTTTAAATATGAAGAGATGGGCTGGCATCATTGCAAACCAATAAAGCAGCCCAAGAAACCCTTGCGGGTGCCACCAGGCGGTAATATCCAGCTCTCGTTCGTCACCGAGATCTTTGATGGTAATTTCTAAACGCCCAAGGCCTGGGCCTTTCATACCAAAAAACAGTGAAAGAAACTGATTGTTATCGCAGCGAATCACTTTCCAAGAGTCAATAAAATCACCGACTTTGAGCTCTGGTCCAGGAGGAGAAACGCGAATCGGTTTTCCGCCGCCAAAAAAGATATCGAGCCATTCACGTGTACGCCACAAGATGTTGGCAAAGTAATAGCCTTTTTCGCGACTCCCGATCTTTTGCGCCACTTTCCATAATGCCGCAGCGGAGGCATGGGTTTTAATGCTCGCTCCAGCTTGTTTTGGGTAATAGCCATATCCTGGTTGCCATCGACGAAGCGCTGCGGGTTCAAACCCCCAGACATTACTGCGTACAAATGTGCCTTCATCTTGAATGGTATCAGTTACCGCTTGCTCGTAGCTGATCAGCGTTTGAGGAAATCGTTCTTCAATCGCTTTGGAGTCTGCAATGTAGTCGTGCTCTAAGCCCGCAAGTAATGCTTTACCGATACTAGTTGGCACTGAGGTAACTAAACCTAGCCAGTACGATGCCATTTTCGGAGTAAGTAGCGGGGTCGACCACAGTCGATACGGCTTGTTCGTGATTCGGCAAATGACTTTGAACTGTTCGCGGTAGCTAAGTGTATCTGGCCCACCAACTTCATAAATTTGACTTTCTTCTGGAGAGGGGGCTTCTGCTAACTTCAACAAATAGTGGTTGAGATTGGGCAAGGCAATAGGGTTCGCTTTTGAGTCGACCCATTTAGGCGCAATCAAAATAGGTAAGTTGTAGACAAAGTCACGCATGATTTCGAAAGCGGCAGAGCCGGGACCGATGATAACGCCAGCACGCAATTCAGTTACTGGAACACCAGACTGTCGAATTATTTTTCCCGTGGCTTTACGAGCGGCTAAATGGCGAGAGTTTCCGGTTTGAGGTTGAATGGCACTCAAATATACAACATGCTCGACGGAGCTTTGTTCCAACGCATATTTGAAGTTCAAAGCAAGGTTTAGTTCGTACTCAACAAAGTCATCACCTTGAGCCATCCCGTGCACGAGAAAAAATACTAAATCAAAATCGTTCACTACAGCCTTCGTGGTCTCTGCGTCAGCCAAGTCGAGATACCTTAACGTTAAATTAGGGTGAGGCTGAGTTCTTGACTCTAAATAATCAATATGTCGCGCCGCTGCTGTGACGGCGTAACCTTTATCTAAAAGTAACGGAAGAAGTTGAGAGCCAATGTAACCCGAGGCGCCTAGTACCAACACCTTTTTCATTATCTGTCCTTTTATCGTTGGTGGAATAAACACCACAGAGTATAATCATGAGACACTTTCCCCATTCTATCAATAAGTTGTCGTTGGAGCGCTTGTGACTTTTCTTTCTCAACTCTCAATACACGCAGACAAAGCATTCTTACGTCGTTTATTTGCAATCGCGTTACCAATTACACTGCAAAGCATGATGTTTTCTAGCAGAAGCCTCGTCGATGTTCTTATGCTTGGTCAACTTGGTGAAGCTGAAATTGCCGCTGTTGGAGTTGCTGCGCGCGCGACTTTCGTCACCACCATCATGTTAGTTGGGGTGACAACGGGCGGTGCGTTGTTAACCGCTCAATATTGGGGGGCTGGCGATAAAGTTGGGGTGCGTCGCAGTACCGCTTTAACATGGATGATCGCAATGATGTTTGCTGCGATTGCTGTTGCTTTGTTTGTTGTTTTTCCACAGCCCATCATGAGTTTGACTACCGATTCACAAGAAGTGATTGAATTAGGGGCCAGCTATCTCATTATTTCGTCGGTTAGCATGTTTGCTGTTGCATGTGTGGCCAGTATGTCGGTGGGCCTAAGGGCGATGCACCAACCAGGCTTAAGCACTTTTTTTAGTGGTATAGGCATTTTATCTAATGTTTTTCTTAACTGGGTTTTAATTTTTGGTCAATTAGGCGCTCCTGCTTTGGGTATTACGGGAGCAGCGATCGCAACGGTAATCAGTGGCGCGATCGAAGTAGGTTGCTTGTTTGGTTATCTATGGTTGAAAAAACACATAATCGCATTTGGCTGGGATGATATACGCGCAGGATTGGTCTTAGATAAAATTACGCGTTTCTTGAGCCTCTCTTTGCCAACCACATTTAACTTCTTGGCGTGGGCTGGTGGGTTGTTTGCTTATCACGCCATCATGGGGCAAGCAGGCGTGCAAGGTTTGGCGGCGCTTTCCGTAATGACACCTGTTGAGTCGATCGCATTGGCGATGATGATTGGTTTATCTAATGCGGCTGCAGTTCTAGTAGGGAACCAGCTCGGCGCTCGTAATTTTGAACCCGTTTATTATCAAGCATGGGCTACGGTCATTTTGAATGTGCTTATCGCATTTGTGGTCGCCGTCTTGTTGATAGTGTCAAATCAATGGATCCTTAATGCGTTTAGTGCACTGACAACGGACACTCGCGAGCTAGCTGAACAGTTTATGGTGATTCTTGCGTTGGGTGTCGTGCTACGCTCGGTGCCGATGATGGCTATTGTTGGTGTATTACGTGCGGGCGGTGATGTTAAGTTTTGTTTGTATCAAGACATCTTGGCGCAGTGGGTGATCGGGATTCCACTCGCAGCATTTGCAGCGATTTATCTCAATTGGGACCCACAATGGGTTTACTTACTCTTTTTGACAGAAGAAGTTGTGAAGTGGGTGATTTGCTTGCCAAGAATGGTTAGCCGAAAATGGATGAAAAACCTGATTGGCCAGTAAGGAGGAACAGAGTTTATTTTGGCTGCAAAAATCTGCTCAAAACGTCAACAAAATTAGCAACAGAAAGTGAATCGAGTTGCATTTGTACTTCCATAGTGTGATCAAGCATTCAAAATACTTTCTACTAACAGGATTTTAGTGTAGATTCTGATCCCAATTTTTAAACACCATCCGAGCGGCATAATCAATGTTAAAACTGTCAGACCTATGTAAAGGCTATGTAGACGGGGGAGAGTTTCACCCTGTATTACAAGGGGCAGAATTAACATTGCAGCAAGGCGACCAAGTTGCTCTGATGGGAGAAAGTGGTTCGGGTAAAAGTACTCTGCTGAATTTAATCGCCGGATTAGATACTGCTGACTCTGGTGAAGTGCAGTTTCCAAATTTTGCTATGCATGAAGCACCGGAGCATTTAAGAACCCTTTATCGCCGCAACAATATTGGTAATATCTTCCAACAATTCAACCTGCTTCCTACACTTAATATTGCCGACAATATTCGTTTTTGTCGTCAGTTAAAAGGTCTGCCGGAAGATAAAGAGTTGTGGCGTCAAATTCTTTCTGCTTTGGACTTAATGCCATTGCTAGGACGTTATCCGGAAGAGGCGTCTGGTGGTCAGCAACAACGTGCGGCGATTGCTCGTGCACTCTATATGGAGCCAAAAATCCTGCTTGCTGATGAGCCAACTGGTAGCCTAGACGAGCGAAACGCAGAAGCAGTAATGCGCTTACTAACGAGTCTCGCTCGCCAACTGGAGTGTACTTTGCTGTTAGTGACGCACAGTGAAAAAGTGGCCGCCCATATGGAAGGAAAGATTCGACTTCAAGGAGGGCAGCTACATGTTATGGCCCGTAGTTAAGGCACTACTCGGTCATTACCGTCGTTACCCTCTACAAATTATTCTTGTCTGGCTGGGATTAACTTTAGGCGTGTCCCTCCTTGTTGGTGTTACTTCTATCAACCAGCATGCAAAACAAAGTTATGCCACTGGGGAAAAGCTTTTCTCTAATCCTTTGCCATACCGAATCCGAACGAAGCACTCTGCCAATAAAATTCCTCAAGGTTTCTATATTCAGTTACGTCGAGCTGGGTTTAACCAATGTGCACCGTTTGACGTGCTTCATCTAGATGCCAAGACCGATATGAGCCTGATGTTGGTGGGGATAGATCCTGTCGCGATGATCCCACTACAACAAGGAAAATCGCTAGGTGAGATGCCTGTTTTATCACTAATGAAGCCTCCTTATCCTATTCTTGTTAGTCAAGATTTGGCCGCTTACATGAGTTGGCAGGATGGGGACTTCATTGAGATGAATGACGGAAGCCGTCTTGGGCCTATTCAAGTAGATAAGGACAAGATGCTTTCGGGTACTCGGCTGGTTACTGATATATCGTTGTTGCGTATGCTCAAGCGGAGCTCAGGTTTGTCTGCGATTTCTTGTGGCGAAATGCCAGAGGAAAAGCTAATAGCACTGAAAAACATGCTGCCAAACGGAATGACGCTTGTTAGGAATACGCGTACTGAGCTTGAGTCGCTAACTAACGCATTCCATATGAATCTCACCGCGATGGGAATGCTGTCGTTTTTGGTCGGGTTGTTTATTTTTTATCAAGCGATGTCTCTGTCTTTCATCCAGCGACAACGTTTGGTAGGTATTTTGAGACAGACTGGTGTTAACGGAACACAGTTAGCGCAAGCCTTATTGCTAGAGTTGTCTTTGCTCGTCTTTATTGCGTGGGCGTGTGGTAACTTTTTTGGCTTGATCTTAGCAAATGAGCTTATCCCAGCAGTGTCTTCGAGCCTGAGTGATTTGTATGATGCCAACGTAGGCTTAACCATAGGATGGTCATGGCAATCTAGCTTATACAGTCTAATCATGGCAGCGATGGGTGCGTTGATATCGTGTCTGTGGCCATTAATCCGTTTGCTGAAGTCACAACCAATCCGCCTCTCTTCTCGACTGTCGCTAATGCGATTTGCTGGAAGAGAGTTCTCTTGGCAGGCACTTGCGGCGTGTGCGTTTTGTGTCGCTGCAATAGCGGTATATCAGGCCCCGAAAACACAAGAAACCGGCTTTGCTATTATTGCGCTGATGTTGGTTAGTGTGGCGTTGTTTATGCCATTTATTATGTGGCATATGTTCCAAAGTTTTTCTTATACCATGCGTTGGGTTCGTGTCCGTTGGTTTTTTGCTGATGCAGCAGCAAGCATGAGCTATCGCGGTGTGGCTACGATGGCGTTTATGTTAGCGCTGGCGGCAAACATTGGTGTAGAAACAATGGTCGGAAGCTTTCGAGATACAACCGATAAGTGGCTAAATCAGCGATTAGCCGCTGATGTGTACATCTATCCGACCAACAATTCAGCCGCTCGGATGAGCGCATGGCTCCAGAATCAGCCAGAGGTGAACTCGGTTTGGTGGCGTTGGGAAAAAGATATGCCGACCGAGCACGGTGCTCTGCAAGTTGTGAGTACGGGCTCTTCTGAAGGTGAGCTAGACTCACTTACCGTCAAGTTAGGTGTCCCAAATTACTGGTATCAACTGCACGCTACCAAGAGCTTAATGGTCAGCGAGTCGATGGCCTTGAAGTTGGATATCCGCCCTGGCGATTTCATTAACTTGCAGGAACCGCTTGGTGGTGATTGGCAAGTCGTAGGCGTTTACTACGATTATGGAAACCCATATAACCAGGTGATGATGTCGCACCGGAATTGGCTGTATGCATTTGCAGGTACGGGTAATGTTGGTCTTGGCGTAGTATTAAAAGATAACGTCAATGGAGAAGGGCTGAAAAATCGCTTAGAGAATGTATTCCGTCTTCCGCAAGATCGTGTGTTTGATAACGGTAATATTTATAGCCAAGCAATGAGAGTGTTTGATCATACCTTTGCTATAGCAGGAACCTTGGGCAATATCACGCTGATTATTGCCGTGTTTGGTTTATTCTTTGCGACGTTGGCAGGAGAACTTTCACGGCAGCGGCATTTTTCCTTATTAAGGTGCATGGGTGTGTCCGGAAAAGAACTTGTCGTATTAGGTGGTTTGCAGCTATTCGTCTTCGGAGCCATTTCTGCGATTATTGCAGTGCCGCTCGGCTTGGCGCTCGCACATTTGATCGTTGATATTATCATTAAGCAATCATTTGGCTGGTCTCTAGAGCTTCAAACGATTCCATGGGAGTATGCTCAAACCATTGCTTGGGCGATGCTTGCCATCATGGTTGCTGGCGCATTGCCAGTTATTAGAATGATCAAAAGTACACCGATGAAGTCATTAAGGGACGCGTTGTAATGAAAAAAATGGGCTCTAAAAAACGCTTGTTGGTTTCAACGCTCATTGTTGTTACGTTCGCTTTTCTGACTGGGGCTGCTTTTTACTCAACTTTTTGGTTAGAGGCGACAGCAACACGAGAAAGCGAACTTGATTCTATCTTAACGCGTGAAAATCAAACGATTTTCGAGCCTGTACTACCTAACGAGCATGTCTCTTTACCCTCAGACTTTCGCTTTCATCCCGAGTATCAGCATGAATGGTGGCACTACTTTGCGAAATTAAAAGATGAGCAAGGCAAGATCTACAATGTTCAATGGAGCTATTTCAGGGTTGCGACGGACGAGCGAGAAACCAGCGGTTGGCAGAACCCTCAATTGTACATTTCACATGTTGTCGTCAGTCATGGCTCGCATGTATGGAAAGAGCAACGGGTAGCTAGAGGTGGGATAGGCCAAGCTGGTATGATCAATCGTCCTTTCAGGTTATGGATTGATAATTGGACTTGGCGATCACTCGGTGCGACGCCTTTCCCGGGCAACTTGAATGTGAATACTGATACGTTTGGACTTGAGCTCAATACCATGACAAGCGGCCCCTTTGTGGTGAATGGAGACAAAGGCTTCCAAGTTAAACATGCGTTGCAATCTGTTGCTTCTTTCAGCTTCAGTGCTCCATTTTTAAAAGTAAAAGGCAGCTTAAGCTTAAATGGTAAGCGATTCTCAGTGACGGGTTCTGCTTGGGCGCAAAAAGAGTGGGGCAGCGGCTTAATTGGTGAGGGGCAACAAGGCTGGGATTGGTTTGTTTTCAATTTAGATGATGGTCGAGCATTAACTGTTAGCCGTTATCGTCACCATGGGCAAACACCGCACGTGTTTGGCACGTTGTCGACACGCTCAGGTAAAGTCATCAACCTCTCAGACGATGATATCAGTATTAAACCAATGCAAGTGACCAGTTTATCCAATGGAAGAAGGTTACCTTTGCAGTGGATTATCAATATTCCGAAGCATCAAATTAATTTGACTACCCGCATTATCAAGTCAGATATGTGGCTACCCTTTGTAATACCTTACTGGGAAGGGCCTACTTTAGCTTCCGGCTCCAATGAGGCTTGGGGCTTTATGCAGCTGACAGGCTATTGAGTTGTGAAGAAAACCACCCCCTACGGGTGGTTTTTTAGTGCGCGAAGCTTCCTAGCTTTTTCTCAAAAGTACGGGGTTATCATGATGGTACAAGCCGTGTTATGCTGATTTTCTCATCATCTTGATAAATATTTGGTGCGACAAAAACAAATACGATCTCCGATCAAAATTGAGTGTCATGTTGGAAAATACGATGTATAGTAAACTTAACATCGAAAAAACCGAAGTTTATACTCTGAAGAAGCGATTATTCTAAAGTTTTCGACAGCTATACACTCTTATCACTCTTTGTTAATCGTTTATTAAGATAATAAATATAAGGACGAAACCATGAACGATGTCATTCGTGACTTTTTCAAAATGGAATCAGCAGGTGGTATTCTTCTCGTAATTGCAGCGGCAATTGCGATGACCATTGCTAACTCACCGCTGGGCGAAACTTATCAATCTGTACTGCATACTTATGTATTCGGTATGTCAGTTTCTCACTGGATTAATGACGGCCTAATGGCTGTTTTCTTCTTACTTATTGGCCTTGAAGTGAAGCGAGAGCTACTTGAAGGAGCGCTAAAATCAAAAGAAACCGCAATTTTCCCTGCGATTGCAGCGGTTGGTGGTATGTTAGCCCCTGCTCTTATTTACGTTGCGTTTAATGCTAACGACCCAGAGGCGGTTTCTGGCTGGGCCATTCCAGCTGCGACGGATATTGCATTTGCTCTAGGTATCATGGCGCTACTAGGTAAGCGCGTACCAGTAAGCCTTAAAGTGTTTTTGTTAGCTCTCGCTATCATCGACGATTTAGGCGTGGTTGTTATTATTGCACTGTTTTACACAGGTGATCTTTCTAGCATGGCGCTGCTTGTTGGCTTCATCATGACTGGTGTCCTGTTCATGTTGAATGCGAAGGAAGTAACGAAACTGACGCCATACATGATAGTCGGCGCGATCTTATGGTTTGCGGTACTTAAATCTGGTGTTCACGCAACACTTGCAGGCGTAGTGATCGGCTTTGCTATTCCTCTTAAGGGTAAACAGGGCGAACATTCCCCACTTAAGCACATGGAGCACGCACTTCATCCATACGTGGCATTTGGTATCTTACCTCTATTCGCATTTGCAAATGCGGGGATTTCGCTAGCAGGCGTATCGATGTCAGGCCTAACTTCAATGCTGCCATTAGGTATTGCTTTGGGGCTACTGGTTGGTAAGCCTCTAGGTATCTTCACCTTTAGTTGGGCTGCTGTGAAAATGGGTGTAGCTAAGCTACCGGAAGGCATTAACTTCAAGCATATCTTTGCGGTCTCTGTGTTGTGTGGTATCGGTTTTACAATGTCTATATTCATTTCCTCTTTAGCGTTCGGAAATGTAAGCCCTGAGTTTGATACCTATGCTCGACTAGGCATCTTAATGGGCTCGACGACAGCCGCGTTACTTGGCTACGCGTTACTGCACTTTTCTTTGCCTAAGAAAGCGCAAGCGTAAGATACACACTGTTTAGTAAAGCCTCCCATTCGGGAGGCTTTTTTATGTCTGAAGATCGGCACACAACCACTTCAGGGTGGTTACTTTTGTGACCAACTAAGGTCTAGCTTATGGAGTTGGGGCAAATCATCGAAAGAGGCGCTTGGTAAATCTATAGGCGAAAAAAAGCCCAGCCGAAAATTTGACTGGGCGGATACAAACATAGGAGTTAATAAGAAAAAAGCAGCAACGTAACAATTAGATGGAAACAAGTTTGACGGCCAGTGAAACTTCAAATGCCCTAACTGTTACGTATATTCAGACCGAGCCTTTTCCAAACAGTTCCATTTTTTTTCAAAAAATTTCTACTTAATGCTTTCTAGCTTCTTACACATCCGAAAGTAATAGAAAAATCGAGATGGATTACCAACTTGGCGAAGTTACTAACTTCTGTGTTTCTCATTTTATCTCCCCTAGAACCGAAGATGTATTTCATACTCTCGTCGCTCACTCCGAGCCGCCAAGGCTATTGTTAGCGTTTCAATTGCGCTGGACTGAGAAATTTGATCGTTTTCTTCTGGCAAGCTTCACTGGAGTATTCGATTGAATTTCAAAAGATTAGATCACACCTTTTACTGTCTGGTCAGACCAATTGGTTAAAGTGTGATGTTAATCATTTGTTAATCTGAAGTTTCGGGAGTATATTTTCAAACAGTTGTTTAATACGAGTGATTAAAATGGCCCCGAGAACATCAACAAAAGAAAAAATACTCGATGTCGCAGAAGGACTCTTTGCTGAACATGGCTTTAATGATACTTCGCTAAGAACGATAACAGGTAAAGCTAACGTTAACCTAGCATCGGTAAACTATCACTTTGGCGATAAAAAAACGCTGGTTAGAGCGGTTTTAGATAGGTATTTAGAAGCACTAATGCCGAGCATTAAGACTTCATTAATTGAGTTAAACACGCGCGATAGCTACAACATGGACGATGTCTTTGAGTCATTGCGATTACCTTTACGTACATTAAATGATGTACGCCCAAATGGTACTGCGCTGTTTATGTTGTTAATTGGCCGCGGTTATACAGACGTTCAAGGTCATCTACGCTGGTTCATTACCACCAGATACGAAGAGGTACTGAACCTTTTCACTTTCTCGATAATGAAGGCGAACCCGGAACTATGTGAAGAACAGTTGTTTTGGCGATTGCACTTCACGTTAGGAACCTGTGTATTTACGATGGCTTCAAGCCAGGCTCTTTCGGAGCTGGCAGAAAGTAAGTTTGAAAAGGAAGTCGATGTGAAATCTGTCGTCGATTTACTGATTCCATATTTGTCAGCAGGAATGTCAGCAAAGCAGTTGGCATAAGACAAATAAGAAAGTTAAACCAATAATAAGATTATACCCCGAGCGGTTACGTGAACAAAAGGATCTGAACTATGAGCTCTCTACGAAGAAAATGGATTAGTGACCCGGCTTTTAAAGTGTTCAAAAAAGTATTGCCACCTCTGTCTAGCACCGAGAAAGAGGCGATGGAAGCGGGTAGTGTATGGTGGGATGCCGAACTATTCTCAGGCAAGCCAAACTTCACAACATTGCATCATTATCCAACGCCTACACTGACGGCAGAAGAGCAGTCATTTATGGATAATGAGCTTGAAACCCTGCTAGAAATGCTTGATGACCAGAAGATTGTCAAAGAAGACAGGGATTTACCACCTGAAGTATGGGAATACCTACGTAAAGAGCGATTTTTCTCTTTGATCATCTCGAAAGCATATGGTGGTCGTGAATTTTCCGCTTTGGCGAACTCAACCATTGTTTCTCGTATTGCGACTCGAAGTATCAGTACCGCGGTATCGGTAATGGTACCAAACTCTCTTGGCCCTGGTGAGCTGCTATCGCACTATGGTACGCAAGAGCAAAAAGATTACTGGTTGCCTCGTTTAGCTGATGGTACAGACATCCCTTGTTTCGCCCTAACTGGCCCTGAAGCGGGTTCTGATGCTGGTGGCATACCTGATCAAGGCGTGGTTTGTTACGGCACCCATGAAGGCAAAGAAGTGCTTGGCGTGCGAGTTAGTTGGAATAAACGCTACATCACGCTTGCGCCAGTTGCGACAGTGCTCGGGTTAGCATTTAAACTGCAGGATCCTGAAGGGCTACTTGGAGACAAGAAAGAGGTTGGCATTACATGTGCGTTGATTCCCGCTGACCATGAAGGTGTCGAGATAGGCGAGCGCCATGATCCTCTGGGGTCTGCGTTCATGAATGGCCCAACTCGTGGTGAAGATGTCTTCATCCCTATGGACTGGTTGATCGGTGGCGCTGATTACGCAGGTAAAGGTTGGCGTATGCTGGTTGAGTGTCTTTCTGCTGGTCGTGGTATCTCTCTTCCAGCGCTTGGCACAGCGATTGGTCACCTTACTACACGTACAACAGGTGCTTATGCTTACGTGCGTAAACAGTTTGGAATGTCGATCGGTAAGTTTGAAGGTGTTGCAGAAGCAATGGGGCGCATTGGTGGTCTTACTTACCTACTAGAAGCGACGCGTACGCTAACGACGACTTCTCTCGATATGAAAGAAAAACCTGGGATTGTAACCGCGATTGCCAAGTACCACATGACGGAAATCGCGCGTACCATTCTAAATGATTCGTTTGATATCCATGCGGGTCGTGCGATTCAAGATGGCCCAATGAACTATCTTGCTAAACATTACCTTGGTATCCCGGTTGCTATCACCGTTGAAGGCGCGAATATTCTGACTCGTAACCTGATGATTTTTGGTCAAGGTGCGACTCGATGTCACCCATATGTTCTAAAAGAAATGGAAGCAGCGGCGAATCCAGATTCTGAACAAGGTGCGAAAGAATTTGACAACTTACTCTTTAAACACATCAAGCACGCGCTCGGTAATACATTCGGTGCATTTGGTGCAGCACTAACTGGTTCTCGATTTGTTAACGCGCACATGAGTGGCCCAACGCAGCAATACTACAAAGACATTACTCGTCTCAGTCGTGCACTTGCAGTAAGTGCAGACTTTGCGATGTTAACCTTAGGTGGAGACTTGAAGCGTAAAGAAATGATCTCCGCACGTTTGGGTGATGGATTAAGCTATCTATACATGGCATCTGCTGCCTTGAAAAAGTATGAAGATGAAGGCCGTCAACAAGGCGATCTAGACTTCGTTCATTACGCTGTTCAACACTGTTTGTATAACGCTTCTAAGTCATTAAATGAGGCTTACACCAACTTCCCTGTGAAATACGTTGGCGGTGTGCTTAAGGGGCTATTGTTCCCGCTTGGTAATCATTTCAATAAGCCAAGTGATGAGCTGTGTGTGAATTTGGCTGAAGCGATGATGACACCAGGCGCGCAACGTGATCGCCTCACGCATCTGTGCTACATCGGAAAATCAGAGGATGACAGCGTAGGCTTAATGGAGAATGCATTCCTTGCAATGTACGACATTAAACCTTTGGAGCGTAAACTTATGAAGGCTGCGAAGGATGGTAAAGTGGCTCGTAAAGGTTTGCTGCATGACCGTTTGCAGCAAGCATTTGAAGCAGGCGTGTTAACTGAGCAAGAAATTGATCAAATCATGGCTGCAGATAAATTGCGCTACAAGGCGATTCAAGTTGACCACTTTAGTCATGACTTTTCTGAAGTGCGAACTCATAGCCCAAAAAAGTCGCAGTTGAATCCGGCGGCATAATAGACAACTAATGTTAAGAAAAGCACCTCAATGAGGTGCTTTTTTGTATTCTTGGGGAGTGGATGGTGGGATAGTGCTCCAACCACTTGCCTTTTAAGAGCATTTTTACAGAAATTAGATGCGAAATCCCAACGAAACTTTTATCCTAACAAGGTTTTTTAAAGGAAGTTGAATATGATCATCAAACCTAGAATTCGTGGATTTATCTGTACTACAACGCACCCTGTTGGTTGTGAAGCTAACGTAAAAGAACAAATTGCGTACACCAAAGCGCAAGGTCCAATCAAAAACGCACCTAAGCGTGTTCTTGTTGTTGGTGCATCAAGTGGCTACGGTCTATCTTCTCGTATCGCTGCGGCATTTGGTGGCGGTGCATCAACTATCGGTGTTTTCTTCGAAAAAGAAGGTACTGAGAAGAAGCCAGGTACAGCAGGTTTTTACAATGCCGCTGCTTTTGAAAAGCTAGCGCGTGAAGAAGGTCTGTACGCAAAAAGCTTAAACGGCGACGCTTTCTCAAATGAAGCGAAACAGAAAACTATCGAGCTGATCAAAGAAGACTTAGGTCAAATCGATATGGTGGTTTACTCACTGGCATCTCCAGTACGTAAAATGCCAGAAACTGGTGAATTAGTTCGTTCATCTCTTAAACCTATCGGTGAAACTTACACATCAACGGCTGTTGATACCAACAAAGATGTGATCATCGAAGCTAGCGTTGAGCCTGCAACAGAAGAAGAAATCAAAGACACTGTCACTGTAATGGGCGGTGAAGATTGGGAACTTTGGATCAATGCGTTGTCTGATGCTGGTGTTCTTGCTGAAGGTTGTAAGACCGTCGCGTACAGCTACATTGGTACTGAGCTAACTTGGCCAATTTATTGGGATGGTGCACTAGGTAAAGCAAAAATGGACCTAGACCGTGCAGCGAAAGCGCTAAACGACAAGTTAGCAGCAACAGGTGGTAGTGCCAATGTTGCGGTACTTAAATCTGTTGTAACTCAGGCGAGTTCTGCAATTCCTGTTATGCCACTGTACATCGCAATGGTATTCAAGAAAATGCGCGAAGAAGGTGTACACGAAGGCTGTATGGAACAAATCTACCGTATGTTCAGCCAACGTCTATACAAAGAAGACGGTAGCGCGGCAGAAGTTGATGAGATGAACCGCCTACGTCTGGATGACTGGGAACTTCGTGACGACATTCAGCAGCACTGTCGTGAGCTATGGCCTCAAATTACGACTGAGAACCTAAAAGAGCTGACTGACTACGTTGAGTACAAAGAAGAGTTCTTGAAACTATTTGGTTTCGGCGTTGAAGGCGTAGATTACGAAGCGGATGTGAATCCAGCAGTTGAAGCAGACTTCATTCAAATCTAATCGAATCACAGACTAGATAACCAATAAACAAAAGGCGCTCATTGAGCGCCTTTTTGTATTTCATAGTCAAAGTGAGTATTAACTTAGTATTATCAGAATCGTACCAGCTAGCGTCATTAAAATATTCGCAATCGCATAGGTACCCGCATAACCAAGGGCAGGGATGGTGGACTTAGCGTAGTCGTTAACGACATCCATAGCTGGAGCGCAAGTACGGGCGCCAATAATGGCACCGAAGAGCAGGGCACGGTTCATCTTGAGTACGTGTGCGCCAACTAAGTAAGCCAGAACTACAGGCACGACACTGACAATAAATGCCAAACCAATGACTTTTGGACCTACTTGCGTTAGGTGCTCGAACATCTTTCCACCTGCACTTAGACCAATTCCCACCATAAAGAACATTAACCCTAGATCTTTGACCATATTCAGCGCCCCTTGTGGGACATAACCGAAAGTAGGGTGATTTGCTCGTAAAAAACCAAGCGTAATACCGGATAACAGAAGACCCACCGCATTACCCAAACTGAAAGACACCTGACCGAATGTCATTGTGATGAGGCCAAACAGAATACCCAAAATAAAGAAGCTACAAAAAGCGAGCAAATCGGCCATTTGACTGTGGATCGAGATGAAACCGATTTTTTCCGCCAGTCCATGTACTCGGCTTTTCTCGCCGCTCACTTGAAGGACGTCCCCTTTAGCGAGCACAATGTCTAAGTCCATAGGCATTTCAATCTGAGCGCGAACTACGCGGTTTAAGAAACAGCCAAACTCAGACAAATTCAAATCCGATAAACGCTTACCAGCGATAGCGTCACTTTTTACGACGATTTCTTCTTCAACGATGCGCAAATCAAGCAAGTTACGGTCGAATACTTCTTTACCATTACGGAAGCTAGGGTCTAAGCGAGCATGGCTGTCAGGGAAGCCAACCAGTGCAATTTCATCTCCCTCTTGCAAGATAGCATCACCATCTGGGTGGGCGAGAATACCATTGCGACGGATTCGTTCAATGTAACAGCCAGTTTGACGATAAATACCCAGTTCTCGCAAGTTTTTACCATCAGTCCAGTCAATTAGCTCTGGGCCCACTCGGTAAGCTCGAATAATGGGTAAATACACTTTTCTCTGGCTTGAATTTCCAAGGCCACGCTCTTGTGCGATTTGCTGCGCGGAATCAGAAAGGTTTTGTTTTTGCAGTTTTGGCAACAATTTAGCAAACATGATCATGCTAATTAAGCCGACCAGATAAGCCATCGCGTAGCCTACGGATAGATTTTCTAATACCAGAGAAAATTCCATATTGCGCGGTATAGTCGCAAGGCCGGAGTTTAGAGCGTCTTGTGCACCAACCAGTACTGGTGTTGCTGTCAACGCGCCAGCCATCATACCGGCTGACAAGCCAAAATCGAGGCCGAAATAGTGACTCAAGCCATACGTTAAGCTGACCGCAGACACGAGAACAGTCATGCTTAAAATAAAATAATGCTTACCATCTCTGAAGAATATACCAAAAAAGTTTGGTCCAGCTTCAATGCCAACGCAGTAGATAAACAGCATAAAGCCAATGGTTAAAGCTTCTGCATTAAATGAGAAACCAAGGTGGCCCATTACCAAAGAGGTAATAAGAACGCCAATAGAGTTGCCTAATTGTAATTTGCCAAATCGAATTTTTCCGATGGCAAGGCCAATGGCTAATACGACGAAGATTAGAAGGATAGGGTTTTGCTCGAGAAGGTATACGACGTCTATGTTCACTGTGTGGCTCGGTAGAGTGTGTGCCAAAAAAGATTAAGAACTGTGAATTGTAACTAAATATAGCAAAAAGATAAGTGAATTTTTTTAGGTTTTACCATTAGTTGACTTAACGTAATAACCAGCTGAAAAATAATAAAAAAGCCGCATGAAGCGGCTTTTTTGAAAACAGTCTTTATTACTCGTCAAATAGACCTAGGTGCTCTTTCGCGTATGCTTCGAACTCGTCGCAGCCACCGATGTGCTCTTGGTCGATAAAGATCTGAGGAACGGTTTCAACTGGTTTACCAACTGTTTTCTCAAGATCTGCTTTAGAAATACCTTCAGCGTGAATATCAACGTAACGGTAGTTGAAGTCATCACGTTTTGCTTTTAGCGTTTCTGCGTGCTCTTTTGCACGAACACAGAAAGGACATGCAGGGCGACCAAAGATAACAACGAACATAATCTTATTTCTCCTAAATCTATTCTTTTTTGAAAGCGTACAAAACATAGCGGCTGAGTGCGCTTTCTTTTGTTGGAGTAACTATGCCCGATCCAGATACGGAAATAAAGCGGCAATTACCTCTTGGTTCTATAGGTGAAATCTATCGAATAAAAACTAAACGCGTGTTCTTATTTTACGGCTCTGAAGTATGTGAAGTGACGCATAAAAAACATATATTCTAAAGGGTTAATGATGGCAAGGTGGAATTGGTCAATTTTTTTTGTTTAAAAAAATAGCAATCTATTTTGGCTATACGCAAATAACTTCAACTCTAACATAAGTGTTAAATCAGAGGGCGAGAGGTTATTTGGGTATATTCTTTTGGGAGGGTGTGTATGTTTCAGTTTATGACTGCAACAAGGATTATATTTGGTGAAGGTGCACTTCAATCTTCATTATCCGTTATTAATCAATTTGGCTACAGTGTTTTGCTGGTCACTGGGCAGGATACCCAACGAGCCGCCCCCATTATCCAATATCTTAAAGCTCAAAATATGCGTTACCAGCACGTAGCTATCGTTGGTGAACCATACATCACGATGGTAGAAGAGACCGCAGTGCTCGGTAGAAAATTCCAACCTGATATGGTGGTTGCGATAGGTGGTGGCAGCGTCATCGATATGGGCAAAGCCTTAGCTGCCATTATTCCCAATCAAGGCAATGTTTACGATTACGTAGAAGTGGTAGGAAGAAGCGTCCCTTTAAAAGCAAAGCCTCTTCATTTTATTGCGATTCCTACGACAGCAAGCACCGGTTCAGAAGTGACCAGAAATGCTGTGCTGAAATCTGGACAAGATAAAGTGAAAGTGAGTCTTCGAAGCCCTGATATGCTCGCAGACGTTGCCATTGTAGACCCGATACTTACTTACGGGACCGACCAATACACATCTGGACGTGGCGCAATGGATGCGTTCACTCATTTAATGGAAGCGTATGTGTGTGGTGAGCCAAACCCTCTTACTGATATGGTCTGCGAAGAGGGGCTACGTCGTTTAAGCCGTTCAGTGATTGCCGCTTGTAAGCAAGATAATCATAAGGCGCGCTCTGATTTATCGTTCGCTGCATTGCTTGGTGGTATGGCGATTACTAATGCCAAATTAGGTGCCGCTCATGGGTTAGCATCGGCGTTAGGAGGCAAGTTAGACGCCCCCCATAGCGTTATTACGGCTCGCTTAGCTCCGCACGTGATGCAAGAGAACATTAACGCCGCTAAACTCGCGGGTAGGAATGATGTGATAAGTCGTTATCGCAAGCTGGCCCAATTAGTCACCGAGCGAGTAAACGCTAACGAACGCGATGGAATTCTTTGGGTCAATATGGTGCTAGATAAGTTAGCGTTACCGCTACTGGCTCAATTTGGAGTATGCCAAACCTCTTTTGAGCAAGTGGCGAACGATGCGCTTAAGTCAATGGCAATCAAAGGGAATCCTTTACCCCTGAATCAGGAACGTTTGATTTACATATTGCAGCAAGTCTGTGATTGTAGCGGAGAGTGCGCAGCTGAGAGTGCACAACATGTCAGTTCTGTTGAAGTACTGGAATCAAGACCGGACTTATCGAGTGTCAACGACTTAGGGTGATTGCTCCCTTAGCAGCATTAAAACAAAAGGGGAGCCTTGAGCTCCCCTAGATAAATTATTGACTAAGCTTTAGTGCTTAGTACTGGCTTAGTTTGTCATAGCGACTGTCTTTCAACGCATCTTTTACGCGTTTTAGGTTCTCACGGAAACCTGTACCACGGCGAAGAGTGAAGCCAGTTGCTAGCACATCAATCACTGTCATTTGTACAACTCGGCTTGCCATTGGCATGTAAACGTCGGTATCTTCTGGAATATCGAGCGTGATGGCCAGCGAGCTTGCCTTTTCTAGAGGAGAATCCTTCGCTGTAATCGCAATAACCGTTGCGCCATTTTCACGAGCAAGGTTCGCTATTTCTACCTGACTCTTTGTTCGACCGGTATGAGAAATAAGAACCACAACATCATTATCACTGCAGTTGATACAACTCATGCGCTGCATAACAATATCTTCAAAACAAGTAATTGGAATATTAAAGCGAATAAACTTGTTTTGTGCGTCTCGGGCAACAGAAGATGATGCACCAAGGCCAAAGAATGAAATGCGCTTCGCTTGCGTTAGCAAATCGACCGCACGGTTCACTTGCATTGGATCTAGGCTATTTTTCGCGACATCTAAACACGCCATCGTCGATTCGAAAATCTTATGGGTGTACGCGTCTGGGCCATCGTCTTCTTCCACATTACGGTTAACGTAAGGGGTGCCGTTGGCTAGGCTCTGTGCCAAGTGAAGCTTAAAATCTGGAAAGCCCTTGGTGTCCAGACGACGACAGAAGCGGTTTACAGTGGGCTCACTAACGTCGGCCATTTTAGCCAGCGTTGCAATGCTTGAATGAATTGCAGTTTGTGGAGACGCCATAATTACTTCCGCAACTTTGCGCTCTGACTTACTGAAATTCTCCAGGTTTTTTTGAATTTTTTCTAATGTATTCATAGTGTTCACGAGGGTATAGAGAACAACTCGCTGGCTCTGCTAACGAAAGGAAACACGAAGATTCCGGAGTAGAGTGGGGCGTTAACGAAAACAACCAGCGCCATAGAATCAGTATAAACCTGATCTTCAATCAGTCTAAACCAATAACGGGTACTATTTAGTGAGAATTTGACAGGCCTCAAACAAAATGTTGTAAAAACTACAGAATTGGATGTGTAAACGAAGTTTTGTTGCGCTAGTCGCACGATAATGATGTTTGAGTTACATCAAAACGAAAAAAAATTTCAAATTGATGTAACTCGATCTGGCTGTTAAGACGATTGAATATCAACAACCAGCTGTTGAATTCTTTTCATCAAATTTGGTGCTTGCTTGGCGATTTCGCGTTGTTCATCAAGCACTGAGCTCAAAATTTCTTTTGTGGTCAGTGGATTTGCCAAAACCACTCGAAACACTATCGTATTCATGCGTTGCCATTGGTCTGGGTTCAGTCTTGTACGTGAAACGAACGATTTGCCCGTTTCGCGCTGACGCTTTTGAATAAACTGTGTTAACTCATTGATCAGCTCATTCAGTTGTTCTTTTTGTGAGCCTTCTGCTTGTGCTAATGCTTCACGGATGAATGGCGGCAAATAACGGTATGTGAGCAGACAAAGCTCTGGTTCAGAAACTAACTCGAAATCATCTTGCTGTTTGATTAAATCCGCAAAGTATCGAGCTTTTTCAATGCTTTGGTCAATCAGAAGCTCGTAACCTGGGCGACTTATGATGTGCATTGCGGCGTAGACCAACATCGCCATGCCCGAACGTGAGCCTTCTAGTGTATGGCTGCCTAGGTCTTTTGAACCTTTGCGCAATATATATTGAGCGTGATGCTCTATGGATTTCATTGCGTCAGGGTCTTTGAACAGAACCATACCAGCGCCCATCGGGATATAGAGCTGCTTGTGTGCATCAATAGTTACTGAGTCTGCCATTTCCACACCTTTAAGAAGATGACGGTGATGGTTAGACATCAGTGTTGCGCCACCCCATGCGGCATCCACATGGAAGTGACAGCCGTGAGCTTGGCAGACTTCAGCGATTTCAGGCAATGGATCAACATTACCTGTCTCTGTTGTGCCAGCCACACCAATAACAGCAATAGGCTTGATGTTTTGTTTTTCGAGCTCAACAATTTTCGCTTTCAGGTCGTCGATAACAATACGGTTGTTGGTATCGGTTTTAACCGCAACCAAACCCTCTTGGCCTAGCCCTAATACATCGGCTGCTTTCTTAAGGGAGTAGTGACCACGCTCAGACACTAGCACCGCTAAGCCATCATAGCCATAGTGCTTCATGGCTTTAAAAAGGCCTTCCTTTTCCACGCCTTTAAATGAGCCATTGGCTCTTAACGCTTTGTTACGTGCTACCCAAAGCGCAGTGATATTGGCAATGGTGCCGCCGGAACAAAATGCGCCTAATGAGTGGTTTGCACTGTGCATCCACTGATTGTAAAACGTATCATTCTGACCATATATCAAGCGATGCAGCATACCCAAAACTTGACGCTCAAGTGGCGTAAAGGCTTTGGAAGTCTCTATTTTTACCAGGTTTTGGTTTAAGGCGATCATGATCTTTGACAGTGGCATCAAGAAATAAGGCAGTGCCGATGTCATATGACCAATGAAGCTTGGTGAAGATGTGTGAACTGAGTGCGACACCAAAGTGTCGAGTAAGTGCTCTGTATGATCTGACACGAACTCTGGCTGCTCAGGAATCTGAGCAGAAGAAAAGTCTTTTTCGATTTCGCGTAAAGGCTTTTCTTCTGCCACGATGTGTTCACGAAGAAATTGATTTAGATTTCGCGAGAGGCTCTCGTCAATTTTAGTTAACGTTGAGTCCGGACCTTCTGGGACAGTGAAGATCTTTAGCAAGCTCTCAAAGCTAACATCAGCGGTTTTTTGTTCCTTAACCATAGCAAAGAATCTTTGTAGTTATTTTGGTAATGCGAGCGGCACAATCTAAACTAAAACGGGCGCAAAGTCCCGTTTTAATTGTTGAAACCCAAGTTGTAGAAATGAAAATTTTAGGTGAAGGTTACGATATTCACATTAAAAAATTCTAGATTGAGTACGTTAAAACATTCTAGTGTTTTTGAATGCTAATCAACGACTAATGCGAGCAACCTTAGTCACATTTCTGCTTTTCAATCTTTTCTATTGACTGATTGTACTTATTAAGTGCGGTATCAATTTGTTGGGGATGACTAAGCAGATCAGCGAATGCTGAACGAAGCTCGTAGTTTTTTGGGTGGTTAGTTGATTGACGGTCGCTAAATGTCTGTTTTGCAACTTCACCTAACTTATCGCTTCGGGTCGCTAACTGCTTAACGTCATGTTGCTCTAGTTTTAACCATGCTTCGATTGGCTGTTCCGTCGCAACGCGGCTAGGGTCGTTCTCTAGAAAGTAGTGAACCGCTTCGCGGTTTAATTCAAAGTGATGTTTACGTCCATCCAAGAACCATTGACTCACTTCTTTCAGATCTGGATATTGGGTAACCGTCAAATCAACAAGATCTTGATACCACTGTAGTGAGGCATCGACGTAGCCATCGTATTTGCTAGCAAGACATTGTTGATCTGCGGCAAGCGTAAAAGTTGAGCTTGTAGCGAGGAGCGCTGCAACGACAAAGCGTTTCATTCTTCTTCCTTCTGGTTGTTATCCCTTTATTAACGCAATGCACATCAGTTGATGTTTCTCCCTTCTTTCTATTTGGTCGTGACAAATCGTTGGGCTGAATGACGAAAAGAAAGAGGGGTCTTGCCAAAAAATATTGACCACTTTGACGTTAACTGGGTATTTAAATTTTTGCCGTATTGTAATGGATGTTAAAGCGAAAACCTGAGATCTAGCTAGCAAGTGATACAAAGAAAAGCATCATAACTGGTACCAATAAACTCAAAATAAAGCCGCTAACGATAGCAACAGGAACACAACGCACACCACCGGTGGTTTGAATAACGGGTAGGGTGAAGTCCATTGCTGTTGCACCGGCGTAACCAATTGCGGTGCACGGATAGCTACGAATAAAGAGAGGAATGGCAACCAGTGCGACTAGCTCTCTCATCAATTCAATCAAGAACGACGCGCCACCAAATACCGGACCAAAAGCGTCACCCATTAAAATACCTGCGAGTGAATACCAGCCAAAACCTGAAGCCATTGCGAGTGCTTGATAAAGAGGAAGATCCAAAAACACCGCTGCAAGAACGCCACCAAGCATACACGTTGCGATGACCACGGCTGCAATGGCCATTCCTTGTTTATTTAATAGGATTTGACGCAGAGTAAGCCCACTATTGCGCAGCTGAATACCAATAAAAAATAGAAGTAGAAAGAGTATCCATTCGCTTGCTGTATCTACCCAACTTAAATCAATGGGTAACAGCAGGCCAACCACTAACCCGCCGCCAACGACCACGATAAGCTTAACAGACTCTAAAGCCATCGAAGATAACGGTAACTTCTTTTGATTCTGATTGGTCTGGAGTGGAATAATTTTATCAATAATAGGCAGAGCCAACAGGTTGCAGGCACTTAGACACAAAAAAAACGTACTCGCATAGAGGAGAATACTTTGTAAGTTGCTGCTTAAATTATCGAGCGCCGCTAAGCTAAGACCCATCAACGACAAAATGACGTAAATAAGGTAGGACGTTGACTGATTGATCTTCTCCAATAACGAAGATCGAGATATAGGAATTAGATACCCCACCACAAGCGGAGCGAAAATAAATAGCATCCCTGAGAACATAAAGCTCAATGATTCCTTTTTGAGATAACATCAACACGCATAAATCAAATTATCTATCGGTTGAAATTAGAGACATTTCACCACACACAGCTCAGCCTTGAGCGAATCGTTTTATCACGGATAAGGTATTATCAGAAAACGATAAATTACAAACCGCTAGCATTCAGTACAGCACGGATTTGATCATTGAAGTCAGTATCACTCATGTTACTAAGTTCATACAAGACTTCTGCACCAGTTAAGTTGAATTCAACTTCATGTTCGTCAATGCGTTCATCGTGATTGCGGAACATCAATAAATGATGCGCAATTCTAGCGATGTCGAGATAACTCACTTCTGGTCGCGTTAATTCGTATTTTTCGTTTGAGGATACTTCTCTGAAGTCGTTGTCAAACCCCCAACGCTCAAGTACCAGTTTACTTGTGGCAGAACAACGTGTTTGGAAGATCTGCAATGCAATATCTGGGTCTAAGTAATTGCCCCTATCTAAGTACAAGTGGTACTCATTAATTAGGCAAAATAACCCTATATCGGCTAATAGACCGACCAATAACGCCTTTTCTTGCTCTAGATGACCATAAGTGCCTGGCTCGTGGCTACGAAACGATTGAACCAACATCACCATGACGGCACCGAGCTCACGAGATATCGCCGCACTCTTCACCAAGATGGCATTGCATTCTTTAGTGAGATTAACTGAGTGTTTAAGTTGCTCGATCGCTTGTGCGGTAACAATATCACGTACACGAAGTATTCCGAGACGAGATACCGCTGTAGTTAAGTCGTTGCAGGTGATATTTCTGCGATTGAAAATCACAGAGTTAGCGACTCGTAAAACGACCGCTGCTAATCCGGGATCTTCCAATAAACAGTTAGCAACATCGGCAATCGTGGTGTGTTCTTCGACACATAACTGCTGAATTTTAAGCACGACATCAGGAATAGGAGGTAACGAAATCTTACCCGTGGCGATGGACTGTTCTACCAGCTGAGCAAACTCGGATTCCAGTGCGTTTATAAGCTTATCTTTATTATTTGGCAGCCAAAAAAATGATAAATGTTCCATTGTGACGCTGTACTTGAGATCTTTCGTACAGTGTACCCTTACAGCGTATTCTTTATCAATTAAATGCGTATTATGTGCCCGTAATTGCCAGCGAGATCATAATGATGGCGTGTTTTAGGCATGCTATGCGTCAAAAAAATATCACCACACAAACAATAAGTGTGAAACTAATCACGTATGCAGAATTTATACTTTTTTATATGTGACCTATGTCCTAACTTATTTTTCAACGTTAAGTATGATTAAGCAAGTTGGTGAGCACAACTCACAAAAATATCGCCAACAAATCGACATTTATAATTCGCTATAAGCTGCTGTTTATCTGGTGACATCGCTAATCGGGGTAATTTATTCAGATTAAAGAGGTCAATGGACATGACAGACCAAGCTTTTTTTAAATATGTACGCACCTTCAGTGAGTACCAAAAACGTTCTATGTTCGGTGGTATTGGTTTATTCACCGATGATGCTATGTTTGCGCTTGTCAGCAATGATTGCTGCTACTTACGTGGTGGTAATGGGCTAGATGAAGTGTTTACTCAACTGAGCTGTGAGAAGTATAAGCACGTCAAAAAACAGACGACGGCAACCGTAAATTATTATGATGTAACCGATTTATTCGAATCCGGATATGTAGGGCTTGATGAACTGGTACAGAAATCAATTGAATACTCAATTAAGGAACGGAAATATCAAAAGTCCTCTGCCAGTAGACGCTTAAGAGACTTACCCAACATGCAACTAACCCTTGAACGTATGGTCAAGAAAGCCGGTGTTGATGACGTAGAAACCTTTTTAGAACTTGGACCTGTAAAAGTCTTCAACAAAGTTAAAACGGCTTACGGTAATGATGTTGATGTAAAGCTACTGTGGAAATTTGCTGGTGCAACTGATGGCGTACATTGGAAACTGATCCAAGAGCCGCGTAAAAAACAGTTATTGGCACTGTGTGACTAAGCGAAGCTGATCGCACAATGATTGACTCGTTTCGATGGAGTTAGCGGGTCGTAAAGGCAAGTGTGAAAAGCGGAAAAAGGACGTTGAAGTTTTTTACCACTTCATTGAGTTAGTCATTAAATTAGACAAAAAAACCGAGGCAGAGACCTCGGTTTTTGTTTTTTTAATTTGCTCTTTTCTTATAGCACAAATCTTAAAACTTAAAACGCGTAGTGAACATTACCTGATCACCGTAAAAATCGTTGATACGTGCTTCAGCACCCAAAGAGAAAAGCTCTGTTGAGTGGAATCGAGCGTAGGCAGATCCAGTCCAATCGTCATCGTTATCGATAGAAACGTAGCCGACTTTGCCGCCTACTTCTAATTGAGGGCCTAACCATTGGCGAACACCTAAGTTAAGCTCCATACCAACATCTGTGCTGCTCTCATTCGAAGGTTGTACAACGCGCATTAGCATTTCACCAGTAAGATCTGCCCAGTTGTTTAGCGGAGAATGGAAGCCAAAGCCTGCAGCTGAGTCAAAATCACTTTCAAACTCAGAGTCAATACGAGCAATAACATGCGCGTTCGGGTGAATTGATTTGCTGAATCCAGCACCAAATGTCACAGGACTTGCGCCAATACGTGCTTCGAAATAGTCGTAGCTAAAGTTGCTCATAGTTGCTGGCGCATTGCGATCGTTTGCAGCTAGGGCATGGCTTGATGCCACTAGTAAGGCAGCGGCTAATAGTGTTTTACGCATAACTAACGATAAACCTTGTTCATTATTTCCATGGATTCAAGCAACCACTTGAACCGTAATCTGATTTGTCCGACATCATAATAAAAAGGAAGGTCGACGACCAACAAAAATGTGTCGATGTTTTGTCAATTAACTTAATAGTTCCTTGGTTTAAGCAAAAACTACGCCATATACGTAGTGTCCGAGAATTTTACTCGGACAAGTAACGATGTTTTTCTAACCTCATTCGACTATGCGAGGTTAGGTGGTGCAATGAGCATCGTTGAGTTCAAGTTAGAACCAAACACTTTATTACTCGCCAAAGCTTGCTCTTCTTTCTGCCATGGCGTTGAGGATTGCCTCAGAATCAAGGATTTGAGTCCAGGATAGCAGGTTATCATCATTCTCAATCACAAACGCGGTAAGCTGAGACACGATTGCCTTTCTCAATGCTTCGCCTTTCCAAGGTTTGGCAATGTAATAATCGAGACTCGCGTTATTTACGGCTTCTACGGTGTCTTCCAAACCGGCTTGTCCTGTGAGTAAAACTTTGCGCGCTGCTTTTGTGTCACCATTTTGACTGAGTTCGATTAAGAAGCTGATCCCAGTTTGTTCCGGCATAATGTGGTCACATAAAATGAGAGCAAGCTGAACTTCTTCTTCCGCCATCTCCTCAATCACTTGCCGAGCTTCAGTCACCGATTCCGCTCCTTCGACGACAAAGTTCTCCTCGAAGGGAGCAAGATCTTGGAGCACGCTATCCAAGACTTCTCGTTCGTCATCGACACATAAAATTAGATACTTGGTCATGTTTCATCTCCTTCTTCGATGACTGGTAACCAGACGGTCATTCGTGTGAACTGGCCGATCTCTGATTCGACGTCAATCCACCCTCTGTGTGCTGTTACGATTTGCTGGCAGATGGACAGCCCGATGCCTAAGCCAAAATTACCTTCTTTTTTTGTGGTGAAGTTCAGCTCGAAAATGGCGTCTCTTTGCGATTCAGGAATGCCACATCCATTATCTTCAAATGAGATAACGGCATAATGTGTGTGCTCTTTTTCTACAAGGCGTGTTTGTATGTTTAACACACCTTTCTCTGGAAATGCGTCAATGGCGTTAGAGACCAAGTTCGTCCACACCTGTTGGAGTGCGATCGGTTGACAAAGGATGGAAGGCAAGTTTGCATAGTCGGTTGAAACTTGGTGCATTTTTAATTTGTTCTCGAAAATCACCAAGGTGTCTTCAATGCCCTCATGAATATCGGCATAGTGCAGGGTCTCATCATCTGACCGAGCATATCCTTTCAGGCTTTTTACCATATCAGCAATTCGTGCTGCACAGACATTAATTGAGCGAAGTGTAGAACCTGCTTTGTGGTATTGCTCTAGTGTATTGAGAGCATGATAAGACGCTTGCTGCTTTCTCGTTAGTTGGGTAAGTAGCTCTTGATCGGACTCTAATCCAAGGCTCACCACTTTTTTTGCCAATGCTCGGTCTGGAAGAGTATGGCTAAGCGCTTTTACGCGTGATCTGAGCTCGGCGGTTGAAGCGGGTTTTGAGGTTTGCGCTTTGCTCAGTAATTCAATGCCTTTGGTTTGTATATCGGAACTTGGCGCATCGTTAAGTAATCGTTCTAGCGTATGCGTTAAATTCTCTACGCCCCTCAATATCGCGGCTACTGGATTGTTTAGTTCGTGGGCTACTCCCGCAACCAATTGACCAAGCATCGCCATTTTTTCTCTTTCAATGAGCTGCTGGTGGGCTGATTCTAAAGATTCGAGCGTTTTTTGAAGTTGCAGTTTGGTGTTGATGCTTCTTTGCAATCGGCGGTTGAAGTGGCGTAAAAGCAAGTTTGTAAAAAGAGGCAGTAAGTTTGAGTCGCTTTGCATCACTTTATTGAATACGTTGCGATCGAGTTTGATAACTTCTGTTTTGGTTAGTGTTAGAGCTGTCGAGAAAGAACATTCCCCAGTAACAAACGACATGCCTCCGACAATATTCCCTTTGTTATGGCGTACAACCTCTCGCTGCATGCCTTGCTCATCGCGCTTGTACAGAGCCACTTCACCTTCGGTGATAAACCACAAAAAGCAATTTGGCTCGCCTTCCACGGTTAATAAGTGTTCAGGTGAGTATGTACGGCACGCTCTTGTTTCGTCATTATCTTTGAAAAATTGCTGGAGAGCGGAGATCACTTGCTCGGCTAACTCGGCATCAGACATCGAGTGGTAGTCGTGTAAGAATCCGGCTTGATAATGGCTCATCTGGTTATTGATGTGCGCTCGCAACAAGCTGTGATGATCCAATATCTGACTGTAACTTAGCAGGTCTTCTTTGCCATTTCGCAAGATAAATTGGGTCAGCTCTTTTTGCACTGTGTTAAATAAGACGTGATCTGGCAAAGGTTTAGTGAGGCAGTGGTCGAGCCTGCCCTCATTAACGGCAGTGAGAATTGCCTCTATATCAGACGAGCAGCTAATAAGAATTTTTCTTGCTTGCTCGGTATGTGGCATCCGGTCTAAACCAATAAGAAAATCCACGCCGTTAAAATGAGCGTGATGGCTCGCTATAACTAAAGCAACAGTCTGTTCTCTTTCTTCTAGATACTCTAAAGCGCTTTGAGCCTCTTCTATCGATTCGACAGAAAAAATATCAAACTTACTTGAGAAGGCAGACAGCTCCAATCGAAACTGTTCAGCACTGATTGGGTTGTTGTCGAGACACAACACAGCATAACGATTCACAGATGTTTTAGCTCCGGTTAAAACTTCGCCACGCAAACTTTAACAATAAAAGGAGATGATGAGTGGGAGCCAAGTATGATTCCTGATTAATGGACTAGAATAAGCATCAATAGTCTGATTTGTCTCAATGTTTTCTCCGCAGGTGGTTTGGGGTAGACTGACCGAAAATATCTAATAAGTGACGTTATGCAAAATCTTAAAAAAATCGGCGCCATTGGTGGTGCTATCTCATTAGCGCTGTGTTGGCCATTGGCTGTCGGACAAATTGGTCAGTCCATCATTGAAGATGGTATTACCAATATGAATGATGAAATGATTAAAGGCGAAGTGGTCGAGTATCAGCGTGGCTATTTGTCTTCAGTCGTGCTGACTCGTTATTCAGTTGTTGATCCTGAGCTTAAAACGCAGTTAGAGCGTGATGGTATGCCAACGACGTTTGACGTAACCAGTGATGTTAGCCACGGTCTAACAAGCCTAACAGCAGATTCAAAATTGGTGGACAATGACTTTTTGCCTCTCACGATGCATAGCCAGACTCAACTAAATGGCAATACAGCATTTATCCTCGACCTAGACAGTTGGCATTATCGTAACGAAGCGCAAGGTGTTTCTGTTTCTACAAGCCCTGCAAAAGTAACAGGTGATGTGACGGTGTTGGGTGATCTCAATTACCAAGTTTCTGTTCCTTCTGTTCAAGTGGATTTTGAAAACGGTGAAGAGCTTCATCTGAATGCATTGACAGGGCAAGGTAAAGGAAAGCAAGCAAAAGGCTACTGGTTAGGCGAGCAGTCTTTCTCTCTAGAGAAGCTAGATGTGGTTGATGCGAACTTAACGCCTATCTTTTTGATTGAAAATGCGAGCTACCGTGGTAACACTACGATGAGTGAGTCTGGTGATAAGCTGAACAGTCAATTAAACCTAGATGCTAAGAAATTACGTTTAACTGATGGGACGGATGTCGATAACTTTAAGTTGGATTTCTCAATTGCAGATGTGGATAGCCAGTCATTTGACCAAATTATGTCTATCTATCAAAGCTCTCCAATGTTAGACGAGCAGGAAATTGCGAGCTTATTGCCGCATGTTGACACGCTGTTTAGCAAAGGTTTTGATTTATCCGTGAACGAGCTTTCACTCGCGTTCGGTGACGGCAAGTTCCACAACGAGTGGCAACTATCCATCCCTGAAGGTACTGAGCATATTACTCAAGATCCAATGAAGTTGGTGACGGCCACTACTGGTGAACTTAGCACTTACTTCTCTGATGAATTAGTAACGCATTACCCATTTATTCAAGAAGGGATTGATGAGCTCCTTATTATGGAGTTGATCGAAAAAGTAGAGGGCGGTTATCAATTAAAAGCAGAAATTGGTGAAGGCAAATTGAAGTTCGAAAATGGGCATGAGTTCCCATTGGTGGCTCTACTTATGCCTGCTTTGATGCAACAACAGTAATTCGTGTTGTTGCGAATTTGTTCCAATTCAACGCTTAGTCTTTAAAAAGAGGTCGTAAGACCTCTTTTCTTGTTTTTATCACTGCGAAAACGTGATATTAATTTCGTAATATTTACATAGCAGGAGCAATGAGCATCATGGAACAAAATACGGACAACGTATTTAACTTCAGTGCAGGGCCAGCAGGTCTGCCTAAAGCAGTTATGCAGCAAGCACAACAGGAACTAATCGATTGGCAAGGTCTTGGCACTTCGGTCATGGAAATCAGCCACCGAAGCAAAGAGTTCATCAAAGTTGCAGAAGAAGCCGAGCAGGATTTACGTGACCTTCTGAATATTCCGGACAACTATAAAGTTCTGTTCTGCCAAGGTGGTGCTCGTGCTCAGTTTGCTGCTGTTCCTCTAAACTTACTTGGTGATGCCGATACGGCAACTTACATCGATGGTGGTTATTGGGCTGAAAGCGCGGTCGCTGAAGCGAAAAAATACTGTGAACCAGACGTGTTTGATGCAAAAACAGAAATCAACGGGAAAGTCGCGGTTTTACCTGCAAGTGAATGGAAAATTGCTCCAGAAGCGGCTTACGTTCACTTCTGTCCAAATGAGACCATTGATGGTATTGAGATTAACGATCTTCCTATCACCGACAAACCGATTGTTGCTGACATGTCTTCGACAATTCTTTCTCGAGAAATTGATGTGTCGAAATACGGTGTGATTTACGCGGGCGCTCAGAAAAATATTGGTCCTTCCGGCATTGCTATTGCTATCGTGCGCGATGATTTATTAGGTATGGCGAAGCAGGTACTACCAAGTATCTTGGATTACACTGTTTTGGCAGAAAAAGAATCAATGTTCAACACGCCACCAACCTTTGCATGGTACCTGTCTGGTCTTGTTTTCAAATGGCTGAAGGCACAGGGTGGAGTAAAAGCGATTGAGCAAGTGAACCGCGCTAAAGCCGCGCTACTGTATGATTACATCGATCAGTCTGATTTCTACCGTAATGGCGTGCACTCAGCAAACCGTTCTTTGATGAACGTGCCATTTCAACTTGCTAAGCCTGAACTGGATGCAACCTTCCTTGAGCTAGCAGACTCTAAAGGGCTGAAAGCGCTAAAAGGTCACCGAGCAGTTGGTGGTATGCGAGCATCCATTTATAACGCAATGCCGCTAGAAGGTGTTCAAGCGTTAGTAGACTTCATGCAAGAGTTTGAGAAAAACTACGCGTAAGCTCAAACTGATAGTTGTTCTCCAAAGCGTCGCTATTGCGGCGCTTTTGTTTATTTCAACTCACATCATTCCAGGAAGGTAAAATGACCAAGGCAAATATTGAAGTGCTGACTAAGCAGTTCCCACTCTTGGCAGCACTTATTGATCTTGAAGAGGTTTGTTGGTTCAACCCCTATATCACTTCCTTGGAGGAAGGTTTACCTTATGTCGGGTTAGATGAAAAAGATATTCAAGCGGCGAGTGAACGGCTAGCACGATTTGCGCCTTATTTGATGAAAGCGTTTCCCGAAACGGAAACGTCGCGTGGCATTATTGAGTCCCCAGTGGTGGATATTCCCAATATGAAAGTGCGTTTGGAGCAGCAATACGACACGCCAATATTGGGTCGTTTAATGCTCAAAAAAGACAGTCATTTGCCAATTTCTGGTTCGATCAAAGCGAGAGGTGGTATTTATGAAGTGCTCACTCATGCAGAAAAGTTGGCGTTTGAAGCCGGCTTGCTCTGTGAAAGCGATGATTACAGCAAATTGTTCAGCAATGAGTTTCGGCAGTTTTTTAAGCAGTACAGTATTGCGGTTGGCTCAACCGGCAATCTTGGTATGTCCATCGGTATCATGAGTGCGAAGCTGGGTTTTTCAGTTTCAGTCCACATGTCTGCGGATGCGCGGGAATGGAAGAAAAATAAGCTCCGGTCACATGGTGTTAATGTCGTAGAGCACCAGGAAGATTATGGTATTGCTGTCGCGCAAGGTCGTAAAGAGGCAGAAAAAGATCCCAGCTGTTTCTTTATCGATGATGAAAACTCACGGATGCTGTTTCTAGGTTACTCTGTTGCGGGTGAGCGTCTTAAGCAGCAATTTGATGACTTGGGAATCGTTGTTGATGAGCATCATCCATTGTTTGTTTATCTTCCTTGTGGTGTTGGCGGTGGACCTGGTGGGGTGGCATTTGGCTTGAAGGTAGCATTTGGCGAGCATGTTCACTGTATTTTCGCAGAGCCAACGCACTCACCGTGCATGCTGTTGGGCGTGCATACAGGCTTGCATGACGATATTTCGGTGCAAGATTTGGGTATCGATAACATTACCGCCGCTGATGGTTTGGCAGTAGGTCGTGCCTCGGGATTTGTCGGAAGAGCGATGGAAAGGCTACTTGATGGTTTTTACACCATTGATGACGCTCGTATGTATCACCACTTGGGTGAGTTAAGTGAACTGGAAGGTATTAATCTAGAGCCTTCTGCATTAGCCGGTATGATTGGGGCAGTGCACGTCTCGAATAACCATGCTTATCAGTCTCGAATGAAATTTGACGAAGAAAAACTCAAAAACGCAACACATCTTGTTTGGGCAACAGGTGGGGGCATGGTTCCGGAAGATGAAATGGCGGCTTATCTCAAAAAATCTGGTCGGTAAATCAGCACTGTATACGTGCTTAATTAGGTAACTAATAATACAGGAATAACAAAAGGGCTCATCGTTTGATGAGCCCTTCTCGTCACTGAAAATCGAATTATAGAGATTGTAATAGCTGGTAGTAACGACCTTTTTGAGCGAGTAGCGTTGGATGGTCGCCTTGTTCGATGATCTCACCTTGTTCCATCAAACAGATGCTATCCATACTTTCTAACTCTATCAGTCGGTGTGTAATGAATACTACTGTCTTATTAGCAAAGTGTTCATTGAAAAGCGCCATCACTTTTTGTTCCGTACGCTTATCGAGGCCTTCAGTCGGCTCATCTAAGAGTAGGATTGGGGCATCACGTAGCAATGCTCGAGCAATACCGATTCGGCGTTTCTCACCACCAGATAACTGACGACCGCCGTCGCCTAACCAAGCGTCTAAACCCGGCTCTTCAAGAAGTCCGCCAAGCTCGACTTTTTGTAAAATAGTAGACAGTTGCTCATCACTTGCGTCCGGAGCGGCCATGAGTAAGTTGTCACGTAGTGTCCCGTTTAGTACATCTACGCGTTGACTGACCACAGTCATTGCTGCTCGCAGGTCCGACTCGCTCCAATCTTGCAGTTTTGTACCACCGATTCGAACTTCACCTTGGTTTACATCCCAGTAGCGACAAAGAAGCTGAATCAGTGTTGATTTACCTGAACCTGTTTGACCTACAATCGCTGTTTTAGTGCCCAACGGTAGTGAGAGTGACAAGTCTTTCAGCACCTTTTGCTGACCGTCAGGGTAAGTGAAGTCAATGTTGTCGAATTCAATGTCTAACGTTGTGCCTTTATGTTTCGATTGCTCAGGGAAGACAACGTCAGGTTCAGCCAAAATTACTTCATTTAAACGACGAGCAGAAGTCAACGTTTGACCCAGGTACTGGAATGCGCCCGCGATAGGCATCAGAATCTCAAAGCTCGCCATGGTTGCAAACGCGAACAGCGCAATCCAAGGATCAGGAGCACGACCACCTACGCCGTCTGCAGCAAACCAAAGCATCACAACCAGTGTAATGCCGTTCACCAGCATAAGCAGGCCTGAAGCCATGCCCGTTAAATTCGCGTTCACAAATTGGTTAGACAGCAACTGCTTCTGCTTCTCTAGAATGAGATTACGATAACGTTCTTCTGCTCCAAAGATACTCAGTTCACTGTAGCCTTGAAGCCAGTCCAGTGTCGCCACTCGCAATTGCGCTTTATGATGAGTGAGATTCTCGCCATTGTTTTTACCCAGTTTATAGAACAGTACTGGCCATACAAACAACATGACGGTAAGAATCGAGCCAAGCAGTAGGGCGAGATGCCAATCAAAGAAAGCCAGGACAGCCGTTAAACTCAATATGCCAAAAACACCAATCACGACAGGGCTGATAAGTCGAAGGTAAACGTGATCCATCGCATCTACGTCCGCTACTAGGCGGTTGAGCAGATCGGCATCACGCATCGTAGAAACACGACCCGGAATCAGTGGTGCAAGTTGCTTAAAGAAGAAGATACGTAGATCGGTAAGCAGCTTGAACGTTGCATTGTGGCTAACGACACGTTCTCCCCATCGACCTGCGGTTCGAGCCATTGCAGCGCCGCGTACCCCGGCACCTGGTAACATGTAGTTGAAGGTCTCACGAGCAACCGTCAAGCCTGCCACCGCTGCGGCTGAAATAAACCAACCTGATAGCGTTAATAAGCCAATAGATGCCGCTAAGGTCAGAAATGCCAGTAGCATACCTAGCGAAAGACCAAACCAGTGTTTCTTATAGAGTTTTAGATAAGGGAGTAAATCACGCATCTAAGTTCCCCTTGTCTGTTTCACGTTGTGCGAGGTTCGCTTCCAACATGTCTTTAAATAAGCCATATTCTGTCGACAGTGTGGCGTAATCACCACGTTGAACAATCTGGCCGTCCTGCATAACAAGAATTTGCGATACGTTTTGTAAAGGCGCAAGTTGGTGAGTAATCATCAAATTCGTTGTGGCATGCGCATACTTGTTAATGCCTTCCATCACGAGTTTTTCACTGCGAGCATCTAAGCTTGCGGTTGGTTCATCTAATAACCAAAAACGACCATTTTGTAGCATGGCGCGAGCCAGTGCTAAACGCTGCGCTTGGCCGACAGATAAACCACCAGAACGATCAGATATCGGATAATCCAACCCATGCATTTCAACAAATTCAGCAGCGTGAGAGTCATTCAACACAGAATGTACGTCTGCATCCTGAATATTGTGCTTACCTAGTGTGATGTTATCTCGAATGCTACCGTGTAATAGCATCGGGTTTTGACCAATCCAGCTTACTGCCTCTCGCCATGTGGCTAGATCCAGTTGCGACAATTCGCAGCCATTAATTTTTAAGCTACCTTGATAAGGCATGAAACCGAGGATGGTGTTTACCAAGCTTGTTTTACCTGCGCCACTTGGTCCAACTAAAGCCGTACTTTTGTTGGCTTCAAGAGAGAAGGATAGGGGACCTGCGAGCGGCTTACCTTCCGGACTAAAAATGGTTAACTGGTCCGCTTCAATATGGATAGGGCTGTTTTTATCTAACGCTTGGGTACCATCTTTGATTTGATCGACTTCCAAATCCAGAAACTCGACAATGCTTTCTGCTGCCCCAACCGCTTGCTGTTTCGCATGATAGAACGTGCCCAAATCACGTAATGGCTGATAAAACTCTGGAGCAAGAATCAGAATGAACAAACCAGCAAAGAGCGTAACACCTGTGCCGTAGTAGCCGAAGTCCAGCTCCCCGATATAACTAAAGCCAAAGTAGACAGCGGTAATTGCGATAGAAATGGAAGTGAAAAACTCTAACACCGCAGAAGACAGAAACGCGATTTTCAGAACGTCCATGGTACGAGTACGAAAGACTTCTGAAGCACCCTTTAGCGTCTCAGTTTCAGATTTTGTTCTATCGAATAAGCGAATGGTTGTCATTGCTTGCAAGCGGTCATAAAAGTGACCCGACAAACGCTGCATCGCTTTAAAGTTTTTACGGTTTGCTTCTGCGGCTTTCATCCCAACCAGTGCCATGAAAATAGGCACTAGTGGTGCAGTGACCAGGAAGATCAAGCCTGCTGCCCAGTTTACTGGGAATACGACAACCAAAATGATGAAAGGCACTAGTACCGATAATGACATTTGAGGCAAGTAGCGTGAGAAGAAATCTTGCATATCTTCTACCTGCTCTAAGATGAGCGTTGCCCAACTGCCAGCAGGTTTGCCTTTGATGTAAGCTGGCCCAAGTTTATGAACTTTATCTAAAATGAGTTGGCGAATATAAACTCGAATTTGCTCCCCGCAACGGTAACCGGCAAGCTCTCGACCCCAGGTACAAGCAGCTCGACCGATAACCGTGCCACCGAGCCCAACAAAATGCCAAATGAGCTCGGCTTTGTCGACTTGGTCAATGATTAACTGGTGCAGAATGGAGGCGAGCAGGGCTGCTTGAGCCAATAAAAACACGCTTGAAAGTACGCCTAGGCCTATCGCAATCATAAGCCAGCGCTTGGCTAACTTACTTTGTTGCTTCAGCCACTTATTCAAGCTGCTTTGCTTTTTCTTATCCATCGTGAAGGCTTAATGATAATTGTTTTAATGAGGCGGTAGTATACAAAAGAAAACCCAGCGGGAATACCGCTGGGCTTTAAGGATATGACACAAATGTGAAAAGTTATTTGTCACCAAGTGAGTCTAAGAAACGTTCAGCATCTAATGCAGCCATACAACCTGTACCTGCAGAGGTGATCGCTTGACGGTAGTTGTGGTCCATTACGTCGCCAGCTGCAAATACACCTTCGATACTAGTTTGTGTTGCGTTGCCTTCAAGACCTGATTGAACGATGATGTAGCCATCTTTCATGTCTATTTGGCCTTCAAAGATTTGTGTGTTTGGCTGGTGGCCAATTGCGATGAATGCACCCATTACATCGATATCTTCTGTCGCACCGCTGTTCACGTCTTTAATGCGGACGCCCGTTACGCCCATATCGTCTCCCAGTACTTCATCGAGAGTGCGATCGGTATGAAGAACGATATTACCGCTTTCAACTTTATCCATCAGACGTTTCACAAGGATCTTCTCTGCGCGGAATGAATCGCGGCGGTGGATCAGGTGAACTTCTGACGCAATGTTAGATAGGTATAGCGCTTCTTCAACAGCCGTGTTACCACCGCCCACAACTGCAACTTTCTGATTACGGTAGAAGAAACCGTCACAGGTTGCACAAGCAGAAACGCCGCGACCTTTAAATGCTTCTTCAGACTCAAGGCCAAGGTATTTTGCTGATGCGCCGGTAGATATGATTAAGGCATCACAAGTGTACTCACCTGAGTCGCCTTTTAAACGAAATGGGCGTTGTGATAGCTCTACTTCATTGATGTGATCAAATACGATTTCAGTTTCGAAACGCTCGGCGTGTTCTTTCATGCGATCCATCAATGCTGGACCTGTCAGTCCCTCAGCATCGCCTGGCCAGTTTTCAACTTCAGTTGTGGTGGTTAGCTGACCACCTTGTTGCATTCCCGTCACAAGCACAGGGTTTAAGTTTGCACGCGCTGCGTAGACGGCAGCTGTGTATCCTGCAGGACCAGAACCAAGAATTAATAATTTACAGTGTTTTACGTCGCTCATTATGGCTCCAAAAAGGGCGTAACATTTCCCTCGATTGTATGGAAATTCTTAGTGCTTTAAAAGCATAAACAACGATTGTGATCGAATAATTGGTTATAGATTAGAACCCACTAAATATTGATAGAGAACGTTGACTTCTAGCATAAAATTCTATTCGTAGTAGAGAAGTCTAGTTTCAAATATTGTCAAAGCGTAAAACTGAAACATGGCTCTGTTTTTGTTGTTTGATTTGGTTTGTTATGTTGTTTTCGTCGTTTTGTTGAAGCTATCAACGTTAAAAGCTGGTAATTGCAGAATATTTGCGTAACCTAGTGTGTAAATTAAATGTTAATTAATGTGCCTCATTAAAGGAGCAAATGATGTTACATTCACGTGAGAATACTCTACATTTAACACAGCTCAGCATGGCAGCAATTGAGCAGCTTTCCCCATCGTTTGAAGAACTGCCTCGTACCGAACATGCAGATGGTCAGTATCGACTACGACGTTATTCTGTGGTTGGTTTTGATAACGGCAAAGTCATCGACTTAAATAAAAATAGCTTTGTTCAATCCTCTGATATCAACCGATTTCAAGGTGATGTTGTAAGACAATTCGAGCCAATTGAGAAGGATATTCTTACCAGCGATGGATTTCGAGAAATGTGTGAATTGTTTGTCAATGCGAATCATCTGCCAAACGGTCAAGAAATAGAAATTCACCAAATCCGTATCAGGGCACTGGAAGAAGAAACCCAAGTAGCACCTGAAGGTGTGCACCAAGACGGTTTTGATCACATTGCAATGGTTGGTGTGGGACGCCATAACATCATCGGTGGCGACATCATGCTGTACAGCAGCCATAACCAAGCCCCATTTTTCCGTAAAGTGCTAGAAACCGGAGAGGTCGCAATCTTGGCTGATAGCAAGCTGTGGCATAACGCGTGCCCAATCCGCTCTGTTATTGATGACGAAGCGGGCCATATGGATGTATTTGTACTCACGGCTACGGATAAGCGTAATGAACTTCAATCTTAATCAGATCAGAGAGCAATTTCCGGCGTTGGCTCAATACCACAACGACAAGCCCGTGACGTTTTTTGATGGTCCAGGTGGCTCACAAGTGCCTCAATTAGTACTAGACAGCATGGTAGGGTATTTAGGTCGTTTCAACGCTAACTTAGGCGGGCATTATTTTTCTAGCCAAGTGACCGTTGACGTAATGCAAAATGCGCGTGAGTCGGCTCAGGCTCTACTTAATGCCCCTTCATCTGGCAATATTGTCTTCGGTGCCAATATGACCTCACTAACCTTTCAGCTTAGTCGCGCGATTAGTCGAGATTGGCAAGTAGGAGATGAGATCATTGTTTCCGCTTTGGATCACTATTCAAATGTATCCAGCTGGCAGCAAGCGGCAGAAGATAAAGGCGTTACGGTTCATCAAGTTCGTATCAACGAAGAAGATTGTACGCTGGATATGGAGCATTTAAGCCGCCTTCTTTCTGATAAAACGCGCCTTGTCGCTGTGACTTATGCATCGAACACGACGGGCTCTATTGTGGATGTACAGCAAGTAGTCAGCATGGCGCACAATGTTGGGGCACAAGTTTATGTGGATGCCGTCCATTATGCGCCTCATCATTTGGTTGATGTTCAAGCGTTAGGTTGTGACTTTTTAGCTTGCTCAGCTTACAAGTTTTTCGGACCGCACGTTGGTATTGCTTACATAGCCGATCAGTGGCTCCACAGTATTCGCCCTTACAAAGTCGAGCCTGCCACTAATATAGGCCCTGGTCGATTTGAAACAGGAACGCAAAGTTTTGAAGGTCTTGCTGGTGTCGTTTCTGCGGTTGAGTATCTGGCTCAATTTGGTGAAGTCGGTTTACCTCTTCGCCAACGGTTGGAGCAAAGCTACCAACTGTATGAACAACATGAGCAGCGCTTGAGTGAGCGTTTCTTACAGCGTTTGAATGCATTAGATGGTGTCAATCTATTCGGTATCGCAAAGGAAGATAGCCAACTCCGCACGCCAACTTTTGCGCTAACGTTTGACCGATATTCTCCAGAGTTCATCGCGAAAACACTGGGTGAACATAACATTTGTGTATGGAATGGTCACTTTTATGCGTTGGGCTTAGTTCGTCAACTTGGTTTAGAAGAATCGGGTGGTGTAGTGCGAATTGGTTGTATGCATTACAACACAATAGAAGAAGTCGATATGTTATTCGATGTGCTAGAAAGCATCCTTGACGCATAACTAACGATTTCTTCCTAATAGAAAAACAAAAGCTCGAGTCAAACTCGAGCTTTTTTCATTTTTATTTGAATCAACGCGTTCTGCAAGCGATTACTCACTAACTTCAACTTCATAGGAAGTGAATTTTCTTACATTAATAACGCCGGTATCAAAGATGAGGTATTGACCTTTGATGCCTTGCAAAGTGCCAGTAACAACCGGGTTTTTATCGAAGTTATGCGAAGTGATCTTCGTTGGGTGCTGTTGTACCGGGTAGCTAAGGTCGGTAATGCTTTCGTTTAATACTTCAATGGCATCTTCGCCGAATTGCTGTTTTATCTCGGCAATTTTCTCTTCGACTAAAGGCAATAGCTCAGCAAAACGGTCCTGCAATGCCATAGGTTCACCGTCACCTTTAAGCAGTGTGCGCCAATTGGTCTTGTCTGCGATATGTTTCGCCAGTTCAACTTCAATTAAACCGGAGATATGGCGAGTTTTTACTTTAAAAATTGGCAAGCCCTGAGTCGCGCCTTGGTCAATCCAACGAGTCGGGATTTGAGTATGACGAGTGATACCAACTTTTAAGCTGGATGTGTTGGACAGGTAGACAAAGTGATCCACCATGCAATTCTCTTCACCCCATTGTGGTTCGCGACAAGTCCCTTGATCGTAGTGGCAGGTCTCTGGCTTCATGATACACATGTCGCAGCTTGCTAGCTTTTTCATGCATACAAAACAGTGGCCTTGCGAATAACTCTTTTTCGTTTTCTTTCCACATGAGCAACAAAAAATATTGCCAGTGTGAGTCAGTGTGAGCGTTTTACCCAGAAAAGGAGTTAAGTCGATTTCTTCCTCACCGACAGGAAGGCGGTAGTTGACGGCACCGTCCAGAGAAGCACGCATTTTGTTTAGCGTGCCAGTTGCAATTAATGACATGACATTACTCATTATTGTGTTTCTGCACAGTATATACTGAAGTGGAGAAGAGATGCAGGGTTGACAGGAGCTTTAAAGTAAATGTCTTGCACTAAATTATTATGCATCGTGTTTTATTTTCTAAAAGTTATGGCTGTGAAATGCTTCGCAAATAGAAGTTGGGCTGCATTTTTTAGAAATTTTAAAACGTGATAACGGTTCAAAATCCGTTACTATGTGTCGAAACTAAGAATTGAATGAAAAAGTGATTTTATTTCTTGATAAATCACCTTTATTTCATTTTTTGAAATTATTGAACCCCACGTATTGTATAATCTCAGCAGGTCACTTGCCCATGAAGTGGATCCATAACTTTATCTTTGCTCTTTCTATTTGCACTATCAGTTTGGTTGCCCTTTATAGTGTGCTTGGCGATACGCGAAAGCTGACCATTACACCTGAGCATTTCAATATCTATGCAACTAAAGATGCCAGTGAAGGAGGTGTGAGTGAGGCAGATATCACATACGATCGGCAAAGCCTAGTTCTTAGCTGTGAACTAAAGCAGAGCTCGTATGCTTGGCCTTATTGCGGAATCTCGGTTTATACTGATTCAGCAACGCCAACACAGGGTATTGACCTTTCCAACTACCATACGATTCGATTGAAGGTGCGATATGAAGAGGCAGGAATAGGGGCTAACCCTAGCCACGACCTACGTTTGTATCTTCGCAATTATAATTCTGAGTATTCCAAGCCGGACGACGAGTACACCATTAAATATAATGGCATGCAGTTTTCTCCATCGGGTTCGAGCGATATTGTCGAAATTCCGATTAAAAATCTTCAGGTGATGACCTGGTGGTTAGTAGATAACGGAGTCGCGATTGAACACTCTGCACCTGAATTTTCAAACATCACACGTATTGATATTGCAACTGGGTCTGGTGCGGCACTTGGTAAACATAGAATTGTGATTGATAAAATTGAGTTTGAAGGCGCTTACCTTGCGCAAGAAACATTGTTGTATGCATTATTAATCTCTTGGATGGCGCTTGGACTGGCTTTTTCACTGCATGAGTTACGAAAAAATAGAGTGGCTTATGAAAAAGCGCAAAAGCGTCACCGTCATTTGGAAAAGGTGAATGATACTTTGCGAGCTCAAAACTACGAGTTTGCAGAGTTAGCGCATCGAGATGCTTTGACGGGCGCGATGAACCGATATGCTGTGCAACACTGGCTGGAACAACAATCTCGTCAGGTTCGCTGGGGGCATAACACCTTCAGTATTCTCTATTTGGACTTGGATAAGTTTAAAAAGGTGAACGACAAATTTGGGCACCAAATGGGGGATGACATATTGCGCGAATTTGTCATGGTGGTAGCGACTTCTATTTACTCAGACGATCGACTCGTTCGTTGGGGCGGCGAAGAGTTTGTCGTATTTTGCCCTGATACCAATATTGAACAAGCGCTAGAGAAGGCAGAAATGATTCGCAAAAATGTGGAGGATCATTTGTGGGTGCACGGTGAATCATTAACTTGCAGTATTGGCATTGCCCAAATGCAGAGTGAACGCGTCTCAGAAACCATGGCGAGAGCTGACGAAGTGTTGTATCAGGCGAAGCGCAATGGTCGCAACCGAGTGGAAGCTCATTATGGTTTACTTGCTTGCGAAAAGAAGCAAGCCTGATAGCCGTTCACTGAAAGTAAAGAAAAAAGGTGGCCAACTGGCCACCAAGAGGGAAACTGCTGAACACCACTTAGGGGGGAAGTTTGGGTTATCGATACGATTACCGTGAGCAGCAGTGTAGTGCTAATCGAACTTGCTATTTTTACCAGAACAACCAAGCGAAAAGCGTTAGTGCAGCAATACAGGCAATGTTTAACACGAAACCAATTCGCATCATTTCTTTTTGCTTGATATGACCCGTACCGAACACAATCGCGTTTGGAGGTGTTGCAACAGGTAACATAAATGCACAAGATGCAGCGACGGCAATCAGTGCAGAGAGAATAACCGGAGACATGCCTAAGGCTTCTGCAATGGTCGCAAATACAGGGACAAGTAGCGCAGCACTGGCGGTGTTACTCGCAAACTCAGTCAAGAAGACAACAAAAGCAACCACTGCAAGAATCGTTAAGAGAATACCGGCTTGCTCAAGGAAGCCTGACAAGCTATGAGCCAAAAATACGCTTGTTCCGGTTGCTTTTAGGACGTTACTAAGACAGATACCACCACCAAATAGGATTAACACACCCCAGTCGGTTGTTTTCTCAATATCTTTCCACTCGACGGCGCGAGAAGCACCAAGTAGAAGGATGGCGCCAATGGCTACAAGAGTATCGAACTTCGCGAAGCCACCCAGCATAGCGTTAATAGGCTTACTGAATATCCACAAAGTTACGGTCAGTAAGAAAATCGCCAACGTAATCATTTTGCCGTTTGTCCATTCGACTGGTTGATGGTCAAGGTCAAACTTGTGGCTAAGGTCAGGCTTAGTCATCGTGTACAATACGAGGATAGCGATTGGCATTAATACTAGGGAAATAGGTACACCAAACTTCATCCATTCAGTGAAGCTTAGGCCAACTTCAGCGGCTGCAATTGCGTTTGGTGGGCTACCAACCAGTGTTGCAATACCACCAATTGAAGCACTGTAAGCGATACCGAGTAGAACAAACAAAAAGGTGTTGTGGTTTTTCTTGGCGTCTAGCTTTGTCATCACACCCAGCACAAGCGGTAACATCATCGCGGCGGTGGCGGTGTTTGAAATCCACATTGACAGGCCAGCACTCACACCAAATAGCATGAATACAGCGACAGACATTTTTCCTCTTGCCAGCAATAGTACTTTATCTGCAATCGCTTGATCTAACTTTTGTTTATGTAGAGCCGCAGCTAGTGCAAAACCACCCAAAAATAGAAAAATGATGGAGTTGGAAAAGTTATTCAGTGCGGCTTGAGTGTTGAACACACCCAAAAATACCGCAAGTAGTGGTATGAGCAGCGCAGTAATGCTGACGTGAATCGCTTCGGTTAGCCACAGAATAGCAACAAAAACTAAGATGCTCAGGCCGGTTACTACTTGTGGTTCAAAGGGTAAGGTATTAAACAAGATAATGAACAATAGGATATTCGCGTTCAAAATCATGCTGTTGCGAGTGAAGAACCAATTCTTCAATGTCACAGCGAGTGCGGTCATGGGTAGTGCTCCTTTTGCATTGCCTTTTGTCGGTTTTTTTATGGCAAAGTAACTGACTTGTAGTTATTTATTGATGAAATGTTACTTTGAATGCGAAAAAGAGTTTTGCCTGAATCGTAGAGCAAATTAGAAAGTGTGATGTTGAGAATTGGAAATGGGTAGAAAACTACCCATTTGTTTTATAGAAATGTTACTAGGCTTGTGAGCCACGTTATTCCTCTATTCGACGGGGACTTGAAGAGGCTCGTTAGCTGCTTTATTTGGCTCTTTTACTGCAACGATAGGTTCTTGAGGGCCAAGAAACTTAGGCTGCGTATTGATAATGTACAGGTCTAAAAACGCTTTCACACGGGCTAGCAGTTCTCGAACACGCATCGATGTTTTTTGCTTATTGGCCGTCGGCCCTGCTACCGCGAGACACTGTGCATCAATGCTGTAAGCATCAGCGATGAACAGTGCGCGTTCACAGTGAAAGCGCTGAGTCACAATCAGAAATCGCTCCGAAGCAAAAATTTTTTTCGCTCGTACAATCGAATCTAAGGTACGAAAGCCAGCATAATCAAGGTGAATCACTTCTTCAGGCACGCCTGCTTTAAGTAAGTCGCGTTTCATTGTCCACGGTTCGTTGTATGAACGGTGGGCGTTATCACCACTCAATAAAAACTGTTTTACTTTGCCTTGGTTGTAAAGCTCAATCGCCGCATTAATGCGATGAGTGTAGTAAGTGTTGAGGATCTTTCCGATGTATTTACTGGTACCAAGAACTACGGCAACCTCATGTTGAGGGATTTGCTCGTATTCAGTGAAAATGCTCTCTTTGGCTTGTAAAACCACCCACCGGTCGATGGCTATAACAGAAACAAGCAGACTAAGTGCAGAGATCGACAAAATCAAAGCAAATCGCTTCCAGGAAAATTTCAGCTTCCACTTTGATCTTATGCGAGAAAACAACAAAACGTTTTATATCCTTAACTAAAAATGTAGTTCTCATCATATCTGATAGAAACAAAAAGAGAGAAGCCCATTTATGCCAAAATCTGGTTAGGATGATAAAAAAATAAAAGCCCCTACATGGTAGGGGCTAATTATTAAACGAATTGTCTCAAGCTTAGAACGCAGTGCGTTTGTAGCGGCGGTAAACAGGTTGCCAGAACGACTGTTCAATCGCCACGTTCAATGCTTCATCAGTAATTTCTAATGCGACACCTTGTTCAATTGCCTTTTTACCAACGGCAAATGCGATTTTTTTCGATACTAAGTGGATTTCTTCCAGTGGTGGAAGTAGTGCACCACGACCGTTGATTGCTAGAGGAGAACATGTTGCGAGCGCGCGGCTTGATTCCATTAGCATCTCGTCGGTGACACGTTTTGCATTGACAGCAAGTACACCAAGGCCAATGCCTGGGAAGATGTAGCTGTTGTTACATTGTGCGATAGGGTAAGTGCGACCTTCATGAACCACTGGCTCAAATGGGCTACCTGTTGCAACCAGTGCTTCACCATTTGTCCAACGAATGATGTCGTTCGGTGTCGCTTCCACGCGGCTTGTTGGGTTCGACAGTGGGAAGACAATCGGACGCTTACAGTGTTTATGCATTTCTTCGATGACTTCTTGGCTAAATAGGCCAGGCGCACCAGAAACACCAATTAGTACCGTTGGCTTGGCGTTACGCATAACATCGAGTAGTGAGAAGCCATTTCCTTCATTTTCCCACTCTTTCGTATTGGTATGCTTTTGCACCAAGCGTTGTTGGAAATCAAGAAGGTTAGGCATGCCTTCTTGTAACAGACCCCAACGGTCAACCATGTAAACTTGTGAGCGAGCTTGCTCGTCAGAAATTCCTTCCGATACCATTTGTGCGATGATCGCTTCTGCGATACCACAACCAGCAGACCCTGCGCCTAGGAAGGTAATACGTTGTTTAGAAAGCTGAGTTCCTGCTGCTTTACAAGCTGCAAGTAGAGAGCCAACAGTAACAGCAGCAGTACCCTGAATATCATCATTGAAGCAACACACGCGGTCTTTGTAACGCTCAAGAAGAGGCATCGCATTTTTCTGAGCAAAGTCTTCAAACTGGATCAAAGCATCAGGCCAACGGCGCTGTACCGCTTGGATAAACTCTTCTACAAATGCATCGTATTCTGCACCCGTAATACGAGGATGACGCCAACCCATGTACATCGGATCAGCTAAGCGTTGCGGGTTATTGGTACCCACATCAAGCACGATTGGTAGCGTGTAAGCAGGGCTGATACCACCACACGCGGTATATAGTGACAGTTTACCGATAGGAATACCCATGCCGCCGATACCTTGGTCACCCAAGCCAAGGATACGTTCGCCATCTGTCACAACAATCACTTTAACGTTGTGGTTTGCTGCGTTGTTCAGCAAGTCGTCAATACGGTCACGGTTCGGGTATGAAATGAACAGACCACGACCACGACGGTAAATGTTAGAGAAGTTTTCACATGCTGCGCCAACAGTCGGCGTGTAGATGATAGGCATCATCTCAGAAATGTGATTTTGCACGAGGCGGTAATACAATGTTTCGTTGGTGTCTTGGATATTACGCAGATAAATGTGCTTATCCATATCGCTTTCGAAACTTTTGTATTGCTGGTAGGCACGTTCCACCTGCTCTTGGATAGTTTCGGTCGACTCTGGAAGCAGACCTTCTAAGTTGAATGAACTACGTTCTTCAGCAGAGAATGCACTGCCTTTGTTCAAAAGAGGGGTTGCTAAAAGGGCCGGACCCGCATATGGAATATATAGTGGGCGTTTATCGTTGTTCATTGGGTGCCTTATGTAGGGTTGAAGGATGCGCACCAAATTTTAACGGGTTCACTATTTAGTTGTAAACATGCGTTGATGCACATCAATGTAATGTCGCAAAAAAATTCAGATACCGACGAAAATATCGGCAATATTGGTTGTTTAGAGATACCTAAAGCATGATTTTTTTACTTGGGTATAATGTTTTGCATCATCAAATCAAATCCAATTTCTATGTTTCAACTACCTATCGACAGCCTGCAAGCTGAGTTTGACCATCATGTAAGCCTTAACCATCTTGTGGTGGAAGCCGAAACCGGGTCGGGTAAATCTACCCGCTTGCCCATGTGGGCGGCAAAACACGGACGCGTTCTGGTTATTGAACCACGTCGAATTGCTTGTACCTCGCTGGCTGAATTTCTTGCGGAGCAATCTGGAGAGCCAATAGGTCGCAAAGTCGGTTACGCGATCAAGCTTCATGCCTACTTTGATGAAAAAACCGAAGTTGTATTTGTGACTCCGGGGGTTGCACTGCGTTGGTTTTCGGAAAACAAGCTAGCAGACTTTGATATCGTGATAGTGGACGAATTTCACGAGCGACGCTGGGATATTGATCTATTAACCGCCATTTTGAAGCAAGAAAATCAACATCGATTGATCGTCACTTCCGCTACCTTAGAAGGCGAAAAGCTTGCTCGCTACCTGAATGCTAAGCGTCTGCGATCTGAAGGGCGTTGCTTTCCGGTCACGGTGACACATCGTTCCACAGACAGCCGCTATTTACCGAACAAAAAGGGATGCGAACAAGAGGTTGTCAGAGCGGTAAAAGAGGCACTGGAAGATGAAGATGGCGATATTCTTGTTTTTCTCCCAGGACGCAAAGAGATCACCCAATGTGCTCAGATGCTACAAAGTTGCGGCGATGTCATGGTGGTTAAACTTCATGCCTCGGTCAGTGATGAAGAACGACATCGTGCGCTGACGGTACAAAAGCAACGGAAAGTCGTATTGGCAACCAACGTCGCGGAAACCTCTCTGACCATTCCTAACATCCGTGTGGTAATCGATAGTGGTTTAGAGCGCAGAACTGTACAACGAAATGGACGTACAGCACTGACATTAACCAACATTTCTAAGGCCAGTGCCGCGCAGCGAATGGGGCGAGCAGGTCGCGTTACCGAAGGGGCTTGTATTCGTCTATATGGTGAGCACGCGCCTTTAGAATTAGTGACGCCTCCAGAATTACACAGAGAAGAGCTCGTCGAGCCCATGCTGGCAGCGGCTTGTTGTGGGTACCGTCTCTCAACACTCGATTTTCTCGACTCAATTCCCCCAAAGTCGCTAGAGGCATCTCATTCGACGTTGTTATCCATGGAAGCGATTGATGAGGATGGCAATGTCACGCAGCACGGGAGAAAAGTATATCCACTACCCATTGATGCACTGTTTGCCGATCTCGTTACCAGAATTCAAGCGAAGCCAGAGAAGGAAGCAATGATTGATTTGGCTGCCGCCTTATCTGTGCCTGCGCAGCTCTATCAGCGACAAAGTGGTGAAGTTGCTGAGCTTCTATCTCAAGAGGAGCCATACGGATGTGATGCCTCTTTGTTGATCCGTTTGGTTCGGGGGGAGCGACTTCCGGGCATTGTCATTGATGCCAGCGCACTCGAAGAGGCACAAGGTTTAGCGAAACAAATGCGAGAAGTATTTGAATTACCGGAACTTGACGTTGCCTCTCGATATAAACGTGAAGCGCTCTTTTTCTCCATCGCCTCATTGCACCCTGAGCTTGTGTTTGTCCGACGAGCTCGTCGAAGGGATGCTCTAGGAAATGGCGTAGTCGAGATGCTGGTTGGGCGTAACAGCCGCTTTCCTGACAAAGAAGAAGCGGCAATCGTGCTAGACAGCCATAGCGTGCCAGGACGAGGCGTTAAGCAAACACTGAACCTCGCATCGGTTATGATGCCTATCCCGCTGACATTATTACGCGAACTTGAATTTGGGGAGTGGCAACAAGGTGAGACGAATTATGAAGAAGAGACGCCAAGAGCAACAATGCACTTGGTCTACGCCGGGCGAACAATCTGTACTGAACATCAAGCGTTAAAAGGTGATGTTGCTGTTCATTCTATTGTCGAAATGATAGAAGACGAGACACTGTTACCAGGTTTTGCTTCTCAAAGAAAACAGCAAATCCAACACTGGAAACTCTACAACGCATTGGGCCTTAATGTCGAAGGAGAAGAGGTTAACGACTTGGCCTCATTGACATTTTCTAGCTGGTTAAAGGATCAGTTGGAAACATTAGGCGTTGAAAACATCGATGATATGGCGTTGTTTGAACCAGAAGACTTAACATTTAACGGTGTTCCAGAATGGGAATACGACGATTTCACGGAGCAGTACCCTTTAGAACTTTCGCTGCCAGAACTCCAACTAGATGTCGAGTATTACGCGTCTCGCAAGCTGGTACAGGTCGTTTATCGAGAGGGAAACCGTAAGGGAGACCCGAAGCGTTGGGAGCTGCCACGTTGGGCGGGTTGGAAGATACAGTATAAAAAGGCCAGTCGAGTGATTGATGTAAAGTAGGTCGGCGGATGACGTTGTGACAAGAATTGATATTTTCTTGGTGAATCTATAATAATTTCATATTGATAGCGTTACTTGCGTGTTGTTTTTAGTTTCTTAATTGAAATATTAATCAATTGAATGCTTATATATGGCGAAGCTGTACATCAGTTGTTACAAAGCTGGTTTTAATATTTCCTTTTGTATGTAAATTAGGGCATAAAAGACGAATGTTTTATATCCCATTGCTATATCAAAACAGTTGAACGATATTTGGTATATCTCATTTTCGAGTGTCGGGGGCATAGAATGGATCAACAAGGAAAGACGTGCATTGAATTCGACTACACTAGCTTTTTAGGAGCGACAGGTAGTAAGAAATGGACCTTTTTAGAGGCATTTGCCACCATCGCGCCTATTTTCGGTTTGATGTGGAAACAGAACATTGCGGAATTGAGCAAGCCTGAAGATCGGTTGTGGGATGCCGCATTAAAATCGATGTCTTCTCGTAAAAGTGATGAATCCAATTTGGTCCGCTTAACCCAGCTAGCTAAACATGAAGGGATCAATGAATTGCGAGTCGTTATGCCATATTCGCTCGATGTTCAGCAAATCGAGTACATAGAATCTCGCAGTCAGTTGAAGGTGGATACGTCAGAACAAGATGTCCTTAACATCAAGTTTTAGGCTGAGTATTTCCACTTCATCGATGTACTACTTAACAATAGTGCAATGAAAAGCGACCTCAAAGTAGGTCGCTTTTTTATTTTGAGGTTTTTGTCACAGGTCTTAGGAAGTGTGATGAATATAGAGTATTTGCACTTAAGTTAACAAAAATGTAACGTTTGGAAATGCAATTGTCATAACTAGCTTCTAACTTTGTGTTTTTAGGACAAATTACCGACTAAGTGGTTGGTACTGTAAGTTCGAATTAACGTCCCTTATTGGCACACAAGGATGATTGAGTCACCACGTCATTTGGGCATAAAAACAAACACAATAAGAAAGGAAGTCAATATGTCTTTGTCTCGTCGAGACTTTATGAAAGCTGCCTCTTCAACGGCGATTGTTACCGGGCTGGTGGGCTGTGGTAGCGATGCTAGTGAATCTGTTGCGGTTACCTTTGAGCACGGAGTGGCGAGTGGAGATCCTACTCAAACACAAGTAATCATTTGGACTCGTGTTACAACCTCAGCGAGCTACGCAGATGTAAGCTGGCAAGTTTCATCTAACGAAAATTTTACTGATATCGTGCAAAGTGGCACTTTTGCCACAGACACGAGCCGAGATTTCACGGTAAAAGTTGATGTTCAAAACCTCAACGCAAATTCTCGCTACTACTATCGATTCATGGTTGGAGATGTCACTAGCGAAGTCGGGCAAACTCAAACATTACCAGAGGGTGGTGTAGAAAAGGCATCCATGGCCGTTGTTTCTTGCGCAAACTATCCTGCTGGTTATTTCCATGTGTATCGAGAGATCTTAAATCAACATGAGCAAGAACCGTTTGATGTGGTACTTCATCTCGGTGATTACATTTATGAGTATGGGGCTGGTGGCTACGCTAGTGAAGATGCTGAGGCACTAGGGCGAGAGCCAAGCAAAGGCACTGAATGCATTACCTTAGATGATTACCGAAAACGGTATGCGCAATATCGCCAAGATGCTGATCTGCAAGCGTTACATGCGAGCCTACCAATGATTGCAGTCTGGGATGACCATGAGCTTGCAAATGATACTTGGAAAAATGGTGCGGAAAACCATCAAGAAGAGGAAGGCAGTTTTAATGATCGTCGTGCAGCTGCGGCTGCCGCGTGGACAGAATGGTTGCCCGTTCGTGAAAACACTTTCTCAAACATGCTGATTTACCGTCAGTTTTCGTTTGGAAGTTTAGTCAATTTGATGATGCTCGACACGCGACTTGTGGGGCGTGATAAACCGTTGGATTATTTCTCGCTCAGCTCACCAACGATGGAAGCTATTGGTGGTTTAGTTGCTCAGTCGCGCAGTGAAGACCGAGAGCTCTTAGGCGGTGACCAACTCGCTTGGCTGATGGATGCGTTCAGTACGCACGACGCAACTTGGAATGTGCTAGGGCAACAAGTGTTAATGTCTCGTATGGAGTTGCCAAGTTCGGTTATGATCGCGATGTTTCAATTGTTTACTGCCACTGAAGAACAAAAAACAGAGGCGTTATTAGCGGTAAACTCTGCGATTACGGGTTATCTCTCTGACCCAAGTTTAGATACCATTGCTTTACCATATAACCTAGATGCATGGGATGGTTACTACGTTGAGCGAGAAAACGTTTATCAACTGGCCAAAGCCAACAGTGGTAAATTTGTCTGCTTGGCAGGAGATACGCACAACGCATGGGCAAGTGAGCTTAAAGACGTATCTAAGCATCCTATCGGGATAGAGTTTGCAACTAGCTCGGTGAGTTCCCCTGGGCTAGAGGCCTACCTAGCGTTAGATCCTGTTGCGATCGCTCAAATGGAATACACGTTGCCGCACTTAGTGTCAGAATTACAGTGGGCAGATATCAAGCAGCGTGGCTTTATGCGCGTTACTTTTACGCCCGACAAAGCGGAGTCGACCTGGTATTTCGTATCAACGATTAAAGACAAAACATATCAGGTGACGACCAAGTCAGCCTCCACAACTGATGGTACTACGTTAAATATCGGCTAAACTGAGCCTAATACGAAAAAAGTCCGCAAGCTAGTGCGGACTTTTTATTGGAAAGCGTTTAGCAATCTAGCGACAGTGCTAGTCAATCAATCCGTATTCTTTGCTCAGAACCTCGATGATTTCCGCTTTCGGATTCTCACTCAAATGAATCGGCTTGCCTGTAATCTTCTCGGCAATACCAATGTAAGTGCTCGAAATCGCCATCAAAGATTCGACGGGCAAAGCATTATCACGAGCGAGAGCTTCGCGCTCAGGCATACGTTCTTTGTTTAGCAAGATATCTGGGTCAGGGAAGTGGTTAAGTAGGAACTGGCGGAAACCTTCTTTTGAGTTCTCTACGATGTGACCTGCTTGGTACTCTTTAGCATCCCATATACGAGACGAGTCTGGTGTACCCACTTCATCCATGTAAATCAGCTTTTCATTGCCAGCAGCATCATGAACATAACCAAATTCGAATTTGGTATCGACAAAGATTTGGTCGATTTCTTCTAACGCTTGGCTGATAACGTTAAAGCCTTCTTTCAGCAATTTTTCGTAGAGTGCGATATCGTCAGCGCTTGAGAAGTTAAATGCTTCGTAGTTGTCTACGATGTTTTGACGAGTAATATTTACGTCATCCGCTTCTGGCACACCGGGAATGCCTTTTAGAATGCCTTTTGTGGATGGGGTCATTAGCAACTCTGGCAGTGCTTTGTCTTTTCCTAACCCTTCAGGAAGTTGGATTCCACAAAACTCGCGCTCGCCATTTGCGTAAGCGCGCCACATCGAACCCGTGATGTATTTGCGGCAGATGGCTTCGATTTTTACCGGTTTGGCTTTTTGTACAATCCAAACAAATGGGTGAGGAATGTCTAGAATATGGCTATCTGCTAAGCCATTTTCTTTGAACAGTTTGAACCAGTGATTAGAAATCGCATTAAGCGCAGCCCCTTTACCCGGGACACCATTAAGACCACCTTCAGCATGCCAAATACAATCGAACGCAGAGATTCGGTCGCTAATCACCATGATAGCCAAAGGCGCATCTGGCGCGACATTGTATCCTTTTTCTTTGATCAGTCGGGCGCTGTCTTCATCAGTTAACCAGTAAACTGAACGAACTTTTCCACTATGAACGGGTTTATGGGTGCGAATTGGCAGGTCGTCATTGACGGCAAGTACTTGATTAGCAAGGCTCATTGCGACATTCCTATCATCTTAATCAAACGTCAGAAAGAGAAGATATTCAGCAAAATGTGGGCGCTGAATAAATCGAATGTGGGCATCATACCAGAACTATTTTAACTCGCCAGAGAAAAAGCAAACGTTTGCCTGTTTTCTTTAATACAAAAAAATGCCCCCTTAAAAAGGAGGCGAGATGCAGGATGGATAACGTCGAACTTATTAGTGGTACTTATTAACTCTGCCTTCGACGAAAAAGACTTCACACTGATAGCGCTGCGCCATGTCGCGCAACATAGATTGATTCATAAGTGCAATTTTATTGGATGCGACAACAGCACTGGCATTGCCTGATCGGATGGCTTTTATCACGATCTCGACTTCTGAAAGCTGTTGAGAGGGCTTCATTTGAATAACGTTTTTACAGCAAATATTAGAAGCAGTGAGTTGTTCAAAGTCTGGACGAGGGCAGTCTGCTGTAAACAAAATCCATTGTTTCTGCTGCGATAAAACAGCCAGCTTAGATAGAAGCTGATCCGAAACGGCCATGGGCTTAGTTGCTTGTGCCAATACGTTGTAACGAGAGTATGTATGAGATTGACTTTGTAACTGCATCTTACTGTTCCTTTATACATGCTGTATGTGTATACAGTAGTTTGTTTTGGTGACCTGATCAACCAGTTTCTCAAAAGTTATTTGCGGTTTTTTGAGAAGGAAATAAAAGGATTTGATTCTAAGTAATTGAATTTATGTGGTTGTTTTTCATTTTTGATATGTCTAACATCAATTTAAAAATGTGAGGTGAGTAGAAAGTTGGACGAGAGACATACAGGGGTTTATTACTGTATATACAGGTGTTTTTCACGGACAGTGGTTTGTATACAGTGGAAGAGGGCTGATAACCGATGCGACATGCTATGTAGGATAGGAGGGAATACGAGATAGAGATTGGAAATAGGCTTGGGCGATCAAAAAAGCGCCTTATAAAAGGCGCTTTTGAAAATCAGTTCCATTGATTCCGTCTTGCTTAGCTCGCTCGTTGCAAACGTTCGCGCATTTGCAATTCGCCTTGGTTAAATAGGCGCACGTCGATTTTCGCCATATCGTAACAAGCTTTACATGAGTAGTGGTGCTTGCCATCTAAATAATCGTGACGAGTTACAAGACTAGGTTTTTTACACCAATCACAGGTGCCTTCTTCAGTGAACATTGATTTTCTCCCCACCTAGATTAATTTGAGTCGTTAGGTGTTATTTTGCGCCGGGCATTATGGCATAAAAGCGCGACTTAAGTTAAATGTCTGTTAATTTCTTTGAGAGGGAGATCGATTGCGGTGCTTGATTATATGGGAATAAAAGCATGGCAGCCAAAGTATCCTGACCTATTTTTACTGTTTTGTAACATTTTGTGAGACGAGCTTAAAGGCATGATTGAGTCGCTTCATTTCTTCTTCACTGCCCCTTGTGTCAGGATGATAAAGCTTTGATAACTGTCTATAGCGTAGCTTGATTGCCTGTAAATCAGGGATGGTTTGTGGTGTGTAGCCAAGCATGGCGCATGCGACGCTTAGCTTATGGTTTTCTGCCTGAGTTTTGGATTTCTTAAACTCTCTGAATACTTTCTCTAACTGACGCTTCAGTTGCTTGTTCGTAAACTCTAGCTCTTTTATTTTTTCCGCCATTCGTTGATTTTGGCTTTCCTCTTTGGCTTCACGCGCTTTTCTATTCTGCTTGAGTTTTTTGATCACGAGGAAACTTAAGCCGCAGATGATGAGTATCGCCGCTAGCCAAATCAGCCATAGAAACGGCGAGTGTTCTACTTTGGGGTTTGCAACTGTGCTTTTCTCTTCTAGTGTTTGCTCCGCCTTTTTATCGAGCGACTTTATTTGCGAGACTTGCTTAGCTCGCAGTTGGTTGAAGCGCTGCTCTAACAGTTGATTATAAGCTTGTTCTGCTGCTGGATTATGCTGAGAAGCCATTTGATACAAGGCTTCAGTCAATTGAGAAGTTGTGACCTTATCTGGATTGCGCTGAATAAAATCGGCGAGAAGAAATCCACGATCGGTTGGGTCATTGAGTGCGATAGAGGTTAGCCAATATAACGCTTGTGTTTCATTTTTTTCGCCATTTATCCCTTTAGCAAAGTCGTTCGCGAGCTGTTTTTGTGCAGGGAGGTAACCTTGGTTGGCGGATTGCTCTAGCCAGTAGCGCGTTTCTGGTGAGGCTTCAGCTTCGTTTGATGCCAATAATTGTTGTGCGTACTCGTATTGTTCGATGGGGTCATTTGGAGCTTGAGAGGCAAGTGAGTAGCCAGAAAAGCTGAGGCTAAATAAGCAGAGTAGGGCAGACGTTTTGACAGACATTAATATGTCAGGCCTAACGATAATGGTTAGGCCTGCTCCGGTAATTTTTTATTATTACCGTATGGTGCAACCAAATTACTTCAGTGGCAAGATCTGGATTTCAACACGACGGTTGCACGCACGACCTTCAGAAGTTTGGTTTGAGCAAATTGGGTTACGTTCGCCGTAGCCGCGTGCAATTGCACGACCAGGTGCAACGTTTTGAGATACTAGGAATTGACGTACGGACTCTGCACGGCGCTCTGACAACGTTTGGTTGTATGACTCACTACCTGTGCTATCCGTGTAACCGTCAATAACGAGACTGGTATCTGGGTACTCAACTAGGATGCGAGCAACACCGCGTAGAGTATTATGGATACTAGCATCAAGCTGGTAAGAGCTTGAAGAGAAGCCGATACCGTTTTCCATACGCAGTAAAAGCTGATTTTCACCAACACGCTGAACTTGTACGCCAGAGTTTAGCAAAGCGCGACGTAATTCCGCTTCTTGTTGGTCAAAGTAGTAACCAACGCCAGCGCCAGTCGCTCCGCCTGCGGCTGCACCAATGAGTGCATGCTGACGACGTTCTTTAGCATCATCACCCGTTGCTAGGCCGATTGCTGCGCCAGCGATCGCACCAATAAGCGCGCCTTGCGTGGTTGAGTTAGTTTCGTATTCACCCGTTGTTGCATTTTGGCGTTGAGTGGCTTGACAGCCAGTAAGAGCTAGCACTAGAGCTAGTGCAATAGGCATCTTTTTCAAGGGAAAATCTCCGTATAAAACTGAGGCGAAACCATGCCTCATAATGGGATGCGAATTATGAATAAACAAGCATTAATATTTGTTATGAGAAAGTAAGATTGATAAGAGTTTCTGTAAGAAAATTCCTATCAATACTGCCAAAGCTCTCAAAGTAAGCCCTATAGACATCGAAGTCATTGCTGCTTATGTGAATCCTTTACTATCCTGGCTATTTCGATGAATCGCCCAACATTTTGCGTGCTTGTTCGCCGCCCACTCCACGGTTAACTGAAACCTTTCTACCTTTCTTTAAGCCCACTTCGTAGTCTTCAGTTAGGTTTTTCATCGCTTCTTTCAATTGCTTCTTGAACGTTTCGCGGTCAATGTTTTGGAATTCTTTATCAATATAGTCATTAATTTTATTGGCCGACTCTTCATCTGGAGAAATAATTGGCAATTTTTCAATCGCGCCTTCCACCCAGCCAGATACAAATGAGTTCACACGGCGAGTCACTTCCTGAGAAGAGGTGCCGGTGCCAGCAAAGCTGTTTCGGAATTGTCCGGTACTTTCGTTCATCTCGCGATAAACAATATCGAAAGCAAATGCAGCAAAAATAGCGCGATCTGCTTCACCGATAAATTCGACACGTTTGAGCCCTTTGTGATTCAACAATACTGCTTCGACACCGAATTTTGTGTTAATGCCGCGAATCACTCGCAATATGGTAGAACTGATGTTCGCTGGTAGCAGATGAGAAGATTGTGTTTTTCCCATTCTGATGAACTCAATATCGTCTTTATCGAGACCATATTTAAGCATGAGGCGATGTGCCATTTTGATAGCATTGGCAGCCTCATTAACATTAGCGGAATTGCCCAGTTCTAAGCACTTGGCGATTTTTTTCAGAGCTTTTTGTTTATCCATCGACAACCAGTAACGAAAGCAGAAAATTTATGAAGTCAGACATATTACCTTTTTTGACATAAAAACGAAATACAAGGTGGGACTGAAGATAATTTCTGCACATAAAAAGAAGCCTCGCATTAAGCGAGGCTGGCGTTTTAGTTCGTCGTAATCAGTATGAAGTCGTACTTGTGTCTAAGAAGCCATTCTTCATTAAGATTCGTTAGAATTACAACCCGAGCTGGTTGAGCAAGTCATCGGCATCATCGTTTGATCCCGACGATTTAGATTCTTTCTCAGCCAACTGTTTACGTGTTGCCTCTAAAATGTCGTCTGGGTTTTCGTCTTCAGCAACTTCAAACTCTTCCAGTTGGATGAACTCAGTTTTATCCATTGCTAGTTCGAGATAGAAAATATTGTTGTTTTCGGTGGAGAACGTCACTCTGCGCGCTTGAGGGCGGTCAAGGTTGGTATCAACTTGTAAGATAACTTGCTTATTCAGCGCCAGCATTTTTGGTTGGTTTTGTGTGATGTTCGTTTGCAGGTCTTTACGAATTTTATTAGTGAAGTCTCCGACCAGTTGATTCATGAGTTCACCCAGAACATCGCCTACCTCGTCAGAAGTATGAGATATTGCCAGTTCTTCTTCTGGCATGCCCATATTACGCATGTAGTTGGTGTAGATCTCCAGTGCGGCTTTTGCCGTAAAATTAATCACAACTAGCCCGGTAAATCCGCCATCAAACAGAACAAAACAGCCAAAATCTGGTTTGAGGCTAGTCTTGTGGATTTTTTGCACCATTGCTGAATAATTTACTTGAGAAGATGTCGCCGAAGTAAGTACGCCAGAAACAGACTGGCAAAGTTTGAGAAGGATATCTTCAGTGGTCACAATTTTATTTTTTTTCATTCTGAAAACTCATCTAGAAACGCGATTCGTTCCCCAATGTAAGGCATCAAGCGTGAAAAAATAAAGCATAAGTTTAATTATTGTATCGAGATTCTGATTTGCTCGTCTTTTTAAATGTTGTAAAGTGACGAAATTCAAAGAATATTACTTCACTAACTCTTTTGTGGTGTTTTTTTTCGCTTAGCGCCAATTTGTATGAGAAGTGAGCAAATAATTACACAACCCGCAGCTGATCGGATCAGCGTCGTAGGGGCAGGAAGCAAATGTTACCAAGATTACACTCGCAAACTGATGTCGATCCTCTTGTTCTTAGTTTTCTGAAAGAGCTTGAGCACGCCGGATTCACTGGTGATATCGAAAGCCAATATTCAAGTCGACTAGCGGTTGCCACTGACAACAGTGTTTACCAGCAACTTCCTCAGTCTGTCGTTCATCCCAAAACGACAGAAGATGTTTCTCTCCTCGGGAAACTGAGCAATAAAGAAAAGTACGAACGAATTACCTTTTCACCTCGTGGTGGCGGCACGGGGACCAATGGTCAGTCGCTAACCAAAGGTATTGTGGTGGATATGTCTCGCCACATGAACAAAGTGCTTGAGATTAATGAGAAAGAAGGCTGGGTTCGTGTACAAACTGGTGTAGTGAAAGACCAGTTAAATGACGCAGTTCGCCCTTATGGCTACTTCTTCTCTCCAGACTTATCTACCAGTAACCGTGCAACGATTGGCGGCATGGTCAACACCGATGCTTCTGGTCAAGGTTCTCTGAAATACGGGAAAACATCCGATCATGTTTTGTCGCTACGAGCGGTGTTTGCTGATGGCTCAGTTTTAGAATCAGATCTGTCCAGCGGCTACCCAAAAGAAGGCGAGTTTGCTGCCAAGGCGCTACGAGTAACGGAATCCGTATGTCGTGAAAAACGCCAGCAGATCGTAGATAAGTTTCCTCCCCTTAACCGATTTTTAACGGGCTACGATTTAAAAAATGCCTTGAATGAAGACGACGACCGTTTCGATATCACACGAGTACTGTGCGGCGCGGAAGGTTCATTGGCATTTATTACCGAAGCAAAGCTTAACCTGACGCCAATTCCGAAAGCGCGTACTTTGGTTAACGTTAAATACAACAGCTTTGATTCTGCACTGCGTAATGCACCGTTTATGGTAGAAGCGAAGGCGCTGTCTGTAGAAACCGTTGACTCAAAAGTGCTTAATCTCGCGAAGCAAGATATCGTTTGGCACACCGTGAGCGATTTACTTACCGATGTTCCAAATAAAGAGATGCTTGGCATCAATATGGTGGAATACGCAGGTCAGGACGAAGAGGAAGTTGCTGCTCAGGTTGCAGCATTGACCGCCAAGCTCGATACCATGTTGGAAACAGAAGAAGCGGGCATTATCGGCTACCAAGTTTGTAACGATGTAGCGAGCATTGGGCGTATTTACAACATGCGTAAAAAAGCGGTGGGTTTGTTAGGCGCAGCAAAAGGTCGTGCTAAACCGGTCGCATTCGCTGAAGATACCTGTGTGCCACCAGAAAACCTGGCGGACTTTATTGTAGAGTTTCGAGAACTGTTAGACAGCAAGTCTCTGAATTACGGCATGTTTGGTCACGTCGATGCTGGGGTGCTTCACGTACGTCCTGCGTTGGATTTGTGTGACCCGCACCAAGAAGCATTGATGCACGAAGTGTCTGATGAAGTGGTCAAGCTGGTGGCGAAATACGGCGGTTTGATGTGGGGTGAACACGGCAAAGGTTTCCGTTCAGAATATGGCCCTGAGTTTTTCGGCGACGAGTTGTTTACTGAACTGAGACGTGTGAAAGCGGCATTCGATCCACACAACAAAATGAACCCGGGCAAAATCTGTACACCGCTGGATAGTGATGCAGAGCTTGTCAAAGTTACCGATACCAAACGTGGTTACTATGACCGTCAGATTGACGTTCAAGTACGTGACAGCTTTAAACAAGCGATGGAATGTAACGGTAACGGTTTGTGTTTTAACTACGATACTAGCTCGCCAATGTGTCCATCGATGAAAGTAACAGCCGATCGTCGTCATTCACCAAAAGGTCGTGCGGGTTTGGTTCGCGAGTGGTTGCGTCAGCTCACTGAACAAGGCATTGATATCCTTGACTTAGAAAAGCAAACGCTAGAAAACAGAACATCAATCAAAACCATGATTGACCGTGTACGTCATTCTATCAATCGTCGTCACGAATACGATTTCTCCCACGAAGTGTATGAAGCGATGAATGGTTGTTTGGCGTGTAAAGCATGTGCGAGCCAGTGTCCGATTAAAGTCGATGTTCCGAGTTTTCGCTCACGCTTTTTAAACATCTATCACTCTCGTTACCAACGTCCTGCAAAAGACTATCTGGTTGCCAACATTGAGACTATGCTGCCGATGATGGCGAAAGCGCCAGGTGTCGTAAATGGTGTTTTGAAGCAGTCGTGGGTGAAAAGTTTAACGGCATCTACGGTCGGGTATGTCGATGCGCCGTTGTTATCAGTACCCACCTTGAAACAACGAGTAGAGTCGCTGACAACGCCTTATGATCTGCAAGCGCTCAGTGGTTTGTCTTCGTCTGAAAAGAGCAAGCATGTTTTAATTGTTCAAGACCCATTCACTAGTTACTACGACGCTGATGTCGTTGAAGACTTCGTTAAGTTATTGAAAAAGCTGGGTATGAATCCGGTGCTTCTGCCGTTTAAGCCGAATGGTAAAGCACAACACATTAAAGGGTTTTTACGTCAGTTTAAGGACACAGCAGCCGACACAGCGAAGTTCTTGGCGATGGTAGCGGATTTGGATATCCCATTAGTTGGCGTCGATCCTGCTTTGGTGCTGTGTTATCGAGATGAATACGCTGAAGTGCTTGGCAGTAAGCGAGGTAATTTCGATGTACTAACAGCCCACGAATGGCTTTACCCAAGACTAGAAGCGTTTGAAAGCGGAGAGCATAAGGCGCAGGAACCTTGGTATCTGTTTGCTCACTGTACTGAGAAAACCAAAATGCCAAATGCGGAAAAAGAGTGGGGCGCTATTTTTGCTCACTTTGGTGCAGTTTTGAATACGGTACCTGTTGGTTGTTGTGGTATGGCGGGTACGTTTGGTCATGAGGTTGATAAGTTGTCGATGTCGAAAGATATTTACAATTTAAGCTGGAAGCCAAGCTTAGATAAGTTGGATAACGAGAGATGTTTGATTACAGGCTATTCTTGCCGCAGCCAAGTTAAACGCTTTGAAGGAACGAAGCCCAAGCATCCCGTTCAGGCATTGTTAACTTTGTTGTAATCGGACTAAATCAAGCCCAGTTTTACTGGGCTTTTTAGAAACCGTATTTAGACCCTTTCAAAGGATATGAATCTTGAGAAAACTTGAACTCAAAGTCCCACCTGTTGTGGTGTTTTTGCTAGTCATACTTTTGATGTACGGACTTAAAGTTTTGACGCCGAGCATGAACATTCGAGTACCCTTTGTTGAATTTGTAGTAGGTGTATTAACTTTGTTGTCTGGCTACATGGGCATTGCTGGCGTGTATGAATTTCGCAAAGTAAAAACCACAGTGAACCCAGTAAAACCTGAAGCGGCATCTTCTGTTGTAAGAACTGGTGTGTTTGCCTTTTCACGCAACCCTATGTATACGGCATTATTGCTTCTAATCATAGCAACTGGTTTGTGGTGGCAGCACTTGAGTGTGGTGCTTTGTGGCGTGATATTTGTCAGTTATATGAATCGGTTCCAAATCAAGCCTGAGGAACGCGTTTTAGAGCGATTGTTTGGTGAAGAGTATGTGGATTATAAAAACCATGTTCGTCGTTGGCTCTAAGCATTGCGTTTAGTTTTGTTTGGATGAGACATAAAAAGAAAGCCCAACGGTCGACGTTGGGCTTTCTTTTAGTAAACACGTTTTTTGTGCGCTTCTGATAGGGCAGTCGACTAGGCTGCCTTAACGAACTTTGCTAGGAATGCATCCTTACGTTCATTAAAGCGGCGTACAAGGTCGTCAACCGCTTCTTGGTCATATGGCTTCAAGCCACTTGCAACCATGCGCTTAATACCTTTACCAACGACTTCACCGTCTTCTTTGAACGCAAAGTTTAAGGTGACTACACCTCGTTTTCCTTCTACGTCGAATGTTGCGCCAGTGAAATCAACCTCTGGATGCGTAAGGTCTAAGCGTGAAAATTCGACTTCCATGCTTTCATAAATAACTAATGGACGCTGGCAGTTAATCATCATTTGCTTCTCTTCCATAAGAGGAACCATGATGTGAGGGAAGTTCATACCAGAAAATTGCACGTAATTTGTCACTACATGCTCAATAAATTCCGGATCGTGGTTAGTTTCACCTTCACGGGACATGTGTAAGTATTCTTTACCTGCCTCGTCAACAACAGCGCTTTCTTTGTCACACTTATTTTCAATATGAAGTGCTACACCATCGTTTACCATGCCAGAGAAGTTAAAACGCATCTTTTGGCTAACGCCTTCTTTACTAAGAAGCACAGCGAAAAGTAAATCTCCAGGGACACAAAAGCGTTTGTTGTCTTCATCATGAATTGGGTTGTAGTCACCTGCGACACGTTTTGCAAAGTGGCTTGCTTGTTCGCGAGTGAACTGAAACTGGTGATTAGTGTTTGAAAAATAAGGTGTTAGAAACATAATTTTTACGTAGTAACCAAAACTGTGTGGGATTATATGCGAATATCTGCGTAGCAATGGTCCATCCAGTGAAAACTTCACCGTATCCTAACAATAAGACACTATTTCGGCGGATAAACCGTCAAAAACGCATACTTTAGCAACGCTTTTATTTGTGAAAACAATAAACAACGACCTTTTCGCTCGCCTATCTTTTAAAGTATAGCCATCAAAGTAGGCAGGCGTTCATAAATAGTGCCATCAACATGTTTAATCGTATGTAAAAAGGCTCCACGCAGAACGTAGAGCCTTCAAGTCATCATCTTTTTATTCGGTGAAATGCCAGTTATGCTTAATTATTGAACACTGGGTAACAAGCTCTCTGGCATGAGCGTGTTGTGGATAGCCAGCTTAAGCAGAGTATTGGCCTGTTCAATGTCTGGAGCAAAGTAGCGATCTTTATCGTAGAACGATACTTTTTCACGCAACATTTGTTTCGCAATCTCAATACGCTCAGAGGACTTGTTTGGTGCTCTAAAGTCTAGGCCTTGTGCTGCTGAGAGGTATTCTACCGCCAGAATACCGCGAGTGTTTTCGCCCATTTCTTTCAATCTGCGAGCCGCGAATGTTGCCATTGAGACGTGATCTTCTTGGTTTGCAGATGTTGGCAAGCTGTCTACTGACGCTGGGTGAGCGAGTGTTTTGTTTTCACTTGCTAACGCAGCAGAAGTCACCTGAGCAATCATGAAACCAGAGTTCACACCACCATTGTCGACTAAGAACGGTGGTAGTTTTGATAGCGCGCTATCGATAAGTAATGCCATACGACGTTCAGACAAGCTGCCGATCTCGGCAATCGCAAGTGCTAGGTTGTCGGCTGCCATTGCAACAGGCTCCGCGTGGAAGTTACCACCAGAGATGATGTCACCATCTTCAGCAAACACCAACGGATTATCTGATACGGAGTTCGCTTCTACTTGCAATACTTCCGCCGCATTGCGGATTTGCTGTAAACACGCACCCATCACTTGAGGCTGACAGCGCAAAGAATACGGGTCTTGTACTTTTTCACAGTTAGTGTGCGAATCACCTATTTCACTCGATGTGTCCAACAAATGACGGTATGCGAGTGCTGCGTCCATTTGGCTGCGATGACCACGTACACGGTGAATGCGCGGATCGAATGGACGTCGGCTGCCGAGAGCGGCTTCAACAGACATTGCACCACAAACGGTTGCTGACGCGAAAAGGTCTTCCGCGATAAACAGGCCTTCCAATGCGAACGCTGTGGATGCCTGAGTCCCATTTAGTAGCGCTAAGCCTTCTTTTGGCGCCAGAGTGATAGGCTCTAGACCTGCGATTTTTAATGCTTCTTGCCCGGAAATGATATTACCGTTGTGGCGAGCTTGTCCTTCTCCCAGTAATACTGTGCTCATATGGGCTAGAGGAGCTAAGTCACCTGATGCGCCAACAGAGCCCTTTTTAGGTACGCAAGGGTAAACTTGTGCGTTGACTAGGTCGGTCAGCATATTAATGACTTTTAGGCGAATCCCAGAAAAGCCACGAGACAGACTATTGATTTTTAATACCATCATCAGACGAACCGTTTCATCTGACATAAACTCACCGATACCTGCCGCATGAGAAAGAACGATACTGCGTTGAAGTGTTTCTAAATCTTCTGGTGCTATTCGTGTGTTAGCCAATAGCCCAAAACCAGTGTTAATTCCGTAAACCGTTCGATCTTCCGCGATGACTCGGTCTACGACCTGTGTGCTTTCTTCAATGGCCGGAATGGCTTCAGGATCCAAAGTAAGGTTGACTGGTGAACGGCTCACTTGGCGTAGTTCGTTTAAGCTAATATGACCTGGCTTTAGCGTTAAATTTAACATCTCTTTCATCCTTACTTGAGCTTCTTCAGTTCTTCGTTGAGCATTGGCAAATCTAGCCCTTGCTCTGCTGCACATTGTTTAGCGATATCGTATCCCGCATCAGCATGACGCATCACGCCTGTTGCTGGGTCGTTATGCAGCACGCGGGCAATACGTTGTGAGGCATCTTCACTGCCGTCACAGCAGATAACCATACCTGAGTGTTGCGAGAAGCCCATACCTACGCCACCGCCGTGGTGCAGTGAAACCCAAGTTGCGCCGCCCGCCGTGTTGAGTAGCGCGTTTAATAATGGCCAGTCTGATACGGCGTCAGAACCGTCCATCATACCTTCGGTTTCACGGTTCGGGCTTGCTACAGAGCCAGAGTCTAAGTGATCTCGACCAATGACAATGGGCGCTTTAAGTTCGCCATTTTTCACCATTTCGTTGAATGCTTGACCAAGACGCTCACGATCTTTAAGACCAACCCAGCAAATACGCGCAGGTAAACCTTGGAACTGAATGCGCTCGCGAGCCATATCTAGCCAGTTATGTAAGTGCGGATTATCTGGAATTAGCTCTTTTACTTTTTGGTCGGTTTTATAAATGTCCTCAGGATCGCCAGAGAGAGCAGCCCAACGGAAAGGACCGATACCTTCACAGAATAGAGGACGAATGTAGGCTGGAACGAAGCCAGGAAAATCGAATGCGTTTTCTACGCCTTCTTCCAGGGCCATCTGGCGGATGTTGTTACCGTAGTCGAGTGTTGCGGCGCCGCGATTTTGCAGCTCTAACATCGCTTGAACTTGCACAGCCATGGATTTTTTCGCTGCTTTTACGACCATTGCTTCATCTTGCAAACGCATTTCTGCTGCGTGAGACATGCTCCAGCCTTGTGGTAAATAGCCATTGAGCGGGTCGTGTGCAGACGTTTGGTCTGTTACTACATCAGGCGTGATATTACGTTCTACCAGCTCAGAGAAAACGTCTGCTGCATTACCTAGTAGACCAACCGATACTGGTGTGTCTGACTCTTTAATGATAGCTAGCGCTTCATCTAAAGAAGTCGCTTTCTTATCGACATAGCCTGTACGTAGGCGGTAATCGATACGTGATTCATCACACTCTACTGCAATCATGGAGAAGCCCGCCATTGTACCAGCGAGAGGTTGAGCACCACCCATGCCACCAAGACCACCCGTTAGAATCCAACGGCCATTTGCGTCACCGTCAAAGTGTTTTTTTGCAACAGATACGAACGTTTCGTATGTGCCTTGTACGATACCTTGCGAGCCAATGTATATCCAGCTGCCAGCGGTCATTTGGCCGTACATCATCAAGCCTTGTTTATCTAGCTCGTTGAAGTGTTCCCAGTTTGCCCAATGCGGAACAAGGTTTGAGTTTGCGATAAGCACGCGTGGGGCATTTTTATGAGTAGGGAAAACACCAACAGGCTTGCCTGATTGAACTAAAAGCGTTTGGTCATCTTCGAGTCTTTCAAGTACTTCAACAATCTTGTCGTAACATTCCCAGTTTCGCGCTGCTCGGCCAATGCCGCCATATACAACCAGTGAATGTGGATGTTCTGCAACATCAGGATCAAGGTTGTTCATCAGCATACGAAGAGGGGCTTCGGTTAGCCAAGATTTTGCGCGCAGTTTATCTCCGTGAGGTGCACGAATTGTTCTGCTTGTATCAAGTCGTGGATCTTGTCCCTGGCGCTGTGTCATTTCAGACTCCTTTAGTTTCTCGTGATGACCAAGTACTTGCTTGGTCGTAATAATCAGTGGCATCTGGGATGCATTATGGTTTGTGCTGTTTTTCCGCCATTGCGTTGGCGATATCCCAACACAAACGGGCAGCTAATCGTGCAGTTTGACTATCGACGTCATAATTTGGGTTGTATTCGGCGATATCAGCCAGCATTAGCTTATTTTTGTAATGAAGAATTCGCTCTAAAAAGGGTGCAATAGTGTCGTAACTCACTCCCCGAGCTGCTGGTGCGCTGACTCCAGGTGCGGTTGCGGCAGGAAATACATCTAGATCAATGGTCAAATAGAGGTAGTCACAGTCGTCAATAAAATGCTGAAGCTGAGTTAAGTGATAACTGTGGTTTAAGTAGCAGAGCTGATTGTCCTCTACATACCAAACATTTAACGCATCTGCTTTTTCAAATAGCGCTTTAGTGTTGCTACTACGGCTTACACCAATACAAGCGTAATGAAAGTCCCAATCGTTACGTTGACAAAAATGATGAATTTGGTTGAAGGGTGTACCAGAGCTCGGTCTTATGTCGGTGAGGTTGCTCTCAAATGCGCGCAAATCGAAATGCGCATCGAAATTAATAATGCCGATTTTAGGCTTCTTCTCTGGATGGTGCGCTTTAAAATATTCCGCTAAGCCGGAAAACGAGGCCCACGCAATCTCATGCCCACCACCTAGCACGATGACTGGCGTATGGGGCAGTGCGCTTGAAATGGTTGCTGCACATAGAGCTTGGCTCTCTTCCAGTAAGTCGTCTTCACACACCACAGTACCTAAGTCATATAGTGGGGCGTCTTGGTGCCATGCTAAATTAGCGAGTGCTCGTCGGATTAAGTCTGGCGCTTTTTTCGCGCCAATGCGTCCTTTGTTTCTCGCAACGCCAGCGTCTGTAGCAAAACCGAGTAATGAGACGCCATGCGCAACGGCACTCAACTCATCTGCTTTTTGGCGTTGAACAACGTGATGAATTCGCTGACCAAGCTTGCCGTCCTCGGCATCATGACGGCCTTGCCAATGAAATAGGGGAGAGTGTAGGTCGAATTGAGACATATTATTGGCCTCCGTGTGAAATGTATTCACCATTTACTATACGACCTACCAGACGTTTTGCTCCGACTTGATAGCTTAAATCCGCAGGGCTTTCGATATCCCAGATAGAGAAGTCCGCATCAAACCCTACTTTGATTTCGCCACGTGAGTTTTGATAACCCAGAGCTTTGGCTGCATGTTGCGTTACACCACGCAGTGCTTCTTGCGGTGTAAGGCGAAATAGTGTGCACGCCATATTCAGCATGAGTGTGAGATCAGAAAATGGTGATGTACCTGGGTTGACGTCCGTAGCAATTGCCATCGGCACGTTATGCTCTCTCAACAACTCAATCGGTGGTAACTGAGTTTCTCTTAGAAAATAAAAAGCGCCAGGCAATAGAGTGGCGACAGTGTTTGATCGAGCAAGTGCTTTAACACCTTGCTCATCTAAAAACTCGATGTGATCCGCTGACAGACCGTTGTATTGCGCAGTGAGGGCTGTACCACCGAGATTAGAAAGTTGCTCAGTATGCCCTTTAACCTTTAAGCCGTGGCGTTTTGCAGCTACAAACACTTTTTCTGTTTGTTCAAGATTGAAACCAATCGATTCACAAAAAACATCGACACTCGTAGCTAATTCTTCCTTTGCGACAACAGGGATTATGTCCTGACAAATGTGCTCAATATAATCATCTGCACGACCTTGGAACTCTGGCGGAATGGCGTGAGCGGCGAGAAGTGTAGTGGTGATTTTAACTTTGCGCTCTTGTTCAAGCATTTTGGCTGCACGGAGCATTTTTATTTCATCATTCAGTGTCAATCCGTAGCCTGATTTCACTTCGACAGAAGTGACGCCGCTCGCGAGTAGCCCGTCTAAACGTGGCAACGCTAACTCAACTAATTGCGCTTCGGTTGCTGAACGCGTCGCATGCACCGTTGAAAGTATCCCACCGCCTTGTTTGGAAATTTCTTGATATGGCACGCCGTTTAAGCGCATTTCAAATTCGTTGGCACGATTGCCCGCGTAAATAAGATGAGTGTGGCAGTCGATCAAACCTGGCAGAACTAACTTGCCTTGAAGATCGATACTCTGAGGGTAATGTTGGGCAGACAACAGGGACTCGGTTTGTGGCGCGTCTTCACCAATGGCACAAGTACTGATCGCAACGATTTTTCCAGATTGAATACCAATGCGCGCTGGAGGCGTTGGAAGGTATCCGCACTCTCCCGATTGCATGGTAACTAGACGTGCGTTTTCAATCAGCAAATCCATGTTTGTGTCCCTGTGTTTATTTGTATCATTAAATGTATATACAAATAAATAGAGCAAAATAAGAATACTGACAAGATTGATGTTGCTAAAATGTGATCAAAACGTAGATCTAGAGGACAAATCTTGTCCTTAAATGAGCACTTTTGAGCTCAGCTTATATTTGTTACCAGGGTGATAAAGTAGGGCGGTACTGACTAACTTATCTTGGCTCCACGTTCTGCGATTCAAGAGAAGGCAAGGTTCATTGGCTTGCATTTTTAAGTCTTGCTTAATACGGCTTTCAGGCACAATTGCCTCTACAGTATGTTCTATCGCGCTGAGTGGGCAATTATCTGACAGATATTGATTTGGAGTGATTTGTGTGAAGTCTTGATTTAAATAACTCGGGGCATATTGGCTATTCACCCAGCGGAGCTCCAATTGAATCGGCGTTTGGTCTTCATAGTGAATAATTTCACTGTAAAACACTGTCGTACCTAGCATAACGCCGAGTTTTGTCGCAATGTTGTCATCTGCTTTTATGGCAATCTGTTTGAGCACTTTACTGCCATACTTTCGCCCTCTACCGCTGACTTCTTCGGCAATGTTTCGAATGTCTAGCAGGGGAGATTCTGACTTTTCACCAGGATCACACACGAACGTGCCTAAGCGTGGGCGACGTTGTAATCGGCCCTCATTTACTAAATCCCGAATTGCTTTGTTCACTGTCATTCTACTGACACCAAATTGCTCGGTAAGCTCAATCTCGGTGGCGATGCGATGACCAACTACCCACTCTCCAGCATCAATTTTATCCAGGATAAATTGTTTAATTTGAATGTAGAGTGGTGCAGACATAATGATCTCCCTTTATTTGACTATACAAATACTGCTTAATTTAGGTACAAATTGCAAACATTTCTCGACGAATGTACCGCTTAGTGACCGAGCAATCCTATTGAAGAGATGAATGACTCTTGCCGCTGAGCATTATTTGGATTGATGATTGAATTCAAACATTTTCTCGTGGTCTATTGCTTGCACAGCAGAAAACAATTGTGTAAACAAACGATTATTAGAAGAAAAATCGCTAAAAAAGGAAAAGTATGTTTAAAAAATTGAAAGCATCACTGGGGATCGGCTCTGCAAAAGTAGATACCATTTTGGACGAAATGAGCGTGTTTCAAGGAGCGACGCTGAAAGGGCATGTTCATATCAAAGGCGGAGATGTCGAACAACAAATTGATGCTATTACGATTAAATTGAACACGGAAATGAAAGTCGAAGTGGATGATAGCGTAAGTTACCAAACCTTCACTATTGATCAATTGAAAGCAGTTGACCCTTTTGTGATTCAACCTGATGAAGAAAAGCAGGTTCCGTTTGAGCTAAAACTGCATGATGAAACGCCAATTACTGCGGTTAGCGCACTTAAGAATCAATGTCATGTTTGGGTCGAGACGACGTTAGATATTGATTTTGCGATTGACCCGCGTGACCGTGACTATATTGAAGTGAAACCACTACCAGTAGCATCTCGGGTTATTCAAGCGATCGAGCAAGCTGGCTTCACTATGGTTAAAGCCGATGTTGAAAAAGGCTTTTTGCGCGGTGGCTCGTTTGCCTCTCGCTCTGGTATTTATCAAGAGCTAGAGTTCCGTAACAGCGGCTTTATCTCATCAAAAGAAATTGAGCTCTCTTTTATTCTGGAAGGGCAGGTCATGCATTGTTTGGCAGAGATTGACCGTTCGCTCAGCTTGGCTGGTGACCAATATCGCTCGTTTACGTTGCCGATCAATGCAACCGATGCTCAAGTCGCTGCCGCAGTTGCACCAACGCTAAATCTATAGCTCTCATCAACTTGATGAAAATATGTACCGATATCCTATTGTGAAAGCGATATCGGTACTGTTATCCATGTTTCTTGCGTTCTCTACGGCTAAAAACTCAAGCGCTGAATTTTCCATTAGATATCGATAGCCCAATACCAGTTCATTAGAGGCATCAGCAAACTCTGTGGGCCCTTCTGTTGAGCCTTGATACCAATGATATTCCAACATCAGGTGATGGTTATCTTCTAAGGCATAACGGTACCCACCCGCAATGGCAATCGTATTATGTCGATAGGGCAGATCGAGCAAGGCACGGTCATCCGAGCGAAAAGTCATGCCAATCATCGAATAAAATGCATGAGCATCACTTAAGTAGCTGTAGTTTAATTGGAAGCCTTGCTCGAAACTGCTACCTTGAAAAGTGCCGTGAGCCACATCGTTAAAATACAAACTGCCGCCAATCGATAGGCCGTGATGTTCATTTTGGAATACTTGATACTGTAAGTAAGTAGATAGGTTATTGGCCAGTGTTTGTCCTTCGAAATCATCTTCAAGCACATCATATTGCGGCATTGAAATGTAAAAACGATCTCTGTCTACTTTATCCCGCCCATTTTGTCCGATACCGAAAAGTTTATGGAAGCTTTTCGTCAGTCCATCAAAATGGTTGTCAGCGGCAAAGACCCATCGATAGTTGAGCTCCCACTGCCAACGGTTGCTGACTTGCCATTTGCTGCCTAATTCGATTTGATTGTGGTAATAATCCAGTGCGTATTCATCAGTATGAGCCCAAACACTTGCCACGGTTCCCGAACCATAGGCTTCGACAAAACCAGAGGGCAGACTGTGTCCTGAACGTAGTATGTTGGTGTGACTAACCACTTGCATTGGGGATTGTGCGTAAGAACGCAGCGGGCCATATAAGTCATTTGATGCGAAGGCTTGCAAAGAACATATCGAGGTGCTTAGAAGCACCATAAAGCGCGATTTGAAATAGACCATGATGACTACCTACATACAAACTACTCTATAAAACAACTATATACCTAAATCGCACGTTGAGCTCTCGCCCAGCGTGTTAGGCTTTGTATCGCTTCACACGTAATAGGGGATATTGTAATTTGTTGTGTAAGTTCATTGAGGGGCAATTCCATTCATCAGCTATGCGGTCTCTTAAAAAAGCATGATCAGATTGTCGTGACGGGTCTGCGGTTAAGTTCTTATGACAAAACAAAATCGCGCTTTGCATTCTAAATGTGAGCTAGGTACAATCCCATTTTCGATAACGGTCCGGTATTCGTGTTACCGAGAGGCCTTTATTGACTCTCAACTATTTTCAACAAATAGCTTCTAATTTGAATAACATGTGTTGCTTGGTGTGCAACACCACTGTAAAGGACATAGCATGCCTATTATTACTCTTCCTGACGGCAGTCAGCGTCAATTTGACAACCCAGTTTCTACTATGGAAGTTGCGCAATCGATCGGTCCTGGTCTTGCAAAAGCAACTATCGCTGGTCGTGTAAACGGTAACCGCGTTGATGCGTGTGATCTAATTGAAGAAGACGCAAGCCTTGAAATCATCACAGTTAAAGATGAAGTAGACGGTCTAGAAATCGTTCGTCACTCTTGTGCTCACCTTCTTGGTCACGCTCTTAAGCAGCTTTACCCTCAAGCTAAAATGGCGATCGGTCCAACCATCGACAATGGCTTCTACTACGATATCGACTTAGACGAATCTTTAACGCAAGAAGATCTTGAAAAGATTGAAAAGCGTATGAAAGAGCTAGCGAAAACCAAGTACGAAGTGGTTAAGAAAAAAGTAAGCTGGCAGGAAGCGCGTGATACGTTTGAATCACGTGGCGAACCATACAAAGTGGAAATCCTAGACGAAAACGTATCTCGTGATGATCGTCCAGGCCTTTACCACCATGAAGAATACATCGACATGTGTCGTGGTCCTCACGTTCCTAACATGAGCTTCTGTCAACACTTCACTTTGCTGAATGTTGCAGGTGCTTACTGGCGTGGTAACAGCGACAACAAAATGCTTCAACGTATCTACGGTACGGCTTTCCACGACAAGAAAGCACTGAAAGCGCACCTAACTCGCCTAGAAGAAGCGGCGAAGCGTGATCACCGTAAGATTGGTAAGCAACTAGACCTATTCCACATGCAGCAAGAAGCACCGGGTATGGTGTTCTGGCATCACAATGGTTGGTCTATCTTCCGTGATCTAGAAGTATTCATCCGCGCTAAGCTAGATGAGTACGGTTACCAAGAAGTGAAAGGTCCACTTATGATGGACCGTGTTCTTTGGGAACGCTCTGGGCACTGGGACAAATACGCTGATGCAATGTTCACAACTTCTTCTGAGAACCGTGAATACGCGATTAAGCCAATGAACTGTCCAGGTCACGTACAGATCTTCAACCAAGGTCTAAAATCGTACCGCGACCTACCGCTACGTATGGCTGAGTTTGGCTCATGTCACCGTAACGAACCATCTGGTGCACTACACGGTATTATGCGTGTACGTGGCTTTACTCAGGATGACGCTCACATTTTCTGTACTGAGAGCCAAATTCAAGAAGAAGTAACAAACTGTATCAAGATGGTGTACGATACGTACCAAACATTTGGTTTCGACAACATCGTAGTGAAACTGTCTACTCGTCCAGAGAAACGTGTAGGTTCAGATGAAATCTGGGATCAATCTGAAGAAGCATTGAAGCAGTCTCTTGAATCGATGGATATCCCATACGAAATTCAAGAAGGCGAGGGTGCGTTCTACGGTCCTAAGATTGAATTCACACTATACGATTGTCTAGACCGTGCGTGGCAGTGTGGTACTGTCCAGCTAGACTTCAACCTACCAGGTCGCTTAGGTGCAACTTATGTAGGTGAAAACAATGAACGTCTTGTACCGGTAATGATTCACCGTGCGATTCTAGGTTCACTAGAGCGCTTCATCGGTATCCTTATCGAAGAATATGCTGGTTTCTTCCCAACTTGGTTGGCGCCAGAACAAGCAGTTCTTATGAACATTACTGATAAACAGTCAGGTTATGTTCAAGAAATAGTACAAAAACTACAAAAAAGTGGAATTAGAGCTAAAGCGGACTTGAGAAATGAGAAGATTGGCTTTAAAATCCGCGAACATACTTTGAAGCGTGTACCGTATATGCTTGTTGTTGGTGACCAAGAAATGGAAGCTGGCGAAATTGCAGTGCGTACTCGTAAAGGTAAAGATCTTGGTAAATTTAAAGTGGATGATTTTATTGCATACATCCAAGACGAGATCTCTAGCCGTAAGCTCAATCTGGAGGAATAAGCTATTAAAGGCGGAAGACGTGGCCAACAGCCGGTAAAACAAAACCCGCACCGTATCAACGGTGAAATTCGTGGTATTCGTGAAGTTCGACTAACAGGCGCTGACGGTGAATCAGTTGGTGTTGTATCGATTCAAGAAGCCATTGCAGCTGCTGAAGAAGCTGGTATGGATCTCGTTGAGATCAGTCCTAACGCCGAGCCACCTGTTTGTCGTGTGATGGACTATGGTAAGTTCCTCTTCGAGAAGAGCAAAACTGCTAAAGAGCAGAAGAAGAAGCAAAAGCAGGTCCAGATCAAGGAAGTAAAATTCCGTCCTGGAACTGATATTGGAGACTATCAGGTAAAACTACGCAACCTGACGCGTTTCCTTGAAGAAGGCAACAAAGTGAAAGTAACAATTCGCTTCCGTGGCCGAGAGATGGCACACCAAGACATCGGTGTTGACGTTCTAAATCGTCTTAAGGAAGATACTGCAGAAATTGCTGTAGTTGAATCTTTCCCTAAGAAGATTGAAGGTCGCCAGATGATCATGGTGCTAGCCCCTAAAAAGAAGTAATTAACGGCTCATCAAGTAATTAAAACCTAGCCGCTTTCCTTTATATAAAGGCATATGGCTGGGTTTTGTTCGCCCTAATTACGTTGTTTATTAAACCTACTCAATGCGGAGTTATTCATCATGCCTAAGATGAAAACCAACAAAGGTGCTGCTAAGCGTTTTAAGAAAACTGCTGGTGGTATTAAGTACAAGCACGCTACAAAACGTCACATCCTGACTAAGCGTACTACTAAGAACAAGCGTCAACTACGTCCGAATGCAATCCTTCCAAAATGTGAAGTGGCTGCAGTAATCCGTATGTTGCCATACGCTTAATTCTTTTTAGTTATCAATCGTTTAGTTTAGGAGAAGCATAATGCCTCGCGTAAAACGTGGTGTACAAGCTCGTGCACGTCATAAGAAAGTTCTAAAACAAGCTAAAGGTTACTACGGTGCGCGTTCACGTGTTTACCGCGTAGCTTTCCAAGCAGTTACTAAAGCTGGTCAATACGCTTACCGTGACCGTCGCGCTAAGAAACGTCAATTCCGTCAACTATGGATTGCACGTATCAATGCGGCATCTCGTCAAAATGGTCTATCTTACAGCCGTTTCATCAACGGTCTTAAGAAAGCATCTATCGAGATCGACCGTAAGATCCTTGCGGACATCGCAGTATTCGACAAAGCTGCATTTGCAGTTCTAGTTGAAAAAGCGAAAGCTGCTCTTTAATTAGCAGTTTAGGATTAAGAGAAGGAGAGCATTAGCTCTCCTTTTTTATTGCTAAAATTTATACCCAAATGACTTTTAGCTTGGCTATTTAGAGTATTGTTTATCAGTCTTCTCAATTTATTGGTTAGCATCTTATGTTAGTTATAAGGTAGCTTGGGTATAAATTTTTACGTTTATAAGGGATTAAAAATGATCTACACAACGACCGAAAGCATTCCTGGCAAGCAGATCTCTGAAATCAGAGGGGTTGTAACTGGTAATGTTGTTCAATCAAAACATATTGGCCGTGACCTCATGGCGGGTATCAAGAGCATTGTTGGCGGCGAAATTCGTGGTTACACGGAAATGATGACCGACGCGCGTGATATTGCTATACAGCGCATGGTGGCGGACGCTGAGTCTAAAGGTGCCGATGCAATTGTAGGGATTCGATTTACCACAAGCTCAATCGTAGATGGTTCTTCGGAAATTTTGGCATTTGGTACTGCGGTGAAATTAGCGAACTAGTCTACTTGAATAGCATTGCAAAAATGCCAATAGAGAGCGGTGAATTATTATGCATTTACCGTTCTGTTCCTTTTAGGTTAATTATTCTAGATTTTTGTAGAGCGAATAGGTTTATATTCTCAACTTTACGTTACTATTAAAATTAATCACGACAATTTAGAGTGATTGCTTTACTTTTATTTTGCATATTATTTTATATCTATAATGAAATTGAATTCATATTGAATTTTTCATTTGTTGTGTGAATTCTCCTTTCAGTATATTAATTCATGTTTTTCTTATAAAAATATGAACTTATACCTTGCCAAGCGGTTCTAAATTGTTACAAATACTATACAGCTGTAACATTGCCAAAAGGAATTGTAGATGAGAGATCTGACTCCCGAATACTTGCTAGCCGCATTACGCCAAGCGATTAAAACCAAAGGGCTAACATATCGAGAGCTATCTGAGAAAATGGGTATGCCACTGTCTACCTTTAAGAGACATCTTACAAGCACGAATCTCGCTTTAGATAAGTTGCTGGAATATTGTAGAGCGGTTGATTGCACGTTAGATGAACTACAAAAGCTCGCAAATCAATTGCAAGGTGAAGACGAGGATTACTTTAGTCGTACGCAGGATGAGGTATTCTTTCAATTCCCTCACCTTTACGACTTTTATCGTGAATTGAGAATGCTTCGAGGTAAAGACGGTTATTCTATTTTAAAGAAAAAGTATGACTTGTCTGAGCAGAGCATGTCTGATTACTTAAAAGCATTAGAGTTGTTGGATCTCGTTTACGTTGATGAAGATAAAAATATAACGCTGCACGGGCCTTTATATTATAGCTATGCAGAGAACTCCAAGCTCAACGACAAATATACCGAAATCATAAAAGAGCAGACGACTACCCACGATAAGTGTGTTCGCGTTGCTTTGGCGCGTATGAAAATTACTGAAGAACAGCTTTTGTTACTGGAAGATCAAGTTGCAAAGACCGTCATTGATTTTCATTCCAAAAATGTTGTAGCAGAGAACTTTAATGTCTCTGATTTTACTAATATTGTTCTACTTGCTGGGCCACATCAGCCAGTCACATTCTCTGACGGCATTATTGAGACAGAGGGGCGATTTATTGATGATATTCGTTATGCCATCGCAGCTGCAGGTGATAAGCCAAGCCTATCTATATAGATTTTGAGCCTTTTTTGAAGAGAGTTTCTGAAAGGGCGTTGCAAAAGAAAAAGCCTAAGACAGCAAATACTTTGTAAGTAGGGCATTCAGCGGTGTTTGCTCTTAATTCAGACTTAAAGTGTGTTGGGCTTATTTCGAATAATACCTGTTCAGCATCTACTTTCGTTATTTTTAACATGCTGATTTCCTTCGTTGTTCCTCCCAAAGCCTCTCTCGCTTCCTCTACAAAGAAACCATTCTCGTTGAACCAAGCATCCTGTAGCTACTTGGGTATGCATAATTGGTAGCTATTTATCTTCTAATTATAAATTCATACTTGAAATGTTTGTTTTTTGATCTATTATGACGAAGTGTCATTTATGACGGTTCGTCAACTTTAGTTGCGTTCCTGTATTAAAGAATCGTGTTACAATTATTGGGAGTGTGTTGGTATACGGATCAAAGGATTATGTTTAACTTTCGCTGTAAAAAATATAGCAAGCAAGACGGATGTCGTGTGTCTTCAGGGCTAACAAAAAAGCAACAGGCGATTGCTGATCGTGAGATAGAGCTTATTCAATTGGCTAAGTCTTTAGTTCAAGAGCAAGGCTTTGCCAACTTAACGATGGACAAGCTTACAGCGTCAAGCCCTTATTCTAAAGGGACGATCTACAATCATTTTTGCAGCAAAGAAGATGTGATTCTTGCGCTTTGTATTCATTCGCTGAAAAGCGAAGCAATATTTTTCGAACGTACCGCCAAATTTAATGGCAATACCAGAGAAAAAATCATTGCGATGCATGTAGGTTATCGTATTTACGCTCGTATGGAGCCAGTACTATCAACTTGTGCGATTGTTGCAAAGACGCCTTGGGTTTTAGAGAAGGCTTCGCCTAAACGTGTGAATGAACTGAATAACTTGGAAGAACAAGTAATAGATGGTGCTGATGCGCTGGTGAACAATGCGGTAGAATGTGGTGATCTTAAGTTTTCTCCCGCAATTGGTTCTGATGCTATTGTATTCGCCAACTGGTCTATTGCATTCGGTTCAAACGCTTTGGCGCAAAATGCATCGAACAGTCGATGTATTCAGCGAATTCAAGACCCATTCTCAGTACTGCACAACGCGAATATGTTACTTGATGGTTTAGGTTGGTCGCCTTTATCTACAGAATGGGACTACCGTAAAACCTGGCGTCGAGTGGAGCAGGAGTTATTTAGTGAAGAGCTTGCTTATTTAGAGTCAGTGAATCGCTAATAAACTGGAAAGGCCAATCTGACGTTATGGTTGGCTTTTTTATCGCACTATTGTGACGAATCGTCATTAAATCTCGAGGGTTGGCGTTCAGCCAATGATCACGAGAAGCATAGGAAGTTACTAAAAACTGACTTATGTAGCCAAATTCATTCGATCTAAAGTTTGCATGTCGAGTTTGTCTGGTTATTTACAGCATTTGCTGTTTTTTTAGTTTTTAAATTTGACGAAACGTCACAAAAGGAGAGTGTGATGCCACATCACAACGTTCAACAATACGCCCGTTCAGGGTGGGGTAAGCTACCAACGAATTACAGTGTATTGGTGATGCTTGCTACCGTTTTATTGATTGTCATAGCAACCATTGGAGGAAAAAATCTTTACTTTAGAGGAGATTACGACATCTTCTTTGATGGAACAAATGAGCAGTTACTTGCGTTTGATGAAATTCAAACCACCTTTGCAAAATCTGACAGTCTTGCTTTGGTTATAGCGCCAAAGAGCGGCACTGTTTTTACTCCTAGCACATTATCTCTTATTCAGCAGATCACTGACGAGGCGTGGCAAGTTCCATACTCGACCCGCGTTGATTCCCTCGCCAACTACCAGCATACCGAAGCGTTTGAAGACGATCTTCTTGTCGAAGATTTACTGTATAGCGAATATGAATTGACACCTCAACGAATAGAGAAAGTCAAAAGTATTGCGTTGAGTGAGCCGGTTTTGAAAAGTTCACTGATTTCTGAAAAAGGAGATGTCACGGTCGTAAACATTACGGTCCAACTCCCTGAAATAGATAAAACTGCTGAAGTACAAGAGGTGGTTGCTTACATAAACGGAATGATTGAGCGTTATCAGCAAGTGTACCCAGACACGGAATTCCATAAGGCTGGAATTATTGCAATGAACTACGCGTTTATGACCGCAGCCCAAGATGATAGCGCAACATTAGTGCCTACTATGTTACTAGTGATATTGGTGTTTCTGACCATCATGTTGCGCTCATTGCTTAGCGTCATCGCGACGCTCATCGTTATTATCGGCTCGGTTATGGTTACAATGGGCTTGTCAGGATGGGCTGGTATGTTCTTAAGCACGGCGACTGTTAATGTGCCTACCTTGGTGATGACGCTTGCCGTCGCAGACTGTGTACACATCATCGCGACAATGCGTCAGTCTATGCAAAACGGCTTTAGTAAAGCCCACTCTATTGAGCGAAGTATTGCGCTCAATTTCATGCCTATCTTGATTACCTCCATTACCACCGCGATCGGCTTTTTAATGATGAATATGTCGGATTCTCCAATCCTGAGAGATTTCGGCAACCTATCAGCCCTTGGCGTCATGGTTGCTTGTTTCCTTTCCATCACGTTACTTCCCGCCTTGCTTAATATCCTTCCGGTTACGGTGAAGTCGGATACTTCTGATGAAAGAAAGCACTTTATGGATCATTTAGGAGATTTCGTGGTGTCAAAGCGACATGCGTTATTGCCGTTGTCGGTGCTTGTTATTGTCGTGAGTGCGAGCTTGATTCCGCTGAACAAAGTCAATGATGAATCCGTCGAGTACTTTGGCCATAGCAATGAATTTCGCCGAGCGGCTGATTTTATGGAAGAGCGAATCAGTGGCATGGCGAACATCAGTATCGCGATAAAAACCAACGAATCGCAGGGCATTGCCGATCCTAATTTTCTCAATTCCGTGGGTAAATTTACTGACTGGCTAAGGTTGCAGCCAGAAACGGACCATGTTGCGACCTTGAGCGATGTTTATAAGCGCCTAAACAAGAACATGCATGGAGATGATCAGGCTTATTACTCGCTCCCTCAAGACAGAGAATTAGCGGCTCAATATCTGCTGCTTTATGAAATGTCACTACCGTATGGTTTAGATTTGAACAACCAAATCAATGTAGATAAGTCGTCGATCAAGATGGTTCTCACCGTGGAGAACTTGGGCAGCGTCGAGCTTGTTGATTTGGAAAATCGCATTTACCAATGGTTTAACGAAAACGCGCCTCAATATGATGTTGTTGCGTCTAGTCCTTCATTGATGTTTGCGCATATTGGTGAAACGAATATGGCCAGCATGCTGTCAACCTTGCCCATTACTCTTGTCCTAATCTCTGCATTACTGATCTTTGCCTTGCGTTCGTTCAAGCTTGGCTTAATTAGTCTTGTCCCGAATATTGCTCCTGCGCTTATTGGTTTTGGTATTTGGGCGCTGGTTTCTGGCGAGATTAACTTGGGATTGTCTGTCGTTGTGACATTAACGCTTGGTGTTGTTGTCGATGACGCCGTTCACTTTCTTTCTAAATATCAACACGCTCGTAAAGATGGCCACAGTGCGGAGCAAGCGGTTCGCTACGCCTTTCGTACCGTGGGGCGCGCACTTTGGATTACGACGGTCGTGCTTGTTGCTGGTTTCTCTGTTCTGGCGATGTCGAGCTTCCGTTTAAATGCCGATATGGGACAGCTGAGTGCCATTGTCATCTTTATTGCCCTTGTTGTGGATTTCATCTTCCTACCGACTCTACTGATGTTGTTTGACAAAGGCGTTTACGACGAGGTAGAGCGCCGAAATAAGCTTAAATCAACTGGCTCTCAAACCAAGACTGTTACTCAGTCATAACGAATTAAAGGATCGAACATGAATTTAGTAAAAAATGCCTTAAAAGTATCAGTACTTTCTGTCTCGCTTATTATGAGTCATGCGGTGTTGGCGGATGAAGCCAAAGGACTAGACATTGCCCAAGAGCGCAAAGCCCGTGATGAAGGGTGGGGGGATTCTGTTGCTACGATGCAAATGATTCTGCGAAACGCGCAAGGAGAAAGCAGCACACGTTTAATGCGCTTACAATCACTCGAAGTTGATGGCGATGGTGACAAAGGGCTCACGATATTTGATGAACCGAGAGATGTAAAAGGCACGGCGTTTCTCAACCATTCTCATACGGTGGGTGCCGATGACCAATGGCTTTACCTTCCTGCACTGAAACGTGTGAAACGTATTTCGTCGCGTAACAAATCAGGTCCTTTTATGGGCAGTGAATTCGCGTATGAGGATCTCAGTTCCTTTGAGATTGAAAAATACCGTTTCAACTACCTAAAAGATGACAGCATAAACGGGCAAGATGTTTTCGTCGTAGAGCAAATTCCGACCGATAAGAACTCAGGTTATACCAAGCAAACGGTGTGGTTAGATAAAGCGCATTATCGTCCACTTAAAGTTGAGTTTTACGACCGCAAAGGCTCTTTGTTAAAAACGCTTTCTTTTTCCGATTACAAGCAATATCTCAACCAATATTGGCGAGCGCACACTATGGCGATGACAAACCATCAAACAGGAAAAAGTACTGAGCTAACGACTAGCGAAATGCGTTTTAACACTGGATTACAAGACAATGACTTTCATAAGAATGTGTTGAAGCGAGTGAGGTAGTGGAGGAAAAATGAAGCGATTAAATGCTGGGTTGTTGCTTAGTGCAGCAGCCTTTTTTTACTCGATGCCTCTGACTGCCGTCGAGCTCGCAGGACAAGTCAATATTGAGCATCGTCAGTTTTTTAAAACGGGCTCTCAGGGTCAGAGCAAAGCGCAAACGTCATTGGTTTTGCAGCCAGAATTTTACTGGGAGATGCAAAATGGTGATGCAAACTTTACTTTCACACCTTTCTATCGTCTGGATGGTCTAGACGATGAGCGAAGTCATGGCGACATACGAGAGGCACTTTATCTGACTTATTGGGATGATTATGAGCTTCGAGTTGGGATTAGTAAGGTCTTTTGGGGAGTGACTGAATCAGCCCATTTAGTTGATGTAGTAAACCAAACAGATGCCATTGAAGCCGTCGATGGTGAAGATAAACTCGGTCAGCCGATGTTACATTTTACCTCTTTCAAAGACTGGGGCACCGTCCACGCAATGTTGTTACCTTACTTTAGGGAACGAACGTTTGCGGGTACAGAAGGCCGCTTGCGAACCGAACCCGTTGTCTCTGATGATGCTATCTATGAATCAAGCAGAGAAGAGAAGCACGTAGATGTGGCTTTTCGATATTCGAAAATGCTTGGCGATTGGGACGTAGGCCTAAGCTATTTATATGGAACAAACCGGGATCCTTACTTTCGTTTAGAGTACGGAGAATTAAAGCCTTACTACGCTCTGATGAGTCATGTCGGTCTGGATGTGCAAGGAATTGTTGGCGATTGGTTATGGAAACTAGAAAGTGTTTATCGAGATAGCGCTGATAATCATGTCGGTCTTGTGACGGGTTTTGAGTATACCTTCGTCGGTGCATTTGACACGGTTTGGGATGTGGGAGTTATTGGTGAGTACCTCTATGACAGTCGTGGGAACAACGCACAAACTATCGGTCAAAATGATGTGTTTGCAGGTATTCGTTGGGCGCTCAATGATGAGGACGGAACGGAAGTATTGATGGGAATCACGAAGGATTTAGATAACGCTAATGTTTACAATGCTAAGTTAGAAGCATCGAGCCGAATATCGAATCACGTTAAGTGGCAAATTGATGCTTGGTTGTTTAAAAATGAAACACCAAATGATTTGCTCTACTTCGCTAGAGATGACGATTTTATCGAGCTATCTATTCAATACTATTTCTAAAACAAAAGGGCACAACTAAACGGCAGATTAACTAAAGATGACATTTTTGACGTTTTTGTGCTCTTTTTATTCAATAACCTCTTCTTTTCGTAATTCAATTTGGCATTGGTGCCCGGTTTGGCTACTATGTACAGCTATCAAAAAACCAATCACTCCCTTATGGACACTACCTACAGGTAGATGAGGAAACGATGCAACATCTAGAAGAGATCATTGCTAGCGCGAGCACTGCAATTGAAGCTGCCGAATCGCTAGTCGCACTTGATGAAGTGCGTGTTCAGTATCTGGGTAAAAAAGGTGAGCTAACTGCTCAACTTCAAAGCCTAGGCAAACTACCACCAGAAGAACGCCGTGAAGCTGGTCAAGAGATCAACAAAGCGAAAGGCGTCGTTCAGCAAGCTATCGCAGCTCGTAAAGATGCACTACAACGTGCTGAGCTTGAAGCGAAACTAGCAGCAGAAACAATCGACGTAACACTACCAGGTCGTCGTATTGAAAACGGTGGTTTACACCCAGTAACTCGTACTGTAGAGCGTATTGAGAAGTTCTTTGGCGAACTTGGTTTTAACACCGAGGCTGGCCCAGAGATCGAAGATGCATTCCACAACTTCGATGCGCTAAACATCGCCGCTGATCACCCAGCTCGTACTGACCACGATACTTTCTTCTTCAACCCAGACTTGATGCTTCGTACTCATACGTCAGGCGTACAGATCCGTACGATGGAAAATGGTAAACCACCATTCCGTTTCATTGCACCAGGCCGTGTATACCGTAACGACTACGACCAAACGCACACGCCAATGTTCCACCAAGTGGAAGGCATGCTGGTTGATGAGAACGTAAACTTTGCTCAGCTGAAAGGCATCCTGCACGATTTCCTATGTAACTTCTTCGAAGAAGAAGTAGAAGTACGTTTCCGTCCATCTTACTTCCCATTCACTGAGCCTTCAGCTGAAGTAGACGTGAAAGGCAAAAACGGTAAATGGTTAGAAGTACTAGGCTGCGGTATGGTTCACCCGAACGTGCTACGTAGCGTAGGTATCGATCCTGAAAAATACTCTGGTTTCGCATTCGGTATGGGTGTTGAGCGTCTAACAATGCTTCGTTACGGCGTGAACGATCTACGTGCGTTCTTCGAGAACGATCTTCGTTTCCTAAAACAGTTCAAGTAATCCAGAGGGTTCATCAACATGAAATTCAGCGAATCATGGCTTCGTGAGTGGGTAAACCCTGCGGTTACTACTGACGAGCTAACTCACCAAATTACAATGGCCGGCCTAGAGGTAGACGACGTTCTTCCTGTAGCTGGTTCTTTTACTGGCGTTAAAGTCGGTCACGTTGTTGAATGTGGCCAACACCCAGATGCAGACAAACTGCGCGTAACTAAAGTTGACGTGGGTGAAGAAGAGCTTCTAGACATTGTTTGTGGCGCACCTAACTGTCGCCAAGGTCTGAAAGTAGCAGTCGCAACAGTTGGTGCTGTTCTTCCAGGTGATTTTAAAATCAAAAAAGCGAAACTACGTGGCCAGCCATCTCACGGCATGCTTTGTTCGTTCACTGAACTAGGTATCGACGTTGAGTCAGACGGCATCATGGAACTAGCAGAAGACGCAGTAATCGGTACTGATTTCCGTGAATTCCTAGGTCTAGACGACGTAACGGTAGACGTAGACCTAACAGCAAACCGCGCTGACTGTTTCAGCATTCGTGGTCTAGCTCGTGAAGTTGGCGTACTAAACCGTGCTGACGTGACTGAGCCATCAGTAGAAGCAGTTGCCCCTTCAATCGACGATAAAGTGTCTATCGAAGTGAAAGCTCCTGCTGCGTGTCCTCGTTACCTAGGTCGTGTTATTAAGAACGTAAACGTTCAAGCTGAAACACCACTATGGATGCAAGAGAAACTGCGTCGTTGTGGTATTCGCTCTATCGACCCTGTAGTAGACATCACTAACTACGTTCTTCTAGAGCAAGGCCAACCAATGCACGCATTCGATCTAGCGAAGATCGAAGGTGGCATCGTAGTTCGTATGGCTGAGCAAGGTGAGAAGCTAACGCTTCTTGACGGCAACGAAGCAGAACTAAACGCAGATACACTAGTAGTTGCTGACCATAACAAAGCACTTGCAATCGCAGGTATCTTTGGTGGTGAAGAGTCTGGTGTAACAACTGAGACTAAAGACGTTCTACTAGAGTGTGCATTCTTTGCACCTGACCACATCCGTGGTCGCGCACGCAGCTACGGTCTGCACACTGACTCTTCAATGCGTTTTGAGCGTGGTGTGGATTACGCACTGCAAGTAAGCGCAATGGAGCGTGCAACACAGCTTCTTGTTGAAATTTGTGGCGGTGAAGTAGCACCTGTTGTTGCAGTAGAGTCTGAAGCAGACTTACCTAAGCCAAACAAAGTTGCTCTACGTCGTACTAAGCTAGACAACCTGCTAGGTCACCACATTGCAGATAGCGACGTAGTAGAAATCCTAGAGCGTCTAGGTTTGACTGTTGAAGCTTCAGAAGAAGGTTGGATGGCAGTAGCGCCAACATGGCGTTTCGATATCGCTATCGAGCAAGACCTGATTGAAGAAGTTGGCCGTATCTACGGTTATGACAACATTCCTAACCAACACCCAGCAGCAGCACTTAAGATGCACAACCACGTTGAAGCGGATCTTCCACTGAAACGCGTTCGTGATCTTCTTGTTGATCGTGGTTACCACGAAGCAATTACATACAGCTTCGTTGAGCCTGAGCAACAAAAGCTAGTTGTACCTGGTGTTGAGCCTCTAGTGCTTCCAAACCCAATTTCTGCAGACATGTCAGCAATGCGTCTTGGTCTTATCCAAGGTCTGCTGAACACGGTTGTTCACAACCAGAAGCGTCAACAGCCACGCGTTCGTCTATTCGAATATGGCCTACGTTTCATCCCATGTGAATCTGCAGAAAACGGCATGCGTCAAGAGCCTATGCTTGCAGGTGTTATTGCTGGTACTCGCGGTGAAGAACATTGGGATATCGAAACTAACACGGTTGATTTCTTCGACCTTAAGGGCGATCTAGAAGCGATTCTAGAGCTATCTGCGAACGAAAAAGCGTACTCTTTCGCTGCACTGTCACCTGAAAGCAAAAAAGCTAACCCAGCTCTTCACCCAGGTCAATCTGCGGCAATCATCGTAGACGGCAAAGAAGTAGGCGTGATCGGTACCGTTCACCCTGAGCTTGAGCGTAAGTTCGGCCTAAATGGTCGCACTATCGTATTCGAAATCGAATGGTCTGCAATCAACAGCAAAGTGATCCCAGAAGCGGTAGCACTTTCTAAATTCCCTTCAAACCGTCGTGATATCGCGGTAGTAGTGGATGAAGCTGTTGCATCTGGTGACATCGTTAACGCTTGTCTAGAGCAAGGTGGCGAGTTCCTTAAAGATGCGAAACTGTTCGACGTTTACGTAGGTAAAGGCGTTGAAGAAGGTAAGAAGAGCCTAGCAATTGCTCTGACTCTACAGTCACTTGAGCGTACGCTTGAAGATGCAGATATCGCTGGTGCGGTTGACGCTATCGTTGCTCACGTTTCTGAGATGTTTGGTGCGTCTCTGCGTGACTAATCTCGCGTAACGTATCTTCTTAAGAAATGAAAACCCTGCCAGTTTGGCAGGGTTTTTTATTTTTAGGATTACCTTATCGTTGTTCAAGTTCCATACTGCTCGCACCACCCCTCATGACTTTAAAATACTAGACCAAACTAGGGATGGCCCTTACCCGAGATTAGGAACGTATTGTTTTTCAGCTAATACACGCTAACGATAGCTTGTTGGCGGTTAGGCAGCGAGTGAGAGGGTATAGCTAAGCAGAAGAGGTAGCGTAAGAATGCTGAAAAAGTTGCCAAATAGTACCATTGACGCCACTTTCATGGGTTCTATATTCAGCCTTTCCGCAAATAGGTAATTCATGACGGCTGGCGGCAGCATTGTGAAGAGCACCATCATTTGCAATTGCATCGTTGGAAGGGGAATTAACCAATAAATAAGTGCAAAAGCGACAGCACCAGTTGCCAGTGACTGCACGGTACACAACACACCAATCTTTAAACCGTCCAACCTTAAATGACACATTTGTGCCCCCAGAGATAAAAGCATCACGGGTACGGCCGCTTGCCCAAGTAGAGCCGTGCCTTCGTATAAAGGCGCCCATGCACCCACATTTGACACGTTGAGAAACAGAGCCAACGACGCTGCTAAAAAGATTGGCATCTTGACTATTTGCTTAAAAGGGTTGCCATGACTAAGCAGCATTACGCCTAAGCTGATATGCAAGCATGCTGATACGACAAATAAAAGCACTGCTGACGACAGCGCAATTTCTCCAAACGTATAGGTAAACAAAGGAATAGCTAGATTTCCGCTATTGCGAAACATATGTGGTGGCGCCCAGGTTTTAAACGAGAGTGACGTCCATCGACATACCGGGATCATGAGTAGTGCGGGAATTAAAACCGCGACAATTGCCGCCAAAAGAAGCGGCCCCTGATTTGAATCGAGCGGCATACTAACGAGTGACGAAAATACCAGTGCTGGCGTAAATACCTCAATATTAATGCGGTTTATTGGGCGAAAGTCAGGCTTGATGTAACGACCGACCAAATAGCCAACTCCGACAAGAGCAAAAACAGGGAAAAGAATATTTATGATTTGATTAATCATGGTCGCCTAGAAGCAGTGTAAGAAGCTAATGAGGAAATACACGAACTTCCACATTATCAATCTTTATATATGGCGTCATCGTTAAACAGCGAGAAGCGTGGGTTTAATCAAGCTTTCTAAGCACAGTTGCAAAGTACAGGTGGTCATACCTTTTAATCTAATTGTTACGTATCGAGTTACATACAAATCACTGAATTTACGACAAGTTCTATGTCAAGTGTCTGTTAAATAACCAATATCTGATATTTTTATTAAATAGTGTTTAATGTTGATATTTAAACTACTTTTAGTTTTATAATCTGGATGTTTTTCCTGATAAAGATGAAACAAAAACAAAAATATCAAATTTCTGGCGTTTAACAATAATTTACGTAGTGCTATTCCTTTTGTTCGCCAAGAAAAAAGTTGGCGAAAATCATAAGCTTGTCATACACTTCCTGATGTAACCCCGATATGTTGTTGAATTGGTAGGGTAAAACTGCTCTGGCGCTACACTAACGTAGCATTGTTTAACATAGCTTTGAGGAAAGTTTTATGGCGCTCACAAAAGCCGAACTGGCAGAAAACCTGTTTGATAAATTAGGATTTAGTAAGCGGGACGCCAAGGAAACGGTGGAAGTGTTCTTTGAAGAGATTCGTAAGGCACTGGAAAGTGGCGAACAGGTAAAACTGTCAGGTTTTGGTAACTTTGATCTTCGTGACAAGAATGAACGACCTGGTCGTAACCCGAAAACTGGTGAAGATATTCCAATTACTGCTCGACGTGTAGTGACTTTTCGCCCGGGTCAGAAGTTAAAAGCTCGTGTAGAAAACCTGAAGAAAGTACAGTAAGCCGAATAAATGGATCACGCTAAGGCGTGGTCTTTTTTTTGCGTAAAATTCGTGTGCATACAAATGAAAACCACCGCAATGCGGTGGTTTTTCTGTTTATGAGAGACGCTTAATGATATCGGTTACGCCGCTTCTAGATGCGTTGTTAAGTATGGTTGCCATGCTTGTTGGTACAAGTTCTTAGACTGTGTACGCATGTTGCGAATAGAGGCAAGCTCTATTTCGCTTAGCTCACGTTTTTCCAACATCGCTTGACGTTCTAGTTTCTGGATTTTTTCGTATAGGTCGTGTTCGGGACCGCTTTTTACATCTGCGATTGCTTTCAAGTGCAGTTGAACTTCGGCTACTAGGTTTGTTTTTGGTAAACGAACGAGCAAGTTCAAGTCTCTATATCCTGAAGGGCCAGGTTTTTTGAATCGATTTTTTACTTTCACAATAGTTGTTTCACGCTCTAAAGTTTCATAAATGGAGACTAAGCTCGCGACGTCTTCAGCTACAATCGTTGCACGTGCTAGGTCAGTAATACGTTCAACTTTCCCACCTAATTCTAAAGCTATCTTTTCTTCTGCTCGTTGTTTGGATTTCACGCCTGCGAAGTATGGCTGAGCGTCATTAAGAAGTGCGGTACTCTTACAGATAGTTTCAAGTTCAAATTGTGCTTGGTGAGCTTTGCTGTAAAGGATGTCGAAGTCAGAATATGGCTGAGTTGGTGTGGTGTCGATTGACTGAATGCCATATAAACCGCTAAGGCTGTGTTTAAAAAGTTTCGAACAAACTTCGTTTTGGCTGGTTGAACGATTTTGTTCGCCACTAGGCGCAGGGGTAATTGGAAGTGCGGCAAACGCCGGTGCACGGCTAAGTACCAAAAGCATCAATGCTGTAGTACGAAGAAATAAGCTCATTCACTCTCCTTAACTTGCTTGTACTTAGAAAATAGGGAACATAAAGGTCGCTAAGTTCGGCAAATCAGGTACTAACTTATAAATGGGGCCATTACGAAAGATTCCAAGGTTTCAGTTTTATCTTGAAGTAGAATCGTGCGTTAGATCACCATTTCTCTTTTCTTTATTCTGATTATCAGATAAAGGCGCGTCTCCTATGAGACCGATTACATCCTATCACCGCAGTATTAACCAAAGATGAACGGCATAGACAAATTGAAAAAAAACGTTAGTCTTACCTCTCAAAATGAAAACAGCCGACAAGTAGAAAGTAAAATGAGAGACCAAGAATTTTGGCATAACAAATGGGCCAGCAATCAAATCGGATTTCACTTGGAAGATGTAAACCCGCTATTACCAGTATATTGGAAACACACAAATCCAAAGCGTGAAGATAAAGTGTTAGTTCCTTTATGTGGAAAGTCAGAAGACTTGATTTGGCTAGCGATGAAGCATGATTCGGTTGAAGGTGTTGAGCTAAGCCATATTGCTGTGCGTGCCTTTTTTGCTGAACATTTTTACACGCCAACGGTAACGCCTCTTAATGGCATGCACGAGCTTTATCAATTTGATGAGCTCTCTATTTATACTGGGGACTTTTTCACTGCACCAGTATCTCAAGCCGATATCATTTATGATCGCGCCGCGTTGGTTGCTTTACCGCAAGATATGCGACAGGAGTATGTAGAGCGTCTCAAGCAACTTTTGAATCCAGGCGGTCGTATTTTGCTTGTTACACTCAACTATCCTCAAGAAGAGATGGCGGGGCCTCCATTTAGCGTGCCGGTCGAAGAGATTGAGCAGTTATTTTCAGGTTACAAAGTTACTTGTTTGAACGTAGATGAAGCTGACGAGAATCATCCTAAAATTGCGAAAAAAGGCTTAAGTCGCTTCTCTGAAGAAGTGTACTTAATCGAGAGTGAATAGGCTCTCTTCGGTTTGGAACACGAAATAGCGCAGCAATTTGAGCTGCGCTATTTTTGTATGAGTGGTTCGTATTTAATAAATGATATTCACTTTTGAAGCACTTTCAACAGCATCTTGAACGGCTTCTTCGGTGGTTTTTCGTCGCGTAAGGACAACACCTAAACGGCGGCGACCATCGATTTCTGGCTTACCGAATAGACGAACTTGTGTTTGAGGTTGAGCTAAAGCTTTGCTTAGGTTTTCAAAGCGAATGTTTGTGGAAGTCCCTTGTCCAAGAATAACAGCAGACGCAGATGGGCCATATTGCACAATATTATTAATTGGCATTCCGGTAAACGCGCGCACGTGGAGAGCAAACTCAGACATTTCCTGTGAAATCATTGTAACCATACCCGTATCGTGAGGGCGAGGAGAGACCTCATTGAAAATGACTTTATCGCCTTTAACAAATAGCTCTACACCAAAGATGCCGTAGCCACCGAGCGCGTTTACCACTTTCTCAGCCGTGTATTCAGCTGCTTTTACTGCGTTTTCTGACATAGTTTGCGGTTGCCATGATTCGCGGTAGTCGCCATCTTCCTGACGATGACCAATTGGAGCACAGAAATGCACACCGTCAACGGCTCTGATGGTCAATAAAGTGATTTCGTAATCGAAGTCGATAAAACCTTCCACGATAACGCGACCTGCACCCGTACGCCCGCCTTCCTGAGCGTAATCCCATGCTTTTGTAACGTCGTCTTCGGTCTTGATAACACTTTGCCCTTTACCTGAAGAGCTCATCACAGGCTTCACCACGCACGGAATACCCACATGCTCAACCGCGGCTTTGAAGTCTTCAAAGTTATCTGCAAAACGATAAGGTGAAGTCGTCAATTCCAGTTCTTCTGCTGCCAAACGTCGGATACCTTCACGATTCATTGTTAGCCTGGTTGCCTTAGCGGTTGGAACAACATTCAGTCCTTTCTCTTCAAGCTCTACCAGTTTGCCGGTTGCGATGGCTTCAATTTCTGGTACGACGTAAGTAGGTTGTTCCTTCGTAATAACTTCTTCTAAGGCGTTCCCATCTAACATGTCGATAACATAACTACGGTGAGCGACTTGCATCGCTGGAGCATTGGCATAGCGATCACAAGCAATCACTTCTAAACCAAGTCTCTGGCATTCAATGGCGACTTCTTTACCGAGTTCGCCAGAGCCTAAAAGTAATACACGGGTAGCATTTGCGCTAGTTGCAGTGCCAAACATAGTGTTCCCTTACAAAATAGAGTGATGAGACAGAAATTGCAGGAGATCATACTGAAGTTTCATGACAAAGCAAACGTTTGTTTTTGGTTTTTAGGTAGTAAAAAAGCTCTACAACATGTAGAGCTTTTTGTTGAATTTGTCGTTTATACGTTGACAAAACTAAGCGGAATATCTGGATTCAACGCTTCCAACGTTGATTGCGTATCGGCTAAATGACTGATCTTACCTTCTGAGTTCTCTACCAATGCAGCGGCTTTGATGTTGTCAAAGGTTTCACCCGCAAGTAAAACTTGGATTAGCGCAACTTGTAACGGCGGCAAGCTAGGATTGAACGCTGCATTTTCTGCATAAGCGCCTTGGAATACACGGCCGCTAGTCATCTCTAATGCTAAACCACTCAAGTTGTTGGTGTATGGAGAGTGGCTCATGTTCATCGCTTCAACTGCACTTTGGATGAGTGCATCTTCATCATCACATGAGAACTGGTGTTGAACTTCTGCCATTAAGCCGGACTCGATACCGAGATCGTTTGGTCCAAAGGCTTCAGGCAGGTATTCATGAAGTGACTTTTCTTCGCGTTCTGGGAGATGGATTTTAAGCTCGTTTGCGGTAGATAACTCATTCATGAACTGGCGGCAGTGACCACATGGGCTGAAGTTGATAGTGATATCCTTAACACCACGTTCGCCTTTCATCCAAGCATGGCTAATCGCAGACTGCTCTGCGTGAACCGTTTGACCCAACTGTACACCAAAGAATTCCATGTTGGCACCGAAGTAAAGGCGACCTGAAAGACCACGAACGATAGCGCCGACATAAAAGTCAGAAAGGGGAGCATAGGAGTACGCTGCGGCAAAAGGAAGTAGCGCAACACGAAGCTCTTTGTCTGATAGACCGGTAGCTGAAAGCAACTGCTCAAATTGTTGAACTGAAAGCGTAGCATCAAAATCATCAGCTTGGATGATAGGAGCAAGTTGTTTGGAAAGTGCTTCTGGAGCGCCTGCTAGCGCCTGTTCAATGCGACTTTTCATGTTGAATCCTTGTTATTGCATGGACAGTTATTCTATGTGAAAGATAGAAATGTTCCGTGCGTTAGATCACGATAAATAATGCAATTGATAATTCTGTTACATAATTAGAGTGAGCTCACACATGTATTCGATTGCACAGGTGTGAAGCGTTATCTCCGTCTCACAATTAACCATATCAGTATATATTCATATGACCAAGGAGCAGGAGTATGTTACCAACGCGACTTTTACCGCTATGCTACTTTATACTTACGTAATCTAGAGCGAGTGGTAGCAGCTAGAATGCTAATGCTATGAATGTATATCTCGATCAAGTCCCTTCACGGTATTACTGGGTGAGGTTGCTAGATAAGATAGGATTTTGAAAGGGATAAGTAAGAAATGGAAAGGCTACGGCCTGCCGGAAGGAGGGCAGACCGAGAGCGCTTAACTATTGATATAGCCAGACCGCCAAAGCAAAAAAACTTGGAGCCAAAATAGAAGTTATGATCCCACATAAAACCAATGCGAGTGATGAGAACGCGGCATCTATGGGCTGTTTCTCTGCACAAGTAGCGGTGCCTAAGGCATGAGAGACTGTACCCATTGTCAGACCACGTGCAATCGGGTGTTTAATTCCAATCAAATTGTAAATTGGGTATGCCAAAATTGCGCCCAATAAACCGACAATCAGAACCAAGATCGCCGCAACGGCAGCTTCACCACCGAGGTGACTCGAAATTTCCATTGCTATTGGCGTAGTGACGGATTTACCCACTAGACTTGCGATTAAACTGATATCCGCTTTGAAAGCGACTGCGATCAAGGTGGTTGTCATCATCGACATCACACTGCCTACTGTGCAAGCAAAAGTGATGATTCGCCAGTTTGCTTTAATTTGTGGTAGTTGTTCATATAACGGGTAAGCCAGAGCAACTACGGCTGGTTGAAGTAAAAAACTGATCCCTTCGTTATCCGCATAATACGTTTCAAACGGTACATTTAAGTAAGTAAGCAAAGGAATGAGCACTGCAATACTGATCAGCAAAGGATTTGCTAGAGGATTATTCACTTTGATTGCGATTTGGCGCGCGACAAGAAAAACCGCAATGGTAACAACTAACCACATATCAGTGCTTCTCCTTTAGCAAGTAGTCCAGCAGCCAAGCGAGGCTGACTAGTACAATGAGTGAGCCTCCAACTGCGCTAGCGATGATAGGGAGCGCATTGGCGAGTAGTAAATCGAAATGCTGCATTAATCCGACGCTGATAGGAACGAACAATAAGATCATATAGCGTATAAATAGCGTGGCGCCCGGTTTGACCCAGTCGACTTTTACAAGCCCAAGAGTCATGGAGAAAAACAGTACGAGCATACCGATGACACTTCCTGGAACGGAAACGCCAGTGAACTTTTGAATGGTAATTCCGATGCCAAGTGCTCCCATGATGAGGAAGATTGAAATGAGCAGTTGGATCAGTTGTAAGAATCGTTCTTTAATCATTTTGACAGTATATAAACAACAAGCACACCATAAGGTGCGCTTGTATTAGGAGGAGTTAGGAAGCTAAGCTCTCTACATAACGGTACACGGATTTTAATATCGCAATCTTCTTTTCGTCACTTTCATGTTCGTGAACTAAGTTTTCTAAATTCAGCATGTACTCTTCAATTCGGCTTTCAAACACTTCTCGACAGTGTAGTGCCCAGCGTCTTTGTTCTTGCTCGTCTAATGTGCCTGGGAAGTTACGCGCACGATAGCGGAACAATAGAGGTTTAATACGCTTGTCATCAAATTCAATGTCTAATGCAGCAAGATTATTCGGGTCGGTTTCTCGAATGATATCCATAGCTGCGCGATCAGCCGGAGAAAAGAACCCGTCGTAAAGCTGTGTATCGACGTCATCACTTTTATCGAATTTACGCTCGACTGAAAAGAGGCTAATCAGCTTTTCTCTAATTTCAGGATGTTGGCGCAACAAAGCGAGATTAGCGAGACATTGCTGGCGATCAATGCCAATAGACTCCGCATTTTCAGCCGTTAACGTTTTTGCAGGGGCGAGAATAGGGCATTTGTTCAAATGAACTAGTTTAACTGGCACTGGTAGCAATTCACCAAGATCTTCGCGCTTAGTGTAGAGTCTTTCGTGCAGCTCTTCTGCGGATAGCTCAAGAATAGGTTGAGGGTCTTTCGCTAAATCGATGGTGATAACGGCGTTATTATTGGTTGGATGCCAAGCAACAGGTACAATCCAGCTAGTGTACTGACATTCGCGCCCTAGCATGCCTGAAACGTGCATCAACGGTGTCATGTTGACGATGTCGACTAAATCATTGAGCTTGCGCTTTTGGCGCATAGAAAAAAAGTAATCAAACAATTTTGGTTGCGCTGCTTTTACTTTCTTTGCCATTTCGATAGTCGCAACCACATCTGCCATGGCATCGTGCGCGTTACTATGTTCTATGCCGTTAGCCACAGACAAGTGTTCTAATTTAAAGCTAGTGAAGCCATCTTCGTTTTCTGGCCATTCTACGCCTTCTGGGCGAAGGGCATGGCACGCGCGTAGTACATCGAGTAAATCCCAACGTGAGTTACCGTTTTGCCAACTCCATGCGTATGGATCGATAAAGTTGCGATAACAAGTATAACGGGTCACTTCGTCATCAAAGCGAATGCTGTTGTAGCCTAAACTGGTGGTATTTGGTTTCGCGAGTTCAGCGTGAATCTTAGCGATAAACTCAGGCTCAGAAAGGCCTTCTTGAACCGTTTTTTGCGGAGTAATACCAGTAATAAGCGCAGCTTCAGGAGACGGAAGATAATCAGCAGGTGGCTGGCAGTACATGACTAAAGGCTCGCCGATGATATTAAAGTTTTCATCTGTACGAACACCAGCAAACTGGCTTGGGCGATCTTTCGCGGGGTTAGTTCCCCATGTCTCATAATCAAAGAAGAAAAAAGTGGGCTGATTATCTTGGTGCATTCTGCTTACCGTTTACAAAACCGATGACAGTATTAGACCATTCAACGCCTTGACTAGCAACGAAAGATGCAAGTTGAATTTTTGAAAATGAAAAAAGCCGATGGCGAACCATCGGCTTGATATTTTATGTTTTATCGCTTTGGAAGGAATTTGAGTTCTATGCTCGTGTTTCTTCCAATGTTGCTTCACTTTCTGGTGACTTCAGCACTCGGCTAGCAATTGTACCCGCAGTCATTGAGCCTGAAACGTTTAGTGCGGTACGTGCCATGTCAATCAGTGGTTCAATAGAGATAAGCAGTGCCGCGATGGTCACAGGTAAGCCCATTGCAGGAAGAACAATCAAGGCTGCAAACGTCGCACCGCCGCCGACACCTGCAATACCAAATGAGCTGATGGTGATAATCGCAATCAATGACAGGATAAAGTGTAGATCAAGTGGGTTGATGCCCATTGTCGGAGCTACCATCACTGCAAGCATTGCAGGATAGATACCTGCACATCCGTTTTGGCCGATAGTGGCACCAAACGATGCTGATAGGTTTGCAATCGCTGGTGGAACGTTAAGCTTCGTGATTTGCGCTTCTACGTTTAGTGGAATTGTTGCTGCTGAGCTACGAGATGTAAACGCGAAGGTCAGTACAGGCCAGATTTTCTTAAAGTATTCCGCAGGGCTAACGCCGACAAAAGAGACTAATACGCCATGAACAACAAACATCAGTGCGATAGCAACATAAGATGCCACAATAAAGCCAAGTAGGTTTAGGATGTCGCCTGCGCTTGATGTCGCTACCACTTTTGCCATCAGTGCTGCGATGCCGTATGGCGTTAGCGCCATGATCATCTTCACTAATCGCATAACGATTGACTGAGCTGCTTCTACGAAAGTACGAATCGGTGATTCCAACTCTGCTTTTTCCATCATCACTTTACGAGCGGCGATACCAGTTAACACGCCGAAAATCACAACAGCGATAATTGATGTAGAGCGAGCACCTGTTAGATCAGCAAATGGGTTGGTTGGAATGAAGCTAACTAGCATTTGAGGAATAGTTAGGTCACTTACTGTACCGGCACGGCTTTCTAAAACGGCGATACGAGCGGTTTCACGCGCGCCTTCAGTTAAACCTTCTGCTGAAAGGCCAAATGTGGTTGTCACCAAGATACCGATAAGTGCAGCAATTGCAGTCGTTACTAGAAGAACAGAGATGGTCAGGCCAGAAATTTTACCTAAAGAGCCACCTTTCTCCAATTTAACAACTGCAGAGATCATCGATACCAACACTAGTGGCATGATGACCATTTTCAGTAGACCAACGTAGCCACTGCCTACAATGCCTACCCATTCAAGTGTTTGAGCAATTGCGCTGTTGCCTTCACCGTGAATGAGTTGCAAAGCAAGACCAAAAAGAGAACCGGTAACAAGACCGATCAAAACGAGACGTGAAAGAGTGTGTTTCTTTTGTTGTTGATTAAATAGAAAGAACAATATGCCAACAAAGACGGCTAGAGAGGCTATCACTGCAAAATTCATAATTTGACCTTATCAACCAGCCGAAGTGGCGGTTGTTTTTTATACGGGGTTTTATACGGATTTATTTATGGAGCGTAAGATAACGCTCGTGATATAACTTTAAAAATGACAAACGGGTATTAGCTAGATCTAAAATGAATATAAAAACGAGATCTAAGTCGCGTGAGAGTGTGAATTAGCACGTTAATTGTACAAAATGGTTATTCGTAGTGATGCAGTAAGTCACGCATTTCTTTCCTTTGTAAGTAAACCACCGAGTCTTCTTGATAACTGAAAAGTTGATAAATCATCGCTTTGGCGACATCTTCTGCTCGAATAGGTAAAAAGTTGGACAGTTTGCCAAGCATAAGTGGGCGAATTACCTTAAACAGAGTTTGTACTAACTTCTCGTCCATTCTTGGGTTTTGACGTTGACCAACAAGCGGGCCTGGGCGAACAAATACGATTTCCTCAAAATCCATAGCTTCGATTCGTTGTTCCATTTGTCCTTTACAAGCTAAGTAATGGGATGGCGATTTACTATTTGCACCGAGGCTAGAAACAACCGCAAGGCGTTTGACTCCGATTGTTTTCATTTGTTGGGCGACTTTGCACACCAGATCAACATCTACTCTACGCAAATTATCCTTACTGCCTGCTTGCTTAAGGGTCGTGCCTAAACAGATAAAGCCGATGGTTGGTGTTGGTTGGTTCTCATCCCATTGGTGGATAGAAAGGTCTGCATCAATGAGAGGAATAAGCTTGTTGTCCACATCTAGGACGCCATCGAGTGGGCGGCGAGAAAGATAATATAATGTTCCAACACCTGATTGATTTATGAGGTTTGCAATGACTTTTGAGCCTACTAAGCCAGTTGCACCGGCGATGATTGCGCAGGTGTTGTTATCCATATCTTTTCTCCTATATGGGAACATAGTCTAAGCTATTGTAGCGGATTTCAACGAGTTACTTATAATCTCGTGCAAGAAAGGTGAGACGCTCTGCGAACTCGGCAGACTATCCTGAGATAAACTTGATTAGCGCTGCCCCAATTGGATGCAAGTGTATACAATAGTGGGCGCGCAAAAACTGTCGCTGAACAAGACCTCTTGAACAACAGAACACCTCTCACCCAGACAACATCAAAGGAACGTAAAAAATGGATGACTCTTTTGCTGCGGAGATACAAGCACGCATAGATAACAAAACCAAACCCGTCGGTTCTTTAGGCTTATTGGAAAAGGTGGCACTGCAGTTAGCTCTTATTCAAAGTCAGAATAAACCTCAGCCAGTTGATTCCATCGCTATCTGCAAACCAAGCATGCTGGTATTTGCTGGAGATCACGGCGTTGCAGAGGAGGGTGTGAGCATTGCGCCAAGCGAAGTCACTCAGCAAATGGTGGCTAACTTTCTCGCTGGCGGCGCAGCCATCAACTGTTTTTGCGACATCAATGGCATTCAACTCAAAGTAATAGATTGCGGCATGTTGGCTCCTATTGATGTGCTTGTTCCAGAATTTAAATCCCATCCCAACTTGGTTGAACAACGGTTGGGTAACGGTACGGCTAATTTTTCTAAACAATCCGCGATGTCCCCAGAACAAGTGGCGTTAGGTTTAGAATATGGTGCGAAGATTGCTGAGCATACCATTTTGCATGGTTCAAACCTCTTAATGTTCGGCGAGATGGGCATCGGTAATACCAGTTCGGCCTCAGCACTGTTATCGGCGCTGAGCTCATTAGATATTGATTATTGTGTTGGCGTTGGCACCGGAATCAATCAACAGCAGTTGAGCCGCAAATATAAACTGGTAGCACAGGGGGTAAACCGATGTCGAGGTCTTGATACCAAAGCGATTCTCGCACAGGTTGGAGGTTTTGAAATCGTACAAATGGTGGGCGCTTTTTTAGAAGCCAAGCGGCTTAAAACTCCAGTTTTAGTGGATGGGTTTATCGTATCGGTAGCGGCTTATATTGCGACGTTGCTAGATGAAGAAACGCGTGAATACATGTTGTTTGCCCATCGCTCTGAAGAAAATGGACATAAATTTGTATTGGAACATCTAAAAGCGGAACCTCTGCTCGACCTTGGTTTACGGCTAGGGGAGGGAACAGGAGCCGCTCTTGCCTTACCCTTGTTAAAAGCTGCCGCCCAGTTTTACAACAAAATGGCGAGCTTCGAGAGTGCAGGAGTTACAGTTTAGTGTCAGTCCCTGATAATTCTGAGAAAGTCACGCCGTCATCGTTAAGATACCAGTGGGAGTTATTTCTATTAGCTACCAGTTTTTTTAGCCGCTTACCCGTGCCCCAAGCGTTGCCTTACAGTGAAGAACGCATGAATCAGGCAGGCCGTTACTTCGCGTTAGTTGGTCTCGTGCTTGGAGCGCTTTGCGCTTTGGTATTTTCGCTCACCTCAATTCTTTTCCCAGAGTCGGTTGCCATAGTATTAACGATGGTGTTTAGCTTATTGTTAACTGGGGCTTTTCACGAAGACGGCTTGACCGATATGGCGGATGGCATTGGCGGTGGCATGACCGTAGAGCGACGCCTCTCTATTATGAAAGACAGTCGTATTGGCACTTATGGTGCCGCCACTCTCATTATGGCGTTATTGGCTAAGTATGTTTTTTGGAGTGAACTGGCTAACTTGCCGCACTTTTGGTTGGTCATTGTCGTCGCTTACACCGCAAGCCGAGCACTAGCAGCGACGCTTATTTATGACATGCCTTATGTCAGTGACAGTGATACGTCGAAAAGTAAACCGCTGGCAAGCCGCCAGTCTTCTCTGGAAGTCTCCATTTTGTTGTTTACTGGTGGCATAACATTGCTTGTGCTTGGGATCACGTATGCGATCTTGATATCGCTTGTTCTCGTTGTATTTCGTTTGATGTTCAAACGTTGGTTAACCAAGCGAATTGGCGGCTTTACGGGGGATTGCCTTGGCGCAGCACAGCAGCTATCGGAACTGCTTGTTTATCTCACTATGATTGGGTTGTATCACTCCTCATGAAGCAATTGATACTCGGTGGCGCGCGCTCTGGGAAGTCGCATTTGGCAGAAAAAACAGCTAAGCAATTATCGGTCGCTTCTCAGCGAGCATTACACTATGTTGCAACCGCGCTGCCATTTGACCAAGAAATGCGAGAGCGAATAGCGCATCATCAAAAGCAACGCGGGGGCGAGTGGCAAGAGCATGAATGCCACCTTCATTTATCTGAGTTACTGACAAATTTCGCTACCACCGATGTTGTATTGATCGACTGTTTAACCTTGTGGCTCAACAATTGGATATTTGAGTTAGGTGATGAATGTTCCAATGAGAAGCTAGAAGCAGAAATTGAAAAGCTTATACAGGTGGTACATGGCTCAGATGCGACGTTAATATTCGTCTCTAACGAGGTTGGAATGGGCATTGTACCTCTGGGGGCGGTTAGTCGTTATTTTGTGGATAATGCAGGACGGATGAATCAAAAACTAGCCAGTGTTTGCCATCGTGTTACCTTTGTTGCTGCTGGTTTGCCGTTGGTTCTTAAAGAGTAGAATGGAACAAAATGAAAACACTCAATATCTATCTTGTGCGTCATGGAAAAGTAGACGCTCTACCAGGACTCCATGGCCAAACAGATGTAAAAGTTACGCCTGCTGATCAAGAGAGTATTGCTCGGGCTTGGGCTGAGAGTGGACGAGGTGTGGGTGGAATAATTTCTTCTCCGCTTTCACGCTGTCAAGAACTGGCAAACATCATTGCTGAACAGCAATTATTACCAGTAATGACGGATGAATCTTTACAAGAGATGGCATTTGGTGATTTTGATGGTATGCCTTTTGATATGCTCACTGAGCAGTGGAAAAAGCTAGATGCTTTTTGGCAATCGCCAGCACAACATACGTTGCCGAATGCTGAGAGCTTAAGCACATTTTCTGAGCGCATATGTCGCGTTTGGTCTCAAATCATCAACGATATCAATGACAATCTACTTATCGTCACGCATGGTGGCGTCATTCGTATGATTCTTGCTCATGTATTGGAGTTAGATTGGCGTAACCCCAAGTGGTATTCGACGTTGTCGATAGGAAACGCTTCTGTCACGCATGTAACAATTACCATAGATGAGCAAATTTACGCCTCGGTGCGTTCGATTGGCGTACCTCTTTTAACTCGTTAACTTATAAATATTAAAATGCCTAGAACGATATTGCTTACGGGCATAGTCACGGAAGATGTCAGTGGAAGCCCATCTGCTAGGTGCAGGAAGCGAAAATTGACTCAGTTACATAAAAAGGAAATATAGAAATGACAACGCCGAGTTGGGATTTGTCCATCGTTTATAACGACCTTTCTGACCCACGAATTCAAGACGATATTGCTCTTGTGGAACAATGTATTGATCTTTTGAATAAACAATCAGCAGATTGTGGCAACGTAGAGATCATGCAAAATGCGATTTTAACCAATGAAGCCGCGAGTCGTTTAGCGGGCACAGTTGCAAATTTTGCGAGTTGTTATGCTTCTGTTGATGCAACAAACGCCGAAGCGAAATCGTTACTTGGTAAAATGACCCGCATCTTTTCGGAGCTTTCCCAAGCGTTCAGTCCCTTTGATTTGACATTAACTCATGCCGACGAAGAGTTTATCTTGCGCGTGTTAGACCATGAGAATCCTGATATCAGTGGGCAAGCTTTTTCTATCTTGAATTCTAGAAAGTTGGCGGATACTCGTCTTAGCAACGCAGAAGAACAGTTACTGGCTGCGATGAGTGTGGATGGCAAATCGGCTTGGGGTAACCTATACGATAACCTGACTGGCTCATTGAAAGTGAAGCTTAAGTATGTAGATGGTAAGAGTGAAGAGCTTGGGTTTTCTCAAGCGGCAAGCATTCTTTATGGTTCTGAATTCGAGCGTCAAGAAGCCGCGTGGCGAGGCGTACAAGATGCAATGCAAACGCATCAAGAATCATTCGCTGCGATTTTGAATGCGTTAGCAGGATGGCGCTTAACTGAAAACAAAAAGCGTTCTACGAAGCGTGAAGTTCACTTCCTAGAGCCGAGTTTGCATGGTAGCCGAATCCAAGCTGAAACTTTAAATGCGATGATGACCGTAGCCAAAGACAGTCGAGCTATTGGTCAGAAAGCAGGTTTATTGATGGCGCAAGTACATGGTCTGGATGAGATGAAACCTTGGAATCATCTGGCGGCTATGCCTGCTTTGAGCGGTGAAGCGAAGGTTTACGATTTTGATGAAGCGATTGATGTTATTTGTGAAGCATTTGAAACAGTAAACCCTGAGATGTCGGAGTTTGTCCGTTTGATGGTACAAAATGGTTGGATTGATGCCGCGCCAAATGCTAACAAGCGTCTTGGCGCATACTGCACCAAACTGCCAGCAACGCGAACACCACTTGTGTTTATGACTTGGAGTGGCAGCCGTTCAGACCTTATGACTCTGGCACATGAACTTGGCCATGCGTTCCATAACTGGGTTATTCGTGATTTGCCACTTTGCCAAACTTACTACCCAATGACGTTAGCAGAAACCGCCTCTATCTTTGCAGAAAACATCGTTCGTGATCATTTGATTTCGAAAGCTGAGAGCGTTGATGAAAAGCTCGAGATGTTGTGGGAAGAGTTGTCATCTGCGCTAGCTTTAATGATCAACATTCCGGTTCGCTACGAGTTTGAAAAATCGTTTTATGAACGCCGCCAGGATGGAGAGTTAACCGCAGATGAATTCTGTGAGTTGATGTCAGAAACTTGGAAAGAATGGTATGGCGACGTAATGAGCGAACCGGATCCGTACTTCTGGGCAAGCAAGCTGCACTTTTCTATTGATAGCGTGAGCTTTTATAACTACCCATACCTATTTGGTTTCTTGTTTAGCAAGGGTATCTATGCACAGCGAGAAACCAAAGGCGAAGCGTTTTACACCGATTACATCAATTTGCTGCGCGATACAGGCTGCATGATGGCGGAAGATGTCGTCGAAAAGCATCTGTCGATGGATTTAACCCAGCCAACGTTTTGGCAGCAGAGTGTTGAGCTAGTGCGTGAAAAAGTCGATGAGTTTGAGCGTTTGCTCGCACAGCGCGGCTAAGTTTTTCGCAGTGTTGATGCATAATCTGCTTTATAGCTACAAAAATTTGATCAAATCATAATGATCTTAATCAGGGCTGTGGTAAAGTTCACAGCCCTAACACTTTGTAATTGTTTGAAAATTAAACGCCTCAATGCTTGATTTGAGTGCCTGGCGCGAAAAGGCATCGGATTTTCGAGGGAAATAGTGATTTCTACTCATAAGTGAGATCGCAGCAACAAAAATCCTTTGTACAATTTATTAACATATCCGCCGTGCTATTAAGGAGTAACGCATGACGAAGTCTCTCTTTCGCCAATCGTTTTTAACTGACACGTTAGATGTTCATATTGATGTTGCACCAGCGGAGCAGGTGCTTTCTAACGGTGTAAAACTTAAACTCTATCAGCGTGGTGTATTAGAAGTAATCCCTGCGAATTATACTCAGGATACGAAGAACATCATCATCTCTTGTGGGGTTCACGGAGATGAAACCGCACCGATGGAGCTGGTGGATTCCATTATTCAAGACATAGAATCTGGGTTCCAGACGGTCGATACCCGTTGTCTGTTCATTATCGCTCACCCAGAGTCCACTCTGGCGCACACGCGATTCCTTGAAGAAAACCTCAACCGTTTGTTTGACGAAAAAGAACACAAACAGACAAAAGAGCTTGTTATCGCAGATACGCTTAAGCTGCTTGTTCGAGATTTTTATCAGGATACCGACCCGACAACACGCTGGCACCTTGATTTACACTGCGCGATTAGAGGCTCGAAGCACTATACGTTTGCAGTAAGTCCTAAGACTCGTCATCCTGTGCGCAGCAAGGCATTGATCGATTTCTTGGACAGTGCACACATTGAAGCAGTGCTCCTGTCAAACTCACCATCGAGCACGTTTAGCTGGTACAGTGCCGAGAATTTTGGTGCGCAGGCTCTCACGATGGAGCTTGGACGTGTGGCTCGTATTGGTGAAAATGACCTCGATAAACTGACCGCGTTTGATTTGTCTTTACGTAATTTGATTGCGGAAACGAAGCCAGAACACCTACCAAAACCATGCATTAAGTATCGCGTAAGTCGCACAATCGTTCGTTTGAACGAAGACTTTGACTTTATGTTCGACGACAATGTTGAAAACTTCACCTCATTTGTACACGGCGAAGTGTTTGGTCATGATGGCGACAAACCATTAATGGCGAAGAATGAAAACGAAGCGATTGTCTTCCCGAACCGCCACGTCGCAATAGGTCAACGTGCAGCTCTGATGGTTTGTGAAGTGAAAACCCGTTTTGAAGAGGGTGAGTTGGTTTACGATTAATCCAACATTGCTTTGAGAAGTTAATTGCAATTTACCGAGGCTTAACTGTAAGGTTAAGCCTCGTTTGTTTTTATCGGCCGCTATGGATTTTCAACAACTTATCCTGAACAAGGAACGACGCTGGCAACGTAACCTGATGGTTATGTCGATCGTGCTCGCTGTACTCTCTGCCATTCACTTGATGGTCGGAGAAATTTTCCTTTCTCCTTATCAATCCTTATCTGCATTTGAACAGAAGTTATTGGTGGACTTGCGTTTACCGAGGCTAGTGTCTGCGGCAATTATTGGTGCTGCGTTAGCGGTATCTGGCGCGACGTTACAAGTGTTGCTTGGGAACGTGTTGGCTGAACCTGGCGTGCTTGGTATATCTGGTGGTGCAAGCTTAGCAATGGTCTTAATCATGTTCGCGTCACCTGTTCTTCCTACCCCGATTGTTTTTATGTTGGCAGCGATTGCAGGCTCGATGGTATTCACGTTTGTTTTGGTGGCGATAGCAAGGGCAATGCACCTGACGACGGCTCGATTGCTTTTGGTTGGGGTCGCATTGGGTATTTTATCGAGCGCGATTGTGACGTGGGCATTTTACTTTAGTGATGATCTCAGTTTACGCCAACTGATGTATTGGTTAATGGGCAGTATTGGCGGTGCAAGTTGGTATCACCATACCGTTACCTTGGTGATGTTACCGGTGCTCATCTGGTTATGTTGTAAAGGCAAATCGCTTGATAAATTGATGCTGGGTGAGATTCATGCGACCCAATTGGGTGTCGATGTGCATCAAATGCGTTGGAAATTGATCCTCGCCATTTCTATTTTGGTGGGTAGTTCAGTCGCTTTGGGTGGCATCATCAGTTTTGTTGGTTTGGTGGTCCCGCACTTGTTGCGTTTGGCTTTTGGTACGGAAAACCGTTATTTATTGCCACTTTCTGCAATATCTGGTGCTGCGTTGCTTGTATTTGCTGACATCGGCGCAAGACTGTTATTGGACTCCGCAGAGTTACCTTTAGGTGTCATGACAACATCGATTGGCGCACCTATTTTCATCTGGATGCTGGTGAAGAGTCATGATGCACGTTAAACATATGTCGGTTGGTAGTCGATTATTGCCTCTTTCTTTTGAATGCAAAGCTGGCGAAATCGTACATATCGTTGGGCCTAATGGTTCCGGTAAGAGTACTTTATTGGCTGCGATTTCTGGTACGTTAAGCTACCGAGAGGGTATGAGTGGTGAAGTGTACGTTGGCAACAAAAACTTGCTTACTTTACCGTTGTCAGAGCAAGCTCATGTTCGAGGTTATTTGTGTCAGCAATCGCGCCCAGCGTTTAATGTTGATGTGTTTCAGTATCTAGCCCTATCTCTGCCGAGTGGCGCTGAGATTGCGGATATCAAAGTGCGTGATGCCGTCAATATGGTGGTGGAGCTGGTACAACTGCAAGATAAGCTTCATCGCAGTATTCAAACATTATCCGGTGGTGAGTGGCAGCGTGTCCGATTAGCAGGTGTATGTTTGCAGGTGTGGCGTACCATTAATCCTTTTTCGCAGTTTTTAATTTTGGATGAGCCAGCAGCACCGTTAGATATTGCGCAAGAGGGTCTGCTCTATCAATTGATTAACGCTATGGCGGCGCAGGGAATTGGAGTATTGGTTGCTAATCACGATCTCAATCGCACATTAAAGCACGCAGATAAAGTATTGCTGCTTAACAACGGTGTGCTGCACTCATCAGGAAGTGCCGATACTGTGCTAACGGAAGAAGCGCTCGGGGAAGTGTTCAATACTCAAGTCAAAAAGGTCATCGTAGATGAGCAACCTTATTTAATCTTTGATTAGTATTTAGGGACAATAAAAAAACGACCTACTTGAGGTCGTTTTTTTAATCGAGAAAGCCAAACTCAACGCTTACTGAGTTAGCGGTTTTAGATCTGCTGGGCGGTAGTAAACAGATTTGAGTACTTTGCCTTTACGAATGGTTTTACCTTCCGATACGAAATCTTCGGCGCATTTCGCGATGATGTATTCACCTTTCTGCACCGCCATCAACTTGATGCCTTGTTCTGCGTAGAATGCTTCTGTTTCTGAGTACTCTTGCTCGTTACGGCATACTTTGCTCATGTTGCTTGAATGTACTTCATCCCAGCAAGGAATAAACTCGATACCACGGTTTACCGCAACGTTTAATAGAAGATCAATTAAGTAGCTGATCGCCAGATTGTCTTCTACTTTGCTGTGGCCAAGATGAACGAGACGGCCCATTAATACATACACGCTGTCTACGATGGCATCTGCTTGCTCAGTTTTACAATCTGCTTCTGCTAGCTCTGTTAGCTCTTCGATCGCCAAAGAGGTGTGTAGTGTGTCTGCTTGCGTATCAAGGCTTGCAGCGTCTGCGACTGGTAAGTCGAACGTACTACGGAACTCGGTGATATCACGGTATAAGTGATCAAAAATCTCTTGGGTTAGCTTTGACAGTTGCATTCTAATTTCCATTGAATCGATTGAAGCGGCAATGATACCAAACCGCACTTTGAACCCCAAGGGCATTGCATCTAACTGGTGATAAATCTGCCTTTGGGGAATAGTGGTGCTTAACGAAATAGGTAAGGGAACAGCTTTTTACGTTCTTCCTCTGAAAGGGAGGAAACACGAGCGATGTTCGTATCGGGAATGGATTCAGGATCAGGATAGTGTTTTAGTACCTTTTCCATACTCTCTTCGCGAATCAAATGGAAGATCGGGTAAGGAGAACGATTGGTCAGGTTTTCGTCGTCTTCAGGCCTTGCGCCACCAAAACAGTAATCAGGATGGAAAGTCGCTACTTGGAAAATACCTTCCCAGTTTTGCTGCTTAATTAATCCTTCAACCCAATCTATGCAAAAGTTGTAGTCCCAGAAATCTTGTAGCATGTTGGGAACCACAACCAACGTGGTCTCAAGCTGTTCGGGCTCTGTGTTACTCAGCTCAATCAGTTGCAATAAAATATCTTCAAGAAGCGTTTCTTCTTGAGTCGCTTCACTAACAAAGATTTTGATTTGTTTATTACGTTGCGGCTTGGCAGCAAACGGACAAAGGTTGAGCCCGATTACCACATCGTTGAGCCATTGGTTGACCTGTTGAGTGATCGCTTCGATATCTGTGTTTTGTGTTGAACGCGTTGACATACGACTTTCTGGTTTTATTAAAGTAGCGCAAGCATAGCAGAGTTGGTTATCCAAGTAACCAGAGAGGTATTACGTAAATGAGCGTACCTTAGCTACTCTTTAAACTCGCAGTGTCAGGTGTTTGGTCAGTATGCTTTCTTTCGGCAATGTGTTTCAAATACGCAATTGCAGCAAACATTGCTAGGTAGACGGCGCTTCCCCCCATAAGAACACTCGACCAACCTCCATGCTGCCAACAATAAAGAAGTAAGAATCCTCCTAAGCTACCGCCTACGTAGTAGTGTACTAAGTAGAGCGCTGTCGCGGTGGCTTTGGCACGAGTGGCGTTCTGACCGACCCAACCGTAGGCGAGGGTATGAGTAAAGAAGGCACCAAAACTTATCAGCAACAACCCAAATAGCATTGCAGTCAAGCTTTCAACCGCCGCAATCCACATCCCCGCCATGCTCACTATCGCGCCTAAGAACATACCGAGGATTGATGAATAACGTTTACTCCAGTGGCCTGCGCAACGAGAGGAGAAAGTCCCTCCCAAGTAACAAATAAAGATCAGTGAGGCCAACCCGACGGGCACATTGTGAGGTTCACTCACCAGACGGAAACCCATGACGGAGTAAAGGTTGACGAACAAAGCAAAGTTGAGTCCTCCTATCAGCATCGCGAACCACACGCGTTGGTTTTTAAAATGACCAATAAGCGCACGATTTTGATGGCGCAAGCTGCTTGATGACGGGGTGAAGTTGCGCTGTGTTGGCAATAAATAGTGAACGCCAATGACACCAAGAAGAGTGAACACCATCATAACCTCAATGGCGACATCAACACTGAAATTGTCCGCCAATAAGCCGCCGCTAATACGCCCTGCAATACCGCCCAATGAGTTAGCCGCAATGTACGTTCCAATTGCCATCGAGAAAGCGTGCTTGTCGAGCTCTTCTGCCATGTAAGCCACGGCGACCGCAGCAAAAGCGGCGAGCGCGACACCGATCAGTGCTCGACATACCACCAAAAACAGGAATGAGTCACCAAATAGCATCAAAGCGGAAAGGGTAGGAATCGAAAACAGACCAGCCATCATGACTGGCTTTCTTCCCACTGATTCTGACAACACAGCCATTGGAACGAGGCTAAAAGAGAGAGCGAGTGTTGAGGCCGCAAATAACCAGTTCACTTGCGTTTCTGAGATCGTGAAAATTTGGGCAAAAGTGGGCAGCATTGGCTGTAGTAGGTATAAATTTGAAAAAACCAAGAAGGAACCAAGCGCTAGCGAGAGCGTAATGCGTTTGTATTCCGGTGTGCCAAAACTGACCATGAATCCTGCCTAATGTGAGCAAATGGAGAGACTGTGATCAATCTATCAGTTCGTTGTAAATTAAAAAAATATATTAAAAATATGGACACCATATATTTTTGATCTAATGGAATCGAAACAACTTAAACATTTTCTGGCGGTCGCTGAACATGGAAACATTACCCATGCGGCGAAAGCCCTGCATATTGCCCAGCCCGCATTAAGCATTTCTATCAAAAAGTTTGAGCAGTCTTTGGGCGTTACCCTATTTCGCCGTGATGATAAAAAAATCAGCTTAACGAAAGAGGGCGAAACGTTACTTGTACATGCTAAGCGGGTGATTCAACAGTTGCACGACGCGCAGCTCGCGATTGATGAGTTGAAAGGCTTAGCGAAAGGCGAAGTAAGACTAGGAACGCCATCAATGATGGGCAGTTATTTCTTTCCACGAATTGTGATGGCGTTTAAAAGCCAGTTCCCGGAGTTAAAATTGACCTTGGTCGAAGCTGGGACTCAATCGATTCGTCGTATGCTGCTCAATGGTCAACTCGATATCGGTGTGATCAGTTGTGATAACGTGCCTGATGACCTAGAAACTGACCATTTGTTTACTAGCCAAATGGTCGCAGTTGTTTCACCTGAGCATGAGTTAGCCCAGCGACACGCTCTTACTTTTGATGAGTTCTTTGAACACGATTTGGTTATGTTTCAGCATGGCTATTTTCACCGCGAATTTTTGGATCAGGTGAGTGAGGAGCATGGGTTTACCATGAAGTCATCATTCGAGACCAACTTACTGCCTTTGATTTTGAGTATTGTAAAACAAGAGTTTGCGATTACCGCGTTACTGGAATTGGTGACTCAACATGAGTCGGGCGTTGTTGGCTTACCGTTTGAACCACCAGTGACGCTGGATCTGGCACTTGCTTGGCGCAAGCAGGGGTACCTATCAATAGCAGATCGAACGTTTATCGACTTTATCAAGCGCTACGTTTAAACGCAGCGCAGATTCATCGTCCGAGCACTAGTCGCTTTTGTACATCTTCTCGAAGTTCTTTGGGTTCCAGCCAATCATTACCCGATCACCAATTTTTAAAACAGGCACTGAACGAGCACCAAGCGCATCAAGTTCTTTGCGACCGCGTTGCATCTTAGCATTGCACAAACGATAGTTAATATTTTTCGAATCCAGATAACGTTGAGCATCTTTGCAGTGAGGGCATTTATCTTTGACGTAAAGAACGACACGTTTCATTGAATTTCTCTCCATTATCATTGGGAGGCGAAGTTTAACGGCCTTTCGTCATAAATGAAAGGCGAAAGCTAAGGTGAAACTGTCCTTTATCTCAGGTATATTGAGCGCCTTTATTTTGTCATAACAGACGTTAACTCTATGCATCCGTCACTTCGATACATTCAAGGCTACCCACAAAACATCGTAGAGCAGGTGAGCTCATTGATAGCGAGTGGCAAGTTTGTTCCTTGGTTCGAAAAACGTTATCCCGATAGGCACCAAATCAAAAGCGAAAGGGCGCTCTATGAGTACGCCATGGCAATCAAAAACCGCTACATGAAGAAAGCCGCGCCAATCAGTAAAGTTGTCTACGATAAGAAAATTCACGCGGTAAACAACGCGCTTGGTTTGCACAGTGTTATCAGTAGAAACCATGGCGGCAAGCTGAAGTCGAAAAACGAGATTCGCATTGCCAATGTATTTAAGGATGCGCCCGAGCCACTATTAAGAATGCTGGTGGTACATGAGTTGGCGCATACTCGTGAGAAAAACCACGACAAGGCGTTCTATCAGCTATGTTGCTATATGGAGCCTGAGTATCACCAACTCGAATTTGATGCTCGTTTGTTTATGATTTACCTCGATTTAAAAGCGAATTTGAATGAAGAACAATAATCACAACGCGAAGCAAGCAAAGCCAAAGACTTCAATGGCGGGTCAGAATAAAGACGCGAATAAAGCCAAGCCGAAGCGTGTTAAAGACAAAGTTGCGCGCAAATCCTCGCAGCCTGCAGGAAAGAGCGAAGTCGAGTTCATAAAAATAGCGAAGAATGGTTTGCATGAGCGTAATGTTCATCGAGGTCGTTACGATTTTAAAAAACTCGTGGAAAGTGAACCACAGTTAAAGCCATTCGTTATCAAAAATCCGAAAGGGGAAGACTCCATAAACTTCTCTGATCCTAATGCTGTTAAAATGCTCAATAAAGCATTGCTTGCTGCGTATTATGGTGTCGAGTTCTGGGACATTCCCGACACCTACCTTTGCCCACCGATTCCGGGCCGCGCTGATTACATTCACCGAGTGGCAGAACTACTTGATAGTGAAGTAAAAGGTCAGTACGCGCACCAAAAAGTGAAAGCGTTGGACATTGGCGTGGGAGCAAACTGTATTTATCCGATTGTTGGTGTAACAAAATACGGTTGGCACTATACGGGCAGCGATGTCGATCCAAAATCCATCCAATCGGCTCAAACGATCGTAGAGCACAATCGTGTTTTGACGGGAAAAATTGCACTGATACAGCAACACAATGATGCCAATATTTATCGAGGTATCATTCAACCGAATGATCGTTATGATGTGACGACATGTAATCCGCCATTCCACCGTTCGGCGGAAGATGCCGCTATGGGCAGCCAGCGTAAAATCGATAATCTAAAAGCAAACCAGCGTAAGAAAGGGCTAAAACCTCAAACCGCACAAGTAAAGACAAGTAAGCCCGCGTTGAATTTTGGCGGTCAAAGCGCTGAGTTGTGGTGTGAAGGTGGAGAAGCGGCGTTTATCCGAAAAATGGCGAATGAAAGCCAAGCTTTTGCTGCGCAGGTCTTGTGGTTTACAACACTTATATCCAAAAAAGACAACGTTCGCCCGATGCGCAAGCAGCTTGAAAAATTGGGTGTGAAAGCCATTCGTGTGGTTGAAATGAGTCAAGGACAGAAAGTGAGCCGGTTTGTAGCTTGGTCATACATGGATAAACAACAGCGTAAAGCATGGATTGAATTAAAGTAACATTGACCGTTTCACGCTGAGCAATAAAGTAGAAAGCCCGCTGATATCAGCGGGCTTCTATTTTGGGAGATCTAAAACTTAATGATGGGCTCACAATCTAGTGAACTGAGAGAGACAAAAGTATCTGTTTTGGCATAGTACAAGCCACAGGTTTCACCTCTTATCTGCAACGTATATTGGTCTGGAAGATCCGTATAGCTGCCATCCAACAGTTGATTGTTTTTCCCTTTTACTCGTCCTTTTTCAATCAACACATGCGGTGAGGATTCAAATACGTTATTTGCGATTCTAGGTGCTGGTGTCCCTTGGATTTCTGCGATCGCGTTTTGAATCTCTATGACTGTTTCCGGAGAGTTCTTTTTACTCAATGCTTCAACGGGTTCTTGTGACATAGCTTGGCATCCTATCAAAGAAATCGAAGTGCCTAAGAAAAGCGCAACCCGAATCAGCATTCGTAAAAAGTTAGTTGATCTCAACATGAATTGCCTCTGTTCGTAGCGGAGAGCGAAGATCGCTTAACTCCGGAGATGAAATGTTACGCGGCATGGCGTTGAAACTTGAAGGGGATACTGGCGGACAGGTTCCTGTTTCCATGTAGTTTAGCGCCGCAGAAAGCATACCTTCAGACGGATCGCCTAATGGTTTTGTTAGGTCATCATTGACCCAGCAACCTTCCACTCTATTGTTTAAGCCTAGCTCGGTATTGATTTGGCTCTTTGGAGTAGGAATAAAACCATCAGCGAAGTCGCCAAATTTTTTCTCGTTCGCCGACTTGAACTGAATAGTGTAGTACATAGTGCCGCAGTTTTGTTCTGGTGAGAACCCATACGGTTTACCTGTGGTTGTTGAGCCTATTTGGATAACCTCCACATCAATGCCGCGCAAAGCGTTGATTAACAGTTCACTTGAGGAAGCCGTGCCTCCTGAAGTCAGTACATATACGCGCTTTTTGTTCAGTGTCGGAAGCACTTGGTCCGAATATTTCTGTGCTGCCCAGTCTATTGCTAGATTTGTAAAGCGATAGATGTTATCCCCATCTTTAATGGTACGCATCACTTTGTCATTGTGAATCAACTCACTGAAGACTCGGTTCTGACCAGCACCGCTTAGCATGTAGCCTACTTGCGAGGACTGAAGGACTAAGCCACCGCCGTTGTAACGTAAATCAACGACGATCTCGTCAATATTCTCTGCTGAGAGCGTACTGAACGCCTCAATAAGCGGGGCTTGAGCGCTTGGTTCAAAGGAGTTGTATTGCAGATAGCCGATCCGCATACCATTGTGTGTAATCATTTTGGCATTTTTAACTGGAGAGGTCATGACATCAGAGGCGGTAAGCGTCACGGTTTTCTCTAGACCGTCAACACTCTCAAATGTGAAGGTGTAATCTTGATTGATGTCAGGGTTAAAGAGCGTTTTGTTAATAAAATCAATGTCGGACTGACTACTGGTGTTAACCACATCAATATTATTGATTTTCAGAAGCTTATCACCACGAGCAATGCCGCTTCTATCAGCTGGCGAGGCTTCTTCAGTGTAGGAAATACGAACGTCTCGAGGTTGTACGCCACGTAGGAATGCCCAGTTAAAACCAAATCCAGCAACTAAACCGGATTGCGATGATTTCATATCATCTTCATAAGGGACGGTAAAATGGAAGCGATCTTTTGGTTTACCCGTCGCGGTAGTAGCAGAGGTGACCAGCGTATTGAAGTAATCAGTAACAGTTTTGTAGTTTGCTGGATTATTATCAGGAACCTCGTCATACCATAGATACGTTTCGTTAGTAAAAGCTCTTAAAAAGAGTTTTTCGTGTAATGCAGAGCCCAATTTATCTGGATAGGCGGCATAGTTGTCATATGGGTCCAGTCCGACGCGGGGCGTTTCACATTGGCTGATAAACGTTTTCGACGGTTGGCTAAAATCACCGGCTTTCCATGTTGGACCGTTTGCACTGCTAGTGGACGGAGTAGGTGATGAACCATCACCGCCGCCACCGCCACAGCCTTGTAATAATGCGAGAGTGACTGCCGTTGCTAAAGAATACTTAAATTTCACTTTTCTATGTCCTTATAAATAATAGAATTATAATTATGTGTTTTGCTTTTGTTTTTATTAGCTAGGTGAATGTATTAATTTAATTTGTTCGTCTGCAAATTTATAGTTAAATAGTGTGAGGTAAATAACGTAAAAAAGTTGTCTTTTATCCTTAAGCTAAATTAGTCATTACTTAAGTTTTCTGTCTATTTCAAAAGAGCTAACAAGACAATTAATAAGTGTGAAATTAAGACAAGTTCTTAGTTGACTAAGCGATGCTTGCTAAATAAAAATCAGAATTAGATTCAGGAAACGCTTTGAATCAATAGTTTGGTAGGGGTATATGATGTTATCTGGAATTTGTTTGATTTATTTTCTGATGCTTTAACTTAATTTAGTGAGTTGAGCGACGTGCTTTAATAGGCTTCCGTCAATGTTAGGTAAATCATCAGCGAAAAATATCTGAGCACCGGGAGTGCAGCGCATTAATATATTTGTTAGTTCACCTTCATTGTTGGAAGTGTTAACTGCGTTAAGTTTCGCTAATTTATTACAAAGCTCGTCCTCTATTTGCACTTTCTGCTCTTCGGTGAGCCTAATGCGACCTATACATACGCCTGGGTTGATATCATGAGAAAGCGAATCTTGTTGAAATCGCTCTTTGAATAAGGTGTCTAATGCCGTACCTTCTTCCATAATAAATCGACGACCAGAACGGTAAAACAAGCCGTCTCCGAAGTTTTCGACATATCCTAGAAGTTCCGCGATACGCAAATAGAATCGTAAGCTTGTATCAGAAAGTCCGTAAGTTTGGGCTATCTCTTGCGGTTTAATATCACGAGAAGTCAGCATATAAATAAAATCAAGTAAATAAGGATGCTCAACGAAAAGGGCGCTCTCTTCATCTGTTAGCATTTGCTCGTTTTGGTGCTGAAGCTCGTTGGCTAAGGTTGCGAGTTCGATGAGATCGGTATTCAGGTAGTTCAGATAAATAAGTACTTTATCCAAACCTAAAGCTGGATTATGTAGGTGGCGTTTAATACTAGATAAAGGGATGCCACTTTTCTCTGACAAGGAATTGTAGCAAAGCCCTTCTTCTTTAATCTTTTGTCGTAGCGCTGCGAGTAAAAACTTTGGTCCAACATTCATCCTTGAATATCACCTTATTCGTTATTCCGTTTACTGGCTGATATTTTGCCTTTCAAGCAGCAGGTTTCGAATCGCTGTGCCCGCTTCTAGAATGTGTTTTTTCAGCAGGTACTTGGCGCCTTCGATATCGCGATTTTGGCACATTTCAAACAAGTTTAAGTGCTCTTCTTCTGCCTTTTTAATGCCTGTAGTAAACAATAGCTGCATGCGTATGTATCGGTCACACTTTGTGTTCAGGTTGTAAATGACGTCCATAGTTTCAGGCATGTTGGCTGGCGCATATAGGGCTTTGTGGAACTCGTAGTTGTAGTTGCTCCATTCTTCTACTTCGTCGCCACTGTTCACTACTGACTCGAAACGTTCGCGAACTTCGCGCGCGCGTTCAAGGTCAGCGTCTGTCATATTTTGAATCGCGCGCTCTAAAATGTGGCATTCCACGACAGCGCGCAGTTCAAATAGCTCATTGATTTTCTCTGGAGATAGCTCAGTGACCGTCGCACCTTTGTGAGGTTCAAAGCTAACGAGTCCTTGTGCTTCCAATTGAACTAACGCTTCACGCACAGGAATTCGGCTAACATTAAACTCTTTTGCTAACGCATCTTGACGTAAAGGTTGACCAGTTTTTAACTCGCCCTTCAAGATCTGAGTTCGAATTGCTTCCTCAACGAGCTGAGTGCGCGTTTTAAAAACAGGTTTCTGTGACATTGAAGTCTCCCGTGAAATTAATATTGTATCCAATCCATTTTACTTTAGTAGTTTATTGTTTTTCTGGCACAAACCAACTAGGAAAGAAGGTTTTGAGAAGTAGAGTGAAATAAAAGGCATCAGTTGATGCCTTTTTGAGCCATTTGGTGAGCTTATTGGGAAACTTTGCCATCTATGGCGCGTTGAATACCAAGTGGGTTCGACGCTTTTAATGAATCCGGCAATAAAGATTCTGGTAAAGCTTGATAAGCGACGGGACGCAACCAACGATGAATAGCCTCTGCCCCGACAGATGTTGAGGCAGAATTGGTTGAAGCCGGATATGGTCCACCATGAACCATAGCGTAACCAACCTCGACGCCAGTTGGCCAACCGTTGAATACAAGGCGTCCGGCGATTTCTTCCAAACTTGGAAGCAGTTGCTTGGCTTGTTCTTCGTCTTCAGCGGTAGCGTGAAGGGTTGCGGTGAGCGAGCCAGTCAGTGAATCACTCAGTTTCAACATGTCATCGAAATCTTCACAGATTACGATCAACGATTGAGGACCGAATATTTCTTCTTCCCATTGCGGGTTTTTACGCCAGTTTTTACTGTCCGTCACGAACAGTGCTGGTGCGACATTGGTCACTTCTGCTTGTTCAGAACGAGTGACGTTAATGCCTGTTTCGGAAGCTCGCTTATCCACTTCGGATTCATACGTTTCTCGGATTCCTTGCGTTAGCAAAGTGGCCGTTGATTGTTGTCGAATTAACCCTTGAGCGATTTCGATAAAGGCTTGCGTTTCTGGGCTATTCAAGACAAATACAACGCCTGGTTTTGTACAAAATTGTCCACAGCCCAAAGTCATAGAAGCCACAAACTCTTCAGCCAATGAGGCGTTTGCTCGTATGGCTGAAGGGAGAATAAATGTTGGATTAATCGCCCCTAGTTCACCATAGAAGGGGATTGGCTCTGGTCTTTGCTGAGCTAGATTGAACAGCGCACGGCCACCACCGACGGAACCTGTAAACCCAACCCCTTTAATTTTTGGATGGGTAACGAGTGCTTGGCCAAGTGCGCGTTTGTTGCCTTGCAATAGCGTGAAGATGGCTTGCGGTAAGCACTCTTTCTCCAGTGCAGCCTCAATACACTCTGCAACAAGTTGACTGGTGCCAGGGTGGGCGGTATGGCCTTTTACAATCACAGGACAGCCAGCAGCCAGTGCCGAAGCCGTATCACCACCTGCAGTAGAAAATGCGAGCGGAAAATTAGACGCACCAAACACGGCGACAGGGCCAATTGCGATTTGTTGACGGCGAATATCTGGTTTTGGCAGTGGTTGACGGTTTGGGTTTGGCGTATCGAAAATTGCTTGATGGTGATTACCCGCTCTCACAACCTCGGCAAATAGTCTTAATTGGTTCGCGGTACGTCCTATTTCACCGCTTAAACGTGCTTCGGGAAGGGCAGTTTCTAAATGAGCACGAGCAACGATTTCTTCACTCTTCACTTCCAATTCAGAGGCGATAGAGCAAAGTAAGCTCGCTCGCTTTGCATTACTTAGTTGGCGAAACTCACGCGCAACGTTTTGGGCGGCTGAGGCGGCTTGATTAACTTCTTGCTCTCCATGTACCGGAAACGCAATAGGTAGAGGCTCACCAGTAAAGGCGTTGACTGCGTAAAAAGTGGTTGGTTCTTGTGGGGTCATCATTCTTCCTTACTATCCTTATTACTTCACTTCAAATCCGTACGCATATGGGTCTTCATCGTCTACCCATATCGTGTTGTGACCGTATACTTGTGCCCATCCTTCAATACTTGGCAAAATAGCGGCTTTGCCATTCACTTCGGTAATGCCTTCTATACGTCCTTGAAATAGGCTGCCGATGATACTTTCGTGAACAAAGTCTTCCCCTTGAATGAGTTTGCCTCTTGCATGCCATTGCGCCATACGTGCACTTGTTCCCGTACCACATGGCGAACGATCCAATGCTTTGTCGCCGTAAAACACAGCATTTCGGGCGGTGGCGTTTTCTTGAGTGGGCTCTCCGGTCCATAGCACGTGAGAAACACCGCATACTGTTGGATCTTCTGGATGTACGCACTCAACCGCTCGAGATACCGCTTCGCGAACTTTTGGTGAAAGCATCAAAATTTCATCTGGAGAGTAGTGTTCAAGTCCGGCATAGTTTTCTTGAGGATCGACGATTACGTAATAGTTTCCGCCATAAGCAACATCGACAGTGAGCTCACCTAAGCCCTCTATGTCCACGGTTACGTCTTGGTGGGCAAGGTAAGCTGGTACGTTAAATATCCTCACTGACGTGACCTTGTCACCTTTTGTTTGGTAGTGCACTTCGATTTGTCCTGCTGGGACATCAAGTATCAAACGGCCTTCTTTTTTGGGAGTGATAAGGCGATTCTCGATAGCGGTAGTGACGGTTCCAATGGTGCCGTGGCCACACATTGGTAAGCAGCCACTGGTTTCAATAAACAGAATTGAAGCGTCTGCGTTATCGCTGCAAGGAGGCAAGACAACTGACCCCGACATCATTGAGTGTCCGCGAGGCTCAAACATGAGTGCCTGACGAATCCAATCATAATGCTCAAGAAAGTATTGGCGCTTTTCGCTCATGGTATTGCCTTCGAGTGGAGGCACACCGCCTGCTACCAGCCTAACTGGGTTGCCGCAGGTGTGGGCATCAATACAGAAAAAAGTTCCTTGTCTCATTTTTCGCTCCTTGCTGAAAAAATGGTTGAATTAAACAATAGTGATGTTAACGTAATGTAAAATATATTGTATACAATCTACGTTTTCAAGTGTGACTCGGAGCATATTTATGTTGGTCAAGGATGAAACTAAAAAGGAAAGGATCGCTGTGATAGGTGCGGGGATTATTGGCTTATCAATTGGCTTGAAATTGCAGCAGCAAGGTTATCAAGTCACGATTTTTGATCCCAATGGCGTGGGGAATGGATGCTCTAAGGGAAATGCAGGTCATATCGCGACTGAGCAAATCTTCCCTCTTGCAACGCCAGCGCTGCTTCCACAATTACCTAAAATGCTGCTAGATTCCAAAAGTCCGGTTTCGATCCGTTGGCAAGATATTCCAAACACAATCGGGTGGATGATTCGTTTCCTATTACAAACAAAGCCATCAGCTGCGGAGCAGGCAAAAAACGCGATTAAGAGTCTTAACGAGCGGTCAGTGGCAAGTTGGCGTGGCGTGCTTGATTCAATCGGAAAAGCGCATCTAATAAAAATGAATGGTTCATTGCTCACTTTTGAAAACGAGAAACTGTTTCAGAATTATCAAAGTACGCTTAACTCACTGGCTAAAAACGGCGTGACGCATCAAGTTTGGACACAAGAGGCGATTCGAGAGCGGATACCTGATCTCAGCCATAAGGTTCGTATCGGAGTCTTTTTTCCCGAAACCGGTCATACGCTAGACCCTTATCAGCTCTGTGCTGAGCTAAGTGAAGCTTTTGAAGTTCTTGGCGGTAAGGTTTTACAAAAAGGTGTATCTGCGTTGGCGAAAAATGGCGATGTGCTGGTTGAGTCTCAAACACATTCATTTGACCGAATCATTGTTGCTGCTGGTGTACATTCTAAGCCTTTGATACGGCAGCTAACCGGAGTCAAAGTGCCTATTCAAGCCGAGCGTGGTTATCACCTAATGGTGGATGACAAGCGTGATGTACTGCCATTTCCTATTAGCTCTGCAGATAGAAAATTCATCATGACTCCGATGTCTGGCGGGCTACGCTTGGCAGGCACTGTTGAGTATGCCGATGTAGAATCACCACCCAATATGAAACGTTCAGAAATGCTTTTTCAGTTAGGTGATGAGATGTTTGAATCGGAGTTAAATCCACTCAAGCAAGGAGAAAAGTGGATGGGTAATCGGCCTTCAACAGTCGACTCGTTACCGGTTATTGATAGCATTTGGGATGGAAATGTATTACTGGCATTTGGCCACCAACACCTTGGATTAACTCAAGCGGCGATTACGGCAGATCTCCTTTTAGAGCTTATCGAAGGAAAGCCGACATCGATTGATCTTTCACCTTTTTCACTACAACGATTCGCCTGAAAAATTTAATATTAAATATTGTATAAAATATATTAAATGCTAATGTTAACTTAATTTTAACAAAGATGGTGTCCAACAGCCGTATTCGGATGCCTCCAGAAAACAACCAAAAGGAGTAAAACATGTCACGAATGACCAAAGCACCATTGGCGCTGTTGATTTCAGGAATGCTGTTGGGGACCTCTGCTTATGCTGAAGACAAATTGACGGTCGTATCTTGGGGTGGTGCATTCACCAAGAGCCAAGTGGAGGCATATCACAAGCCTTTCATTAAAAAAACAGGTGTCGAGATCGTATCCGAGGATTTCAGCGGCGGATTAGCCGAAATTAAAGCGCAGGTGGAAGCGAACAACGTGCGCTGGGATTTGGTTTCTCTCGACAAGCCAGACATTGTTCGTGGTTGCGCCGAAGGGTTACTAGAACCAGTGAGCCCAAGTATTTTGCCTCCGGGTGCAGATGGAACACCAGCACAAGAGGATTTCATTGATGGTGCGATTCACGAATGCGCAATCAATACCATCGTTGTGTCCACAGTATTAGCGGTGAACGAAGACGCATTTAAAGGTAAGGCTTCGCCTAGCAAGTTGACCGATCTTTTTGACCTAAAAACTTTTCCAGGTCGACGTGCATTGCAAAAACAACCTCAGGGCAATCTTGAGTGGGCACTATTGGCTGATGGTGTAAAGCCAGAAGAGGTCTACAGCCTGCTCGAAACCGAAGCGGGGCGTGAGCGTGCTTTTGCTAAGTTGGATACGATCAAATCAGAAGTACTGTGGTGGACAACAGGTGCCCAGCCACCTCAAATGCTTGCAGACAAAGAAGTGGTGATCGCCTCGGCGTTTAACGGCCGAATCCACAATGCCCGTAAAGATGAAGGTCAACCATTTCGGATTATATGGGACCGTCAAATGGGTTACATGAATGGATGGGCGATACCTAAAGGGAGTGAGAACACAAAGCTTGCATTGGACTTTATTGCTTTTTCTTCAGGAACAAAACCATTAGCTGATCAAGCTAAGTACGTTGCCTATGGGCCTACGCGTAAGTCGTCTTCGGCGGAGGTGAACCCAGACATTTTAGCGAACCTTCCTACCGCACCTCAAAACTTCCAAACCGCCTTCCTGATTAACGATGAATGGTGGTCAGACTACGCGGATGAACTCAATGAAGAGTTCAACACCTGGCTGCTTAACTAGGCGTTAGTTTTTGTATGGGGCCGAGTTTTCATCCATAAGCGAGGTTCCGTACTTTTCCTCAACCGTATTTATGTTTTCGGAGAAATAATGAAAGTCATCGAAGCACAGCAAGTCGCGCAATGTTTAACAATGGAGTCTCTTATTGAAACGATGCGTGAAATGTACTCGCGGCCAGCAACAATACCTCAACGCCGAGTCATGCCCTTAGAAGAGGGAGAATACGAGGCGTTTGCGCTACTTCCAGCTTGGAACCAGGAGTTGATTGCGGTGAAAGCCTTTACGTATTTCCCGCATAATCCCGAGCAAGGCAAAGATACGCTTGCATCTAAGCTGCTTGTTTTCAGACGAAACGATGGTGAGCCGCTCGCACTCGTGGACGGTAAAGTTTTAACGTTTTGGCGCACCGCCGCAGCTTCTGCGTTGGCAGCGGACTATTTAGCGCGTCCCGATGCTGATCGTCTGTTGATCTTCGGAACGGGCAATCTTGCGCCTTATTTTGCGTGGGCATACGCTGCGGTTCGCCCACTTAAGCAGGTTTATATTTGGGGGCGTAACTCAGACAAAGCCGAGGCGACGGTAGATGCCATTGTGTCATCTTCAGAGTATCAATCGCTTCCTGATGAGCGTCGGTTCCGTGTTTCAGTCGTAGAAAAAGTGGACCACGTTATCAAACACGTTGACATCATCAGCTGTATTACCGCATCAGCAGAGCCTTTGTTTAATGGCGCAGACGTGCAGCCGGGCACCCATATTGATTTGGTCGGTAATCATGATTTGGACAAGCGTGAATGCGACTCTAAAGCAGTGCAACGAGCACAGGTGTATGTTGATAGCCGTATTAATGTATTAGCCGAAGCGGGCGATCTTCTCATTCCAATTCAAGAGGGCGTGTTCACGTCAGACGATATCAAAGGGGAATTACCGCAGCTTTGCGCCCAACAAATCTCAGGACGTCAAAACGATGAGGTCATTACTTTATACAAATCAGTTGGCAGTGCTTTGGCTGATTTGGCCGCTGTAAAGGCGGTGTTGTTAGAAAATGGCATAGATAGCCATGCCTGAGCATTTTCGCTCGTTCATTTAAATTGCATACAATATACATATAAGGAAAGTAGTTCATGAAAATTGATTGGAAAGGTGTTTATCCGGCGGTCAGTACGCAATTTCGTCAAGATCAGTCAATTGACTTAGACGCAACGCAAACCGTTATAGACAACCAGATTAAAGATGGTGTGAATGGCATTATCTGCTTGGGTACTGTCGGTGAGAACTGCGCGTTGTACCCGGAGGAGAAACGCCAGGTTTTGCAAGCGGCAAAAGAAGTCGTAAATGGCCGTGTGCCTTTGATTGCTGGTACAGCAGAGTCTATTACCACAGCAGCTGTTGATTACATGCAGGATGCGTACAAAATTGGTATCGATGGTTGTATGGTGATGCCTGCCATGGTTTACCGCACGTCTGAGAGCGAAACGTTCGAATATTACCGCACGCTAGCAGAAGCAACGCCAGAAATGCCAATCATGATTTACAACAACCCGGTTGCTTATGGTGTCGATGTAAACCTCGATATCATGGCGAAACTGGCTGAGTTTGAAAGTATTGTAGCTATCAAAGAGTCGACCACTGATACTCGTCGTATCACCGAGCTTTACAATAAATTTGATGACCGCTTTACCGTGTTCAGTGGTGTTGATGACATCGCTCTTGAGTCATTGATGCTAGGTGCGACCGGCTGGATTTCTGGTTTAACCAACGCATTCCCAGAAGAGTCCGTTGCGATTTATAAACTGGCAAGCCAAGGTCGTTATGCTGAAGCGTTAGAGATCTACCGTTGGTTCTTACCCCTACTGCGTTTAGACACCATTCCTACGCTGGTTCAGTGCATAAAATTGGCCGAGCAAGTCTGCGGACGTGGCTCTGAACAAGTTCGTGCGCCACGCCAACTCTTACAAGGTGAAGAGCGTCAACAAGTCATTCAAATGGTTGAACATGCGTTAGAAACCCGCTTAGACCTATCCAAATACAATCTGTAATTGTGCTGTTTAGTAGAGCGTTAACTGACGCTCTACTCATTCGTAATATTCAAAAAATGAGAAGAGGGAAGTCATGAGCACGGAAAACAAGGACTATGTCAGCTTTCAACACGTTAAGAAAACCTACGATGGCACGAATTTGGTGGTGAAAGACTTCAACTTAGATATTACTCCTGGAGAGTTCGTTACTATGTTGGGGCCGTCAGGATCGGGCAAGACCACTTGCTTGATGATGCTAGCAGGCTTTGAAACTGCGACCGGTGGAGACATTTATATCGATGGCGTTCCTGTCAATCATCTCGCGCCGCACAAGCGCGATATTGGTATGGTGTTTCAAAACTATGCGTTGTTTCCACATATGACCATTGCTGAGAATCTTGCGTTTCCTTTAAAGGTGCGAAAACTCGACAGTGACACGATTCAAAGCAAAGTTCAGAGTGTATTAGAAATGGTCGAGCTTGAGCATGTTGCGACTCGATACCCGAAGCAGTTATCAGGTGGTCAACAACAGCGTGTTGCGTTAGCGCGAGCATTAGTGTTTGAGCCTAAACTCGTGTTGATGGATGAACCACTAGGCGCGTTAGATAAGCAGCTGCGTGAGCAAATGCAGATGGAAATTAAACATTTGCATGAAAAGCTTGGCATTACCATTTTGTATGTGACGCACGATCAAGACGAAGCTCTCACTATGTCCGACCGTATTGCGGTTTTTAATCACGGCGAAGTGCAACAACTCGCGACACCAACCGAGCTTTATGAATCTCCGAGTAATACGTTTGTTGCGCAGTTTATCGGAGAAAACAACCAACTCTCAGGTTTAGTCAAAGAGTGGAACGGAAAGTATTGCCAAGTGCTCGTTGGGAAAGAGTTATTTACTGCGAAACCTGTCAGAGTCTCTGAGCAAGGGCAGAGAACAACACTTTCCATTCGACCAGAAAAGATTGTTATTCAACCAGAGAAAGCGTCTTGTGAGAACCAAGTCTCGGGCGTCCTACGAGAATTGATTTATCACGGTGATCATTATCGTCTGGTCGTCGAAGTAGAGAGCGTTGGTCACTTCATCGTTAAAGTACCTAACGATAATCGTAAACACTTGCAGTTAACGCCTGGCTCAATTTGTCGTATTGGTTGGCAAAGTGACGATTGCCATGCTCTTGATGGGACACAAACTCAAAGTAGCGAGGTAGCAGCATGAGTCGAGAGCTAACCGCATTAGATTCTGTATTGGAAATCGAACGCCAAGTTCATGAGCAAGAAACCAATTTGAAAGCGCAGTTGCAAAAGGCCGAGCGCCGAAAAAAGCTTCGCTCCATTATGCTCACAACGCCATTGGTGTGTTTTATTCTGCTTACGTTTGCTTTTCCTATCCTCGACATGCTTTATCGAAGCGTGGATAACCGAGAAATATCCCTGTCACTACCACAAACTATTCAAGCCTTAGAAAGTTGGGATTATCAAGGTCAGCCTCATCAAGAAGTCATTGAGGCATTCTCTGTTGAAGTACTTGCGCTTTATCAAAGCAAAGAGCTGCCGAAAATAGCCAACCGGATGAATATTGAAGAGTCTGGTATGCGCAGTTTACTCATGAAAACCGGCAGAAAGTTGTCTCGTTTGACGTCGCTGCCGAGCTCGGTGACACAGTTGGCTAAGCTGGATAAGCGATGGACTAATCCTAAATATTGGGCGGCGTTTAAGAATCTTAGTGGCGCATTAACATTCAGTCACTATCTTGCAGCGCTAGACTTGCAAGTGAATGAGTTTGGAGACATTGAGCCCCAACCAGAAAAACGCCAAATATACGTCGACCTTTTCTTTAAAACTTTTTGGATGTCTATTTCAATCACCTTAATTTGTTTGGTGATGGCGTACCCCGTTGCTTACCTGCTTGCCAATTTACCTGATAAGCGCGCGAACTTACTTTTAATTATTGTGCTGCTGCCATTTTGGACATCATTGTTAGTCAGAACCACGTCTTGGATTGTTCTGCTGCAAAACCAAGGGGTCATTAATGATCTCCTTATTTGGTCGGGTTTTACTTCTGAGCGAATTCAGATGATTCACAATACCTTCGGAACGGTGGTGTCTATGGTGCACATTCTGTTGCCTTTTATGATCCTGCCTCTGTATAGCGTAATGAAAGGAATTAGCCCAACTTATTTCCGTGCCGCTCGTTCTCTAGGCGCGACGCCTTTCATTGCGTTCATCAAAGTTTATATGCCGCTTACGTTACCGGGGATAGGTGCGGGGGCCTTGCTTACTTTCATTCTTTCTATTGGCTTCTACATTACGCCCGCTTTGGTTGGTGGAAGAAGCGGACAGATGATCTCCAATATGATTGCCTATCATATGCAGACATCACTGAACTGGGGGATGGCTGGCGCATTGGGTGGACTGCTTTTGTTCGTTGTACTGGTTCTGTTTTATATATTCAACCGTGTGGTTGGTATTAATAACCTTAAGGTAGGAGGATAACCATGGCATTACCAAACTATGCATCAAAAGTAGAGCGAGTTGCTTACGCAGGTTACTTAGCTTTTTGTGGGTTGGTGCTGTTCTTTTTAATCGCTCCAATTCTGACCATCATCCCGTTATCGTTTAATGCAACGCCTTACTTTACTTTTACCGAGGGGATGTTAAACCTTGATTCGGAAGCGTATTCTACTCGCTGGTATCAAGAAATGTTTACTAGTGATCAGTGGCTGTTGGCGCTGAAAAATAGCACGTTCATTGCTTTTATGGCGACACTCGTTGCAACAGGGCTGGGAACTCTGGCGGCGTTGGGTTTAGCAAGTAGTAACTTGCCTTTTCGCAATACGATTATGGCGCTGTTGATCTCGCCCATGATCGTACCAGTCATTATCTCTGCTGCTGCGATGTACTTTTTCTACACACGCCTTGGCTTATCACAAACTTATTTAGGCGTCATTTTGGCACACGCTGCGTTAGGTACGCCTTTTGTCGTCATTACCGTTACTGCGACGTTAAGCGGCTTTGACCATAGCTTGGTAAAAGCGGCGGCTAGCTTAGGAGCAAGCCCTGTTTATACTTTCAGACACATTACCTTTCCGCTGATTCGTCCGGGGATGATATCTGGCGGCTTGTTTGCTTTTGGCACTTCGTTCGACGAGGTTGTGGTGGCGTTATTCCTGACTGGGGCAGAACAAAAAACCGTTCCGAGGCAGATGTGGTCAGGAATTCGAGAGCAAATTAGTCCGACCATATTGGCGGTCGCTACGTTGTTGATTTTTATGTCGGTGTGTTTGCTCGTGACATTAGAAGTTTTACGTAGACGTAATGTACGCATTCGAGGCATTCAAGAATAACCAAACTTTTGCTTTGTTGGTCACTTTGCACTTTTGTTTAGGGGCACCTCAATTTTTGATCAAATGCGCCTCATTGTAGGCGCTTGTCTTTTGTGTTTATCTTCAGCGATGACTGACATATCACTCTGGTAGCTTAATGCCAGCTTGCTCGAAACGTGCCAAAGGCGACTTGTTCGATTGCTGATACCAACTAGCTGGCATGTTTGATTTAAGTTGCGCTTTTTCTTCCTTGCTAATCACAACATAGTGCAAAAACGTATTAAGTGTGGTTACCATCACGTCAAACGTCATTTCCCCATCTTTGCTGATGGTTTTCAATAACCCAACGACGGTTTCCTCAGAGACTAACGGTTCAACCACCGCGTTTTTTCGCTCTTTTATTGATGTTGAAGCGCGCAGTTTTGCACGTGCCGTCTCCCAGCAAACTTTGTTGGTTTTACTGACAAGGTTGTGCTTGTAGCAGTAGTAACTGAATAAAAAGCGTGGCAGGTTTTGCCAGCGTTCGGCTTGGACTTCTAACCAAAGGTGTTGTAGCTCAATATCAGCGTCGGTCATAAATATTATGGAAGATTATTAAAGTAGTGGCATTCTAACGTTTCATCAGCGATGCCGTCTATTATTCGGTTACTTCCCATCTTTATGTTGACACTTTGATTTTCAATGAAACAGTGACTTCTTATTACTGTAAATAGTGAGTGATTTGTCCAGTTTCTGACATTAGTGTTTGACTTGGGTAGTAGAGTGTGGGCGTTTTTTGTTTTGAAGCGTCAATATACATCATCACATACTCACGTCTTACTCTTTCTGAAATAAATACTTTTATCAAAGTAACTGTGTGATTTTCATTCAAATAGTATGTGTTTCATGGTGATGAAAATTTTGTTTATTGCGCTACAATCGAGTGTCGTTCGTAGAATGTAGCCTAATGACGAAAACCTTGCGTCTTCTATCTGGCTTTTTGTGTGCTACTTTTTAATAAGTATCTTTTGGGTGGGTTTTTATGTTTGGAGTTAAAAGAAATGCTGCTATCTCTGGCTTGTACCAAGCGAGTGAACTTAAAGCAAAGCTGTTCTCCAAGGATTTGGAAATCTTAAGACTTAGAGCTGAAACTGAGTTTAATAAAGTGCTTGATGAGCTACTAAGAATTAAAGATAACAATTCAAGGCTTCGTGAAAGTGGGCTTATTGATAAGCTTGAGCAAGAGAAGTCTAAATGGAACAGTGATCAGCTCAAAGACATCGAGCAACGTATAAGTAATGTCGAGTTCTGTATTAAGGATTGTGCTTTATATGTCAGCAACATTGAGTCCCAATTCGCTGAGGATAGCGGTTTAGGATATGGTGAACTGAGCAGTCGTTCCCTTGAAGACGAGTTGGAAACACTATCTTTTAGTAAGATCCTTAACGCATCTGCACATGAGTACTTTTATAACTCTAAAGAGTATGAAATGTACCTTGAAAACACACCAAATACCGAATTTTTGCACGCGTTAAAAGAGCAAATTACCGCACTCTTCGACCACAAAGCAGCCTAGAACCTACAAAGTATTCGCCCATTGCCCGATTCCTTCTGAAGGGGCTTTGATTCGCGAATTTTTACCGACCCGCTTTGGAGTATACCTAGCCATTTAACGTGCTGGGTATACCCGTTTAACTACACGTTTCTTCTCTAGCTCATCTCTATTTTTTAACAAATACGAATTTTAGAAGCTCACTCCGTGTTCCTTCTAGTACCAAAAACTGACACCGCTACGTTTAGTTGTTAACAAAATGTTTCATCTTGTCTTGCGAGTAGATTATATGGAGATGCTCTTGCAGTAATAAGGGCAGTGGCGATGCAAAAGACGTAATGCATTTAAGGAAAACTCAATATAGAAGAAATTAGATGGAACTGAAGATTTTGAGTGTCGCGATTGCGACAACATTAACCAGTACTGGCGTATTTGCGTTAAGCGAGCCAGTTTCTCAAGTTACAGAGCAACATGCACATTCGGCTCATACACACGGTGTTGAATCCAATCGAGTTGAATACCAACCAACCGCAACTCTCCCTATTCAGCCCTCCAAGGCAACTCGAGTACAGTCACTTGAAAGCCTTGATGAGTCGAGCACTGCTTGTGATTTGGAAGCATTGGTTACCGAAAGCAGTAACCAATTGATCGGCGAAATTTTAAGTCAGGGCGCGACGTGTGTGAACCAGCTATTCTCTGCTGAAAGTCGGATTCAAGAGTCGGTATTTAGCTCCGATCATATGTACAACATTGCGAAGCGTACTACGACATTGGCGAAGGGGTATACAGGTGGCGGGAGCGATGAACTAGAAACGTTGTTCTTATACTTACGCGCAGGTTATTACGCCGAGTTTTACAATGACAACATCTCATTTATTGAATGGGTCACCCCAGCGGTGAAAGAATCCGTGGATGCGTTTGTTAACAACGCAAATTTCTACGAGAACAGCGACCGTCACGGCAAAGTGCTTAGTGAAGTCATCATCACTATGGATAGTGCGGGCTTGCAGCACGCGTACTTACCGCAAGTGACCCAGTGGCTTACTCGTTGGAATGATCAATACGCCCAGCACTGGTATATGCGCAATGCGGTTAACGGTGTTTTTACTATTTTGTTTGGTGGGCAGTGGAACGAGCAATTTGTGCAAATAATTGGCAACCAAACGGACCTTGCCAAAGCTTTAGGCGATTTCGCTCTAAGGGCGTCATCAATCGGTGCTGAAGATGAGTTTATGGCCGCGAATGCGGGGCGAGAGCTCGGGCGTTTGACCAAGTATGCGGGTAACGCGAGTTCTGTGGTGAAGAGTCAGCTAAGTCGAATCTTTGAACAGTATGAAATGTATGGTCGGGGTGACGCGGTTTGGCTTGCGGCGGCGGACACCGCCTCATATTACGCAGATTGTAGTGAGTTCGGAATTTGTAATTTCGAAACTGAGCTAAAAGGCTTGGTGCTATCGCAAACTTATACTTGTAGCCCGACAATCCGAATTTTGTCTCAGAATATGACGCAAGAGCAACACGCGGCCGCATGTTCTAAAATGGGCTACGAAGAGGGTTACTTTCATCAGTCTTTAGAAACTGGTGAACAACCAGTAAAAGATGACCACAACACTCAGCTCCAAGTCAATATCTTCGATTCAAGCACTGATTATGGTAAGTACGCAGGGCCAATTTTCGATATTAGTACTGACAATGGCGGTATGTACTTGGAGGGCGACCCTTCCCAGCCGGGGAATATTCCCAACTTTATTGCTTATGAAGCCTCTTATGCGAACGCGGATCACTTTGTCTGGAACCTAGAGCACGAATACGTGCATTACTTAGATGGTCGATTTGATCTCTATGGAGGGTTTAGTCATCCAACTGAAAAAATAGTGTGGTGGAGTGAAGGCATTGCAGAGTATGTCGCTCAAGAAAATGACAACCAAGCAGCACTTGAGACGATTTTAGACGGCTCGACATATACCTTAAGTGAGATTTTCGAGACTACTTATGATGGGTTTGATGTCGATCGAATTTATCGTTGGGGGTACTTAGCTGTACGTTTTATGTTTGAAAATCATAAAGATGACGTAAACCAAATGCTGGTGGAAACACGCCAAGGGAATTGGAGCAATTACAAGGCCACGATCACCCAATGGGCGAATTTATATCAAAGTGAGTTTGAGCAGTGGCAGCAAGCCCTTGTCTCAAATGGTGCACCTAATGCAGTCATAACCGCAAACAACAAGGGGAAAGTCGGTGAAAGCATTACATTTAGCAGTGAAAACAGTACAGACCCAAACGGGAAGATCGTCAGCGTCTTATGGGACTTCGGTGATGGCTCGACAAGTACACAAACCAAGCCGACGCACCAATATGGGAGTGAAGGGAAGTATTCGGTCAGCCTAAGTGTGACAGACAGTGAAGGCTTGACGGCAACCGCCACTCATATTGTTGTTATCTCAGCGTTGGGCGGTAATGACACATTGCCACAAGACTGCGCGGTGCAAAGTAAAGTAAGCGGTGGGCGCTTAACAGCAGGAGAACCAGTTTGCTTGGCAAATCAACAAACCATTTGGCTGAGCGTACCAGCGGTGAATGAGAGCTCAAACCTGGCGATAACGACGGGGAATGGTACGGGCAACCTAAAGCTTGAATACAGTAACTCTGGTTGGCCGGATGATACTAATCTTCACGGGTGGTCAGATAATATTGGTAATGGAGAGTGTATTACGTTGTCAAATCAGAGCAACTACTGGGGCTACGTTAAAGTATCTGGTGACTTTGAGAATGCCGCCATCGTGGTTGATTTTGATGTTCAGAAGTGTCGTCAGTAGGGCAGTTTAACTGCATCATTTTAATTTAATGGATCGCCTCGCTAACATCGCGGGGCGTTTTTGTTTTTTACGCCGTTATCTCTATAAAAAAACCAGCCCGAAGGCTGGCAAACAAGGAGTTTGAGATGAAAATGAAAACGTTATAAAACTTGCTGATATCCTATTTCTCAATAAGTTGGGTTGTGCTTTGAAGCCAGTTTTTATCTTGCGCATCAAGAAAAGGGCTAAGCGCTTGATAGACTCGTGAATGGTAATGATTGAGCCAGTCTAGCTCTGCTTGATCTAGCATTGATAAATCAAGGGCGTTGGTCGCAATTGGAGCAAGAGTGATGGTCTCAAAACCGTAAAACGTGCCGAACTCATTTTGTTCTACTTCTACAACTTTAAGAATGTTCTCTATTCTTACCCCGTACTCACCTTCGCGATAAACGCCTGGTTCATTAGTAATGACCATACCCGGTTTTAGCTCAACCTCATGGTGGCTTTGCGAGAAATTTTGTGGGCCTTCGTGAACATTCAAGCAAATGCCCACGCCGTGTCCAGTGCCGCACTTGTAATCAATACCATGTTGCCATAAGACGCCACGCGCCATGATATCAAGATTGGCACCCGTAGAGCCTTTCATGAATCGAGTCTGAGTCAGTCGGATGACCGCTTTGAGCACCAAGGTATAATCTTTGCGCTGCTTAATGGTCGGTGACCCGAAGTGGAAAGTACGGGTGATGTCTGTTGTCCCGCCAAGGTATTGGCCACCAGAATCGACGAGAAAGAAGTTGCTTTCATTGACTGCCGCATTGCTTTCTTCATCGGCGGCATAATGCATTTTTGCCCCGTGAGCTGCGAAGCCTGCGATAGTGCGGAAACTGTCACTCACATAATGTCGGGTTTGACGGCGATAGTGATTCAGTTGTGCCTCAGCAGACAATTCTGTAACGAGTCCGCTTGGAACTTGCTCTTCGAGCCAGTTCATAAACCTTACGATTGCCACACCATCATCTGTTAATGCCTGTTCTAGGCTAGTTAGCTCGGTCGCATTTTTTATGGCCTTCATTGCCGTTACAGGGCAAGCCATTGGCTTTAGATTCACATTCCCTTCAATCGAACTCACCAATAAGCTGTCTGTGTGGGTCGGGTTAAAAGCGAGCGATAATCCCTCACATTGCTGATTCAAATACTGACTTACGTAGTTGTAATGGCGAATGTGTACACTCTGCTCGGTCAGCGCTCTTTCAACGTCTTGAGGCAGTTTGGCTTTATCAATAAACAGTGTCGCAAGTGATTGCTCTACGACTAGATAGGCTTCAGAAACTGGGCAGTAATTCGTATCACCACCTCGAATATTCATTGTCCACATGACATCATCTAGCGTTGACACTAATAAGCTATCTACTTGGTTCTCGGTTAACCAAGAACGGATTCTCGCTAACTTATTTTCAGTGTCAACGCCAGCAAAAGCGGTGGGGTGCTCGAATACGGGTGCACTTGGGCGAGGTGGTCTTTCAAGCCAAATCGGTGTGAGTAAATCCAGGTCGAGAATGATCTTAATGTTTTTCGCTTCAAAGGCTTGTTTGAGGCCTTGATAAAAAGCGTAACTGATGGCGCGCCCGTCAACCGCGACAATACTGTTTTCTGGGAGCGTGGTAGCCAGCCATTTGGTAATTGTCGGCGTTTCTGGTTGTTTGGCTTTAAACAGTTCCAGCCCTGTGCCGTGTAACTGTTCTTCAGCTTGAATATAGTAACGACCATCAGTCCACAGGCCACCACCTTGTTGGGTAATGACGACATCGCCTGCTGAGCCGGTAAAACCTGAAATCCAGCTTCGCGCTAACCAATGATCCGCTGAGTATTCACTGTTATGTGGGTCATTGTTGGTCACGATATATGCAGACACGTTGTGAAAGGACATTGCCTCACGCAATAACGTAAGGCGTTGGTTTACTGAGTTAGTATTGTTCATTAAATGGTTCCTAAAGTCATATTTGAGCAATAGATATGATGCTGCTCCGAGCCTGTTTTTATTGGGTTCTGTTGCCCGCATACTTCTGTTGCTTCTGGGCATCGAGTACGAAAAACGCAACCGCTCGGTGGATTAAGTGGAGAAGGAAGGTCGCCGGGCAATAGTTGTATTTCACGGTCACGTGCTAATTGCGGATTAGCTATCGGGACAGCAGATAACAGTGCTTTGGTGTAGGGGTGTTGTGCATCATCAAATACTTTATCGTAACGTCCTACTTCCATAGGTTTACCAAGATACATCACCATAACGCGGTCGCTGATGTGGCGCACCACGCTTAAGTCGTGCGCAATCATTACCAGTGTTAACCCCATTTCTTGTTTAAGATCATCTAGAAGATTGATGACCTGAGCTTGTATGGAGACATCTAGCGCACTAACGGGTTCATCACACACGACCAAATCTGGATTGAGAATTAATGCTCTGGCAATGCCCACACGCTGGCATTGACCTCCGGAAAATTCATGTGGATAGCGGTTTCGCTGGCTCGCCAAGAGACCCACTTTATCCATCATAGCGATGACACGCTTTTCTACCTCTGCCCGTTTAAGTTGTGGCTCGTGGGTGAGCAGTGGTTCGGCGATGCATTCTGAGATAGTTAATCTCGGATTCAAACAAGCGGATGGGTCTTGAAACACCATCTGAAATTCTCTACGTCGAGAGGAAAGCTCTTTTTTACTAAACCCGAGCATGTCTTGACCTTTCCAAGTCAACTCGCCATGTGTGGGTTCAATTAAGCGAAGTAACGCGCGTGCAAGCGTTGATTTTCCGCATCCTGATTCCCCCACAATGCCAAGTGTTTCACCTCGATAAACATCTAAGTCGATACCATTGACCGCTTTCACGATTTTACGTTGACTTGGAATAAGGTGACGCGAAACAGGAAAGTGGACGTTTAAATCACGAGCAGACATGAGGACTTCTTTTTTATTCATAACGCCTCCTTAAGCTTTTATTTGAATAGGAGTGATAACACTGGGTGCGTTAACGTGACAGGCAATGGACTGGCTCGTGTTTAATGGAGAAAACCGTGGGGTTTCGTATTGGCAACGCGTCTCTCGATGCTCGCACCGCTCTCTAAACGGACACCCTTGATGGTTAATCAACGCACTTGGTGGGTTACCAGGGATGGTTGGTAAACGTGGCATATCTTCAGTGATAGAAGGAATAGCCTTTAGCAGGCCTTGAGTATAGGGGTGAGCAGGTTGAGCGAACAATGTCTCGGTATCGGATTGCTCCATTTTTTGACCACCATACATGACCAATACGCGATCACACATCTCGGCGACGACGCCCATATCGTGAGTGATCAGTAAAATTGCGGTGTTGAACTCTTGTTGTAAGTCTCGTAATAGCGTCAAAATTTGAGCCTGAACGGTTACATCTAATGCGGTGGTTGGTTCGTCTGCAATTAACAACTCGGGCTTACACAACAAGGCCATCGCTATCATGATTCGCTGACGCATTCCGCCAGATAGCTCGTGAGGGTATTGATTCATCCGAGTTCCGGGAGAGGGAATACGCACCGCATCTAACATGTGAATCGATTCAATTTTTGCTTGTTTTCGGCTCATTCCTTTATGAATCATGAGAACTTCACAAAGCTGTTTGCCAATTTTCATGAATGGATTGAGTGACGTCATCGGATCTTGAAAGATCATTCCGATTTTCTCTGCACGGATGCGGTTGAGCTGCTTTTTAGACATCGCGAGTAAATCATCACCGTGGAACATCGCGCTGCCAGACACGGCGCCGTTGTCCGCGGTTAACCCCATTAATGCGAAAACAGATTGGCTTTTTCCCGAACCTGATTCCCCAACAATCCCAAGAGTTTCGCCCGCTTTAATCGAGTAGGAGAGATTACTGACCGCTTGCACTTGCCCATCTGGCGTATCGAAGCGCACGTTCATGTTTTCAATAGATAGCATGGGTTTGTCCTTATCGGTCTTTCGGGTCAAGAGCATCACGCAAGCCATCGCCGATGAAGTTAAAACAAAAGAGGGTGGCAACTAAAAACAGAGAGGGAAAAAGCAGCATCCACAATGCAACGTCAATCGTTTTTGCGCCTTCGGAGATTAGGATTCCCCAGCTCGTGTCGGGTGGTTGAACACCAAGCCCTAAGAAGCTCAAAAACGATTCGAACATAATGAACCCTGGTACCATTAAGGAGGAATAAACCATCACGATCCCAAGCACATTAGGCAGAACATGGCGTCGGACAATTGTCAATTTAGAAACCCCAATAGAGTGTGCGGCTTCGATGAACTCTCGCTTTTTTAGACCGAAGGTGACACCACGTACAACACGGGCAATGCCCAGCCAAGATACCATTCCGATCACGATAAAAATCAGGTAGATGTTGTTGCCAAAAAGGGTAACAAACAGGATAACCATAAACATAAATGGCACCGAATCGAGCACCTCAATAATGCGCATCATTACGCTATCGACAACGCCGCCAAGATAGCCGGAAATACTTCCCCAAATCGTACCAATAACAACGGCGACTAAGGCCCCGACAAAACCCACCAAAATAGAGAGCCTGCCGCCTTGCATCGTGCGAGCAAAGACATCTTGCCCGAGATCATCGGTACCAAAGTAATGGCCACTGCTCAGTGAAGGTTTCCCTAGTTCGTATGGATCGATGAGCACTTCCCAGTCAATTTCATCATGGCCAAAAGCGGCAAGAGAGGGGCCGAAGGTGATGCATAAGGTAATGAACGCCAAAACATACACTGATGTCATCGCGGCTCTGTTTTTACGAAATCGAGTCCATGCATCCTGCCAAAGACTGCGACCTTCGACGGCTTCAATATTGTCGACGACTTGATCTTGAAGAGCTTGTGTATCCAGTTTTTTGATCGTTAACATGCCGGACTCCTAAACGCGTATACGAGGGTCGATAATCGTATATAGCAAGTCGACCACAAGGTTAAAGAAGATAGTGAGTGAAGCGACAATCAGAGTAATGCCCATTACTAGGCCGTAGTCGCGGTTGAGAGCCCCAGACACAAAGTGTTGTCCCATGCCACCTGTACCAAAGAAAATGTCGATAATTACCGAGCCTGTCACGACAGACACAAACGCAGGGCCGAGCATCGCAACGACGGGAATCAGGGATGGTCGCAAAGCGTGATGGAATAAAATGTAGGTTGTGGACAAACCTTTGGCCTTTACCGTTCGAATGTATGGTTGGTTGAGTGTTTCAATCATTGCGCCACGCATGACGCGTGCAATACTCGCAATGGAGCCAATCGCCAGGCTGAGCACGGGAAGAACAAGGAAAGCCAGTTTTCCCCCTTCCCAACCACCAGCAGGGAACCAGCCGAGCTGAATAGCGAAGATCATAACTAAAACTGGAGCAAGCACGAAAGCCGGAACCACAACTCCAGTCATCGAAAGTGTCATCAGGCCGTAATCTAGGCGGCTATTTCGGTTCAATGCCGCAATGGTGCCAAGTAGCATGCCAAGTGGAACGGAGATACAAAAAGAGAGTACGCCTAATACTGCTGAAACAGGCCATGATTGTGCGACGAGCTGTGTAACACTGAAGTCTTGATAAACGAAGCTAGGACCGAGATCTCCTTGTATGAAATTACCAATGTAAATCCAAAACTGAGTAAGGAAGGGCTGGTCCAAATGGAATTTTGCTTCGATATTCGCACGTACCACCTCTGGCATAGGCCGTTCCATATCAAATGGCCCCCCTGGTGCAATGTGCATCAGCCAAAATGATACGAGTGCGATGAATAGAAGCGTGGGGATAGCGATAGCTAATCGCTTAACAATGTACCAAATCATGATCCATCATCCTTTGGTCATCCGAAATCACTTCGAACGGTTATGAATAAAAAAATGGTCTGAGCTCAGGTTGCCTTCTCCACCGAGAGATATGAGGAACGGCAAGTAAACATTGAACTTGCCGACTCAGACCGAAAACATGCTTTTAGTGGGCTTTTACATAGACATTCTTGCGGTAGTACGACGACTCAGGGTTTGTCAGTTCGTAGCCGCCCACGTAAGGCTTGATGAGGTATTGATCGTTACCCGGACGATAAATAGGAATAATGGCCATGTCTTCAATCAGCATGCTTTCTGCTTGTAGATACAGTTCTGATGGGTTGCTCATGGTCTTTGAGCGAGCCATTAACTCGTCGTATTGCGGGTTGTTATAACGAGAATCGTTGTACTCGCCATTAGAAACAAAGATATCTAACCACGTAGAGGCTTCATTGTAGTCGGCTGTCCAGCCGCCGCGAGTAATGTCGGTCGGCTCTTTAAGTGCGTAGAACACTTTCGGTTCTAGCTGTTTTATCGTGACTTGCGCACCCAGTCGGCTTTTCCACATGCCTGCCATGGTGGTTGCCATTTTTACGTCCATCGAGAAAGTTGGTACGGTAAACGTTAACTTAAGCGGATTGCTTTTATCGTATCCAGCTTCTGACAGTAATTGCTGCGCTTTTTCGATACGTTTATGGCGGTTCCAAGTTGCGAACTCAGGAGTGTGAGATTTAAAACCATCTGTTTGAGGTGGCACAAGGGTATACATTGGAACCCCACCGTTTCTCAAAATAGCACTCGTTAACAGTTGACGGTCAATGGCATATGAGAGGGCTTTACGAACCCGCACGTCTTTTGTTGGTCCTTGTTGAGTGTTGAGGTAATAGAATGTGGAGCCAAGAGAAGCACTGGTGCTTGCCACTTCTTGTGGGCGTTGTTGAATTAACTTTTTCTTCTGGGCGGCAGGAATGGAAACCGCTTGGTCTATCTCACCAGCTAGGTAGCGGTTTAGCACTACGTTTGCATCACCAATTGGTAGCCAAGTGACTTTTTCCAGCACTACATTGCTTGCGTCCCAATAATGTGGATTTTTAACCATCACCAGTTTTTCGTTAACTTTCCATTCAGAGACAGTAAACGCACCATTTGTAACTATATGCTCAGGCTGGGTCCAACGGTTGCCATGTTTTTCAACGGTCGCTTTATGAACGGGTGCAAGTACGGGATGACTTAATAGTTTCGTAAAGAAGGGAATAGGCTCTTCGAGTGTAACCTGGAATGTTTTTTCATCCAGCGCCTTCACGCCCAAAGACTCAGGCTCGGCTTCGCCCTTCATAATGGCTTGCGAGTTTTCGATATTTGGAATGGCCGCAAACCAAGCGTACGGTGAAGCAGTGCTTGGATTCAGTAAGCGTTGCCAGCTGTAGACAAAATCTTGTGCAGTGACCGTTTCGCCATTTGACCATTTTGCATCACGTAAGTGGAAGGTATAAACCGTATTGTTGTCATTGACTGACCAAGACTCAGCAACACCAGGAATGGTTTTACCTTGCTTATCTTGAATGACCAGACCTTCAAACAGGTCTCGACCGAGATTAAAAGCGGGCTCTGCGGCTTGCTTGGCTGGATCAATAGAAGTAACTTCAGCTCCATTGTTTAGCGTAATTTCTTGTGTCTCATCGAGGGTCACTCCTGCGGGATACGGCGCGGCATAGCTTGATGTCGCCAGTATTGGACTCATCATCGACGCTAATAAAAGCAACTTAGGTAATTTCATCCTTGTCTCACTCTTTTCATCCTGAAAGATGCCAAAAATGTATATTGTATAAATTGTCTGCACAATCGAGTTTTAACATTACTGTAACAGGGTGTCGGGTGTTGAGCTGTCTGGTCTCAAAAAGTGAGCTAGGGGAATTTCTTTGAAGATCTGATATCAAGTTGGCATGACGGGAAGTAATTTTGCTTCGATACAAATTAAAATCCCCTTCAAGCACAGGCTAGAAGGGGAAGATAGTCAGTCTGCTCTTCAAAAGGCACGACGTTAACTGACTAGGAAATGTTTCACGAACTCAGTGATTTTGACCATATCACTTACCGCGATAAACTCTTCTGTCGTGTGTACTTTTGCCATGCCAGTTGAAAGGTTGACCGTTGTGAGACCTTTCTTGTTAAAGTTGTTGGCATCGCTACCGCCGCCAGTGCCTTTTGTGAAGGCGTCAATGCCCAACTCTGAAAACGCTGCTTTTATAGCGTTTACGTGTGGGTGGTTTTCTTCAATAACAAAAGCGTCGTAGGCTCGGCTAGATTCAATTTCGACTTCTGCACCGTGTTTTTTACAGACAGACTCTAATGTTGAGATCATATGATTGACCTGAGCATCTAGTTTATCGCCATTCAGGGAGCGTGCTTCTGCCACGATTTTTAATTCAGGCATAACAATGTTTGTGGCCTGACCGCCGTTAACCATACCGATGTTGGCTGTCGTTTCTTCGTCGATGCGCAGCAGCTTCATTTGGTTGATAGCATCAGCCGCCACCATGATCGCACTGATGCCTTCTTCTGGCGCAAGCCCTGCGTGTGCTGGTCGACCTTTGATTTTTGCCATGATTTTTTGCTGGCCTGGGGCTGCGGTCACAATGGTGCCAATAGGGCCACCCGTATCTAACACGATTGCTTCCGTTGAAGTGACGTGTGACATATCGAAGTATTGTGAACCGAATAAACCGCCTTCTTCATACACGGTGAAAGCAAGTTCTAACGTTTTGTGCTCACGGTTTTCCGCTTGAATACAACGAACGGCTTCCATGATGGCAGCAATACCAGATTTATCATCGCCACCAAGAATCGTATTGCCTTTTGAACGGATAACGCCGTCTTCGATGAGTGGCTCAATGCCAATACCTGGAGTGACCGTATCCATATGACAGCTCATTAGAATAGAGCCGTCTTTTTTGCCGTCTAAACGGGCGTACACGTTAAAACCGTTAGAAATGTGCTCAGGTACTGGAAGTTTGCGTACGGTAAAGCCTAGCTCGCCTAGCTGTTCTGCCAGTGTTTCTGCAATTTGTTTTTCGTTTGTTGATTCGCTGTCGATACGTACTAGTTGGCAAAAGTGTTCAACTAAGCGTTCTTGATTGATGTGTGTCATTAGATGTCTCTTTTTCTAATCGAGCGTGAAGCCTTGTGGCTCGGCTCGATAGGGAACAGAGCACCACTTATGGCACAGCTACTTTTGAATAAAACTGAGGTGAATCAATAAAGGGGTATCCATGACACGATTCTGACCGATGAGCCTTTCGAACTGTATGAAGCGTCACGAAACATTACTTTTGATGTTTTGCAGGATCAAATGAATAAATCGGATAGAGATAGGGTGCAATAGACTTTCCATCCCCTTTTGCTTTTTGAGCTACGTTGCCAAGATAAAATGCCAAAGTAACAACTTGTTTACATTTTATGTGGTGGCGTAAAGCCGAAAATATCAATCTAATATATTGAAAATAAGCAGTTCGTTTGATGTTTACGAAAGTGGGTTCGATGCGTTCTCTGTGTGTAACATATATTTTACAATTATGCGTAAAAATCGCCAAGATAAAGATTTCTCCCCACGTATTCCAATTTCTCAAGACCTGCGCCAAGTTAGAAAAATAAGTCCAAACAAAAGCTACTGAGACAAGGAGAAAGTCATGGTTGATGCATATAACCCACTAGGAACAGACGGATTTGAGTTTGTTGAATATACCGCTGCTGACAACAAAGGCATTCAACAGCTTAAAGATCTGTTTATATCGTTAGGTTTTGCGGAGATTGCAAAGCATCGCTCAAAAGAAGCGTGGTTATATCGACAAGGTGACATTAGCTTTATTGTGAATGCGCAGCCGCATAGCCAAGCTGAGGGATTCGCCAAAGTTCACGGTCCGTCGGTTTGTGGCATGGCCTTTCGTGTGAAAGACGCCACCGTTGCTCTGGCGCATGCGTTAGAGAATGGCGGTAAAGAATATAAAACGGAAATTGGGCCGATGGAGCTAAGCATTCCTGCTATTTATGGCATCGGTGAAAGCTTGCTTTATTTTGTCGACCGTTATGGAAAGCAGAGTATTTATGATGTCGATTTTCGTTTTTATGATGATGCTGATGAGCGTTTATCAAAAGCGAATGTTGGTCTTTACGAAATCGACCACTTAACGCACAACGTTAAGCAGGGCAACATGGATGTCTGGTCAGGTTTCTATGAGCGCATTGGTAACTTCCGCGAAATTCGTTATTTCGATATCGAAGGTAAGCTGACTGGTCTTGTCAGCCGTGCGATGACCGCACCTTGCGGCAAAATCCGCATTCCTATCAATGAGTCGTCAGATGATAAATCACAGATTGAAGAGTTTATCCGTGAATACAATGGCGAAGGTATTCAACACATCGCATTGACCACAGACGACATCTACGAAACGGTCAAAACATTGCGTGAGCGCGGCATGGACTTTATGCCAACGCCAGATACTTACTACGAGAAAGTCGATCAGCGTGTTGAAGGCCATGGTGAAGATGTAAGCAAGCTTCGTGATTTGCAGATTCTTATTGATGGTGCGCCAACGAAAGATGGCATCTTGCTACAAATCTTTACTCAAACCGTTATCGGCCCTGTGTTCTTCGAAATCATCCAACGTAAAGGCAATGAAGGCTTTGGCGAGGGTAACTTCAAAGCGTTGTTTGAATCGATAGAAGAAGACCAAATTCGCCGAGGAGTATTGAGCGATGCATAAATGGATCACATTCCCTCACCGGGAGGGAGTGTGCTCTAAACAAGCGCATGCTGACTTCCCGGAAGAGGCAATTTATGAACGTGAGGCAGGTCGAAGTGGTTTTTTTGGCCCCGCAACACATTTTCATCATCAACATGCCCCAACGGGATGGTCTGAGTGGGAGGGCGAGCTACGTCCACGAGCGTTCGATTTTAATCTAGTCGAGAAAGCCAGCCATATTACCCCTTGGGCAGTCCCGCATCTATTACACAACGCGAATTGTAAAGTTCGTGTTTGGCGTATGGATGAAAAAATGGACTTCTTGGTGAGAAACGCTGATGGCGACGAACTGCTGTTCATCCACCAAGGAACGGCAGATCTGTATTGTGATTATGGTCATTTAAAAGTGAGTGAAGGGGATTATGTCATGATCCCGCGCTCAACGAGCTGGCGTTTAGAGCCAAGCGAGCCGATGTTCATTCTGATGATCGAAAACACCGATGCGGCTTATACATTGCCCGAAAAAGGCATGGTTGGAAACCACGCGGTGTTTGATCCGGCGGTTTTAGAAACGCCGTCGATCAACGATCAGTTCCGTGCTCAATATTCTGAGAATCAAACACAGGTTCAGGTGAAACGCCACGATAAAGTCAGTGTTATCACTTACCCATTCAACCCGCTGGATGCGATTGGCTGGCATGGTGATTTGGCGGTAGTAAAAGTAAACTGGCGTGATATTCGTCCACTCATGTCACATCGTTATCACTTACCGCCTTCTGCACATACTACATTTGTAGGAGCAGGATTTGTGGTGTGTACCTTCGTTCCTCGTCCAATTGAAAGTGATCCCGGAGCGCTCAAAGTACCGTTCTATCACAACAATGACGATTATGACGAAGTCTTGTTCTACCATGCAGGTGATTTTTTCAGCCGTGACAACATTGAAGCGGGTATGGTGACATTCCATCCAGCAGGATTTACGCATGGTCCTCACCCGAAAGCATTCAAAGCAGGGCGAGAGCACAAGAAGACTTTCACCGACGAAGTTGCGGTCATGATTGATACGCGTCACGCACTTCAGTTTTCGGATGAGCTGGAAAAAGTAGAAAACAAAGAATACGTCTATAGCTGGCAAGAGAAGTAAGAGGCAAGGATGAAATTAGCAACCAAGAAAAATGGCACTCGTGACGGTTTGTTGATGGTCGTGAGCAAAGACTTAACGCGCTGCGTACCTGCGACAGAAATTTTCCACCCCATGAACTTAGCTCCGACGATGCAGGTGGCGCTTGATAACTGGGATACGCTAGCACCGCAACTGGAAGAGCTATACGTTGCACTGAACAATGGCACGGTTGCAGGGTATGAAGAGTTTGAAGCGCACTACTGTGAGTCGCCGCTTCCTCGCGCTTATCAGTGGGCTGATGGCAGTGCTTACGTAAACCACGTTGAGTTGGTTCGAAAAGCTCGCGGCGCTGAAATGCCAGAGAGTTTTTGGACGGACCCGCTGATGTACCAAGGAGGCTCTGATGCCTTTATTGGACCTTGTGACAACATCGAGTTTGCGAGTGATGAATGGGGTATTGATTTCGAAGGTGAAGTGGCTGTGGTAACTGGTGACGTACCAATGGGCGCGAGTGTTGCAGAGGCTCAGGAGTCGATTCGTTTGATCATGCTGGTGAATGATGTCTCACTGCGCGGTCTAATTCCGGCAGAGTTAGCTAAAGGGTTTGGTTTTTTCCAATCTAAACCTTCTTCTGCGTTTTCTCCTGTGGCAGTAACACCTGACGAACTAGGCGATGCGTGGTACGAAAACAAAGTGCATTTACCACTGGTCTCGACATACAACCACAAGCCGTTTGGTCGCCCAAATGCGGGTATCGATATGACGTTTGATTTCGCAGACTTAATTGTTCACGCGACTAAAACGCGCCCGCTATCTGCTGGGGCGATTATAGGCTCAGGTACGGTATCCAACAAGCAGGGAACGGAACATGGCACTTCTATTGAAGAAGGTGGCGTTGGCTATTCATGTATCGCGGAAGTTCGCATGATTGAAACCATTCGTGATGGTAAGCCGTCGACTAACTTCATGTCGTTTGGAGATTCAATTAGATTGGAAATGTTCGATGCGGATGGCAACAACATATTCGGCTCGATTGACCAACAAGTTAGCCAATATCTCAAGCACTAACAATGCTGGTTGGGAGACGATATGAGCGATAGCATGATTTTATACGGATACTGGCGATCATCGGCGGCGTATCGTGTGCGTATTTGCTTGAATCTTAAAGAGTTATCGTATGATTCAAAATCGGTACACTTGGTGCGCAATGGTGGCGAACAACACAGTGACGAGTACCATGAGTTAAACGCTTCTGAACTGGTTCCTTTGCTGGTGGATGGGGAGGTTCAGTTAACCCAGTCACTGGCGATCATTCAATACTTAGAAGAACACTACCCGGATGTCACTGTGATCCCCGAGCAAACGCCGCTTCGATATCAAGCACTAGCTTTGGCTCAGGATATTGCAATGGAAATTCATCCCCTGAATAACTTGAGAGTTCTACAGTATTTAGAGGGGGAGTTAGCTTGCGAGTCAGAGCGCAAAGTCGCTTGGATTCATCACTGGATCCACAAAGGTTTTACAGCATTAGAAGAGAAACTTCAGAAGCATCGTAAACTAAATGGTGATTGCAAGTTTAGCCTGACAAGCTCGCCATCTATTGTCGATATTTGTCTGGTACCACAATTTTATAACGCACAACGCTTTGGTGTAGATACCTCTCTTTATCCAACCATTAACGCTGTTGTGCAGTCATGCAATCAACTGCCAGCTTTTATTGATGCGATGCCAGAGAATCAGCCAGACGCTAATAGTTGATTCTTAGCATACATAATGTATTAACAAAATTTAAACGAGCCAATCCAAGTGTGTGATTGGCTCGTTTTTATGGTGAGCAAAATTTTCTGTTTCTCGCTATCGTCGTGGAGCCTCAAAATTGCGAGGTTTTGTTGCTCTGCATAACATTTCCATTTACGCTTTGAGCAACGAGTTGTTTTGGATGCACTTTATTTATGACCAACATTTTTATCATTGTTGTTCTTCTGGTTTTATTCTTCTTTGTTATTCAAAAGTACGTGATTAAGCACGATGACACGCGTGATTATCCTTATCGCTCGAAAGGCCCCCTGCTCAGAGGTCAAGAGGGTGCGTTCTATAATGCGTTAAGAGCGGCGGTAGGGGAGCATGCCGTAGTATTCGCGAAAGTAAACATGTCCAGTTTGGTTACGCCAAAAGAAATCAAAAATAAGAAGCAGTTTTTTGTCGCGAACAATCGTATATCTCGAAGCTATTTTGATTACGTTATTTGTGACCCAAGGACACTAGAGCCGCGCGTTATCGTTGAATTGGATAATGGGCAGGAGCTAAACAAGGGTAAGATAGAAAGACAAAAGTTATTGATTCATGTTTGTAAGACGGCCAACCTGCCTTTAATTGGCGCCTCGATAAAGCACAGTTATCAAGTTGGGCGATTACGTCGTTTGCTTGCGGCACACATTGATTTGATTGAGCCCGATAAAGAAGTGCGTTTTTGTAAAAAATGCGGCAGTCCGATGATCATTAAAACCGCAAGCCAAGGTGAGTTCAAAGGGAGACGTTTCTTTACTTGTAGCCGTCAGCCGAATTGTACATACACCGAAAATTATAACGTTGTGTTTGAGGCGGACGACTAAACACGACAATTAACCAGCAGAAACAAGGGGCTTTGATTAGAGATGATCAAAGCCTTTTTTGTATCAGTCATCAAGGCAGGGCCTATACTTTGAAAAAGAGGGCAGAATAGGGCAGCCATATGCGATACGGATGGATTTTATCGGCGTTGTTCATCGCATCGAATGCTAGTGCGATACCTAATTTGAAACCACTGGAGTGTGAATTGACAGAGACACCCCAAGATCATTTCTTGTTTTACCGAGAGCAAATGGTTTACCACAGTGAGCAGTTTGTCATATTTCAAAACTTCAAAGGCAGGGTGAGCACTCAAGTAGACGTCAAAACAGGAGAGTTGATCCGTACAACCTATATCGGCGAACCATTTAAACCTAAATATCAGATTTTGTTCGGCACTTGCCCTAAGGTATCGCAAACCTTACAGATTTGGATGCTCAGTGAAGTGCCTTACGACAATTAAGTGAGATAATAAAAGTTATATAGATCACACTTTTAAACCCTGCAGGCTCAGTCCTTGTCGATAAAATCATCTGAAAACGCGTGTTGAGTTTACATTTTCGCCAAACGGTTCAAAGTTGGTAAATTTGTGCTTGCACCGTCGTTCGCTTATAGCTAATATCCTCGTCGTTCCAGAGAAATGCGTCCGTAGCTCAGCTGGTTAGAGTATCGCCTTGACATGGCGGGGGTCGGTGGTTCGAGTCCACTCGGACGCACCATTCTGAATTGAATGGTTAGGAACATAAAAATTTGGGTCCGTAGCTCAGTTGGTTAGAGTACTACCTTGACATGGTAGGGGTCGGCGATTCGAGTTCGCCCGGACCCACCAAATTTTAAAAAAGCCCACCTTTTGGTGGGCTTTTTTGTGTCTGTAATTCATTGATACTCAAGTAAAACTACTTCTTTTCTTGTCCCTTGTTTTTGCTCTGCGTTAGCCCCTTGTTAAAGATAAAAGCGCACTACCTGATCCGCAACACAACCTCAAAACCCTAAATGCAATGCATAAGGTGCATACACTTCAAACCCACTAGAGCCGTCTATAAGTCATGTTGCGTGCCACTAGCCGTGGCATTAGAGACACTGACTATTAATCTAAATTATCTGGCGTGTGAAGATTGGTGCCGCATATTGTACATTTGTAGTCACCAGTCGCTTCGCCTTCCATTAATGAGCTAATTATTGCTGCAAATAGACCTGAGAAGAAACCTTTAGCTTTTTTCTCGGTCTTTTCCTGCGCTTTAGAGAAGCTTTCGTACCGATGTAGCGTTACTTCTTTACAATTACAGCAAAACGCTCTTGTCTCTTCAGAACCGTACATTTTTACCAATTGATTTACTCCCTGTAAGTTAATTTCCCCAAGTGGCGTTATGTTCAAGGGTAAGTCGCACAAGACTGATGTGTGACTTACCCTAAACACTAAAACTAACGTAATGTAAAACACCACATGTTATGAATGATTATTTAACGCCTTGTTATCCGAGCTTGCTAACTCTGCTGATTGAATAGTTGTGGCAATCAGTTCTTCAAACAGCTCTAATTGCCCAGCAGGTATCAATTGATTTTGTATAGCTTTTCGTTTGTTTGAGTCAAATAGCCGCTCTGTTAACCAACCAATTAGATACATCAGTGAAAGGCAGCCACCGGCCGTCGCTACATTACCGTCTATCACGAGAGGCAGATCCTGAACATCTCCTCCCATACTTTGTAGAACATCCTTTGCATCTGGGTTTGTTGTTAATCGCTTGCCTTTTAGTAAACCGAGTTCATGGAGGATGAATGATCCCGCACAAATCGAACCTATTAGCTGCCTATTTGGATCAAGATTCAACGCTGACATAAATTCAGCATCTTTTAAAGCGGCTGGAATACCCCGTTTGCCGCTTGTAATAAGAACGACATCTTGATTCGTCACCTCAGAAAGGTGTCCGTCTGTTTTAACTTTCATACTGAGGTGGGAATGATGTTCAGATTTAGTTCCAAGTATACTTACTGTCCAACTGTCGGTTGTGCGCCCTAGCAAGTCATACATAAGAAAGAAATCGACATCCGTGAAATCATCAAATAAAACAACGCCGATTTTATACATAACATTTATCCTTTTGGACTTACTCGTAAGTCGCAAAATGTGTAGTAGGAGGGGGGGGGCATTCGATACACAAGCTTCTGCTAAGCACCGTAAACACCAAACGCGGTGCAAACTAACAATGCCATGTGTACCAAATCCCTATTATAAAACTTTGTTATGTTTGTTTTATGAGCCCGCCCAGAAAAACTCAACCCTAATACCACTTGGGTCGTAACACATTAAATGTTTTGCGGGTCCTGTCTTAACAAGCTCGGGACCAAACTCAATTTCGATTCCCGACGCCATAAATTGATCATGCAACTCATAGAGTTGCTTCTCAGTCTCTACGAGTAAAGCTAAGTGATGCAAACCAATATTCGTTTTTCTGTCAAAAGGAGTGGCGGCATCAGCCTTAGCCGCCCATAGTGTAAGCATGATATGCCCATCACTCACAAATATTGCCGGGTAGTCTGGATTTCTTTTTACTTCACTCCAACCTAATTGTTCAGTGAAAAACTTCGCGCTTGCTTCTAGGTTAGATACGGTTAAACCTACGTGGTGTATGCCTTTTGTTAACACAGTCACTTTGTTTCCTTACTCGTTTTAATGGCTATCAAACAAAGATAACTCGATAAAAAGTAAGCATCAATACACATATATTGATTAACTTCGTCAATCTATTCGAATACGGTAATCCAACTGGAAACATAACATTGTAAACAAGAAACCCAATCTTGAACTAAAAATTAAACTTAGAGTTCATTCTTAAGTACTGTATTAATCAAATACATTAATAGCCATAATATTTAAGCCAGCCTATAGGGCATATCATTCCATTAAAGGTTTGAATGTTCTTATTCAAGCTAACGTCTTCCAATTTGTAACAGTGAACAACATTACTAGTCGAAGTAGATGCTGGTGTTGAATACGTTACAGGTTTAGAAGCGTTTGCTTTATGTATTTCATGTGCTCGCTGCTGGTCTATCGCCACTTGATTCTTATGATTGTTAACTTCTCGCAATCCAGATTCTAGGGGTAGGTGCCAATCCTTACATGTTGTTCCTAAACCATCATTCTGAGACTGATATTCTGATAACGCTACACGAGCTTCATTTACAGACTGATCGATATCGGACTGATCGACTAGCCAAGTAGAAAAAGAATAGTTAATGGCCTCTCGATAGTTTACGGATTGCTCTAAGCTATAAGCATCGGAGTGAAAACAGGCCTCTACCACTGCCCATTGAGTCGATAGGTTTGATAATACGTTTTCAGGTATAAGCTGAAGCTGGCTTTGCGTAGACTGGCAACCGGTTAGAAGAAAAGGGACAGAGAGTAGTTTTAGAAAAAATTTTTGGTTCATTTTAATTTTAAAATTAGTGCAATCTTTTTCATTATCATAATACAGGACGATTGAAGAAAGTAGCATTTCTATCAGTAAGGGAATGTGGCTAACGCACTGATAAGGTGTGAGTAAAGCGATATCAAAGCCCTCAACACACCTTAACTACGAATACTACCGCATAACAAAGATGCTATGCGGTAACGGTAGTATTCAGGCTTGAACAGTTTGTCGCACGTTGCTCTCGCCTGACAGCACGGAAATTCTCTCAAAATCTCGACTCGGGAAGTCAGGATCTACGTACACAAACATACGACTTATCATTTTTCCTTCAAACTCAAATACACTACAAAAACGCCCTGTGGAAACTTTGTTGTCCGGCCAAGAGGTACCATCACTCATTACGCCGCCTTCCTGTCCTTCAACAATGACCTTGTTTCCAGCAGTCGTTATTTGAAAGCCGTCTATGTCGTGCCAGATACTAATCAACGAGCTACTAATCCTATTGCCAAACTCCACTAAGGCACTCTTTCCTTTCGCTTGCCCAAATTTAGGAAAGAAAAAGTCAACATCCTCTGAGAATAGATCCAGATAGCTAGGATCACCGGCATCTATTTTCTCGAAATACTTAACTACTAGCCCAACTAAATCGTCTTTTTCCATAATTATTTCACACCCATATAAGCTTTACGCACAACCTGAACGCTTGCATCTTAAACACCGAGTACATTTAAACTGAAATTGCCAAGAGTTGCGAATCTTATTGAAGTGCTTTGTTAGATGTAATCCGTTTAGCCTACGTATACTCCATTGAAGTACTCGACGCGTTCTAACGTCATTCTTAACTTACACTCTTCAATCTGGACACCTTGCCAGGGTGAGGGTGTGGAAGACAGGCCCGTAAATTCACATTCGGCGTCTCTGTATTTTAGCCAAGCTCTTTGGGCCTTTCGAAATGGCTCTACCAGTTCGGTTTGAGACCATGTTTCCCTTAGTGCTTTTTCTTCCTCACCTATTCTAGCGATTGCTTCCTTGTAACTTTCGTTAAGCTCTTTATCTGCAGATTCCATTTTCTTTTCTACACACTGATAACCAGCCATAACGCCACCGCCTTTTACTTTGCAGGGATCTTCAACATCATCAGAGGCCAAGCAAGGTAAAGAAACCAACGCAAATATCATTAGTAATTTGTTCAAAATTGCCTCCAAGCTCCGAGTGCTTGTTAAACCGTTATCCGCTATTTTTCCTTTTTAATCATGCAGCTTTTTATCTGTGCCTTCAAAGATAAAATAGAAGGTTAGTGATTCTAGTGCCTAAATAGAAGGTAAAAGAAGATTGATACACGGGTTAAATGACGCCTTAATCTGAGTTATTTTTAGTGGGCGTTTGGTGTTAATCTTTTCTGTGGAATCATTAGCTTGATGGCGTCTGAGGATGTTAATATGACTCCCATTGAATTTATTATCGCCCTGAAACACCTAGGTTGAATTAAGTGGTGACTATTCCCCTCCAATCATGGAGTTGATTCAAAGGTAGGGCGATAAATGTTGCGATTAGTAATAAAAATTTATGCCAAGTGCAGTTCGCTATCGCGGCTTATATTGAGTTGGGCAATAACCTCTAATGATGTCTGAGTTTCGTAGCTTGTTGTGTTTTGTATTGCGCCCCGAAACCCTTTTACGCCACAATTTAAAGCTACTTGATTTGAGCCGGCTACGCATAAACTGAATCACGTCGGATTCATTCAAACCAAATTGGAATTCGATAGCCTCAAATGGGGTGCGGTCTTCCCATGCCATTTCTATTATTCTTGACTCAGTTTCCGAGGTCAGTTTCATTTCAAATAACCTATTTTAGAAAAGAGATTTCTACGACGGAAATTGAGTCTTGGTTCAAATGTTCTTATATGCGTGCTTAGTGTTTAGCGACTTAACACCTACAAAAACTTCTCAATGAGGACTTCGTCTACGTATTTCCCACGAACTTTTGCATGCTTCTTCGCGGTCCCTACGGTTTCGAAGCCTTGTTTGAGATAGGCTGATAACGCTCGCTCATTATCGCTGCGAACGTACGCAAATAGTTTTTCGTAACCCTTTTGTTTGGCTACTTCGAATGTCGATTTGAAAAGCTGTTTAGACACACCTTGGCCACGAGCACCGTCACTAACAAACGTACCAATTATGCCAACATGGTCAAAAGCTTTTGTATATTGTGCAAAGGGCTCGATATTTTGGAAACCAATGACTTGTGAGCTATTTTCGGATAAAGCGACTGTAAACACGCCCCGTTCTGGGAAATGAGTAATGAACTCTTTTTCTTCTTCAGGTGTGAAAGGCGTATCTAATACAGTGTATAAACCTTCAATAATGATGGGATTGAGGACGTTTGTAATGCCTTCAGCATCACCTAAAGTTACCTGACGTACAATTAAATTCATGCCACTTAGCTCCTATTAAAATTAGGGCTGTTTTGTACATGAGTTGGAGACTTGCGGCAACAAGTAACGTCATTAAGTCGTAAAGAATATACCTATTACACTTAAACGGCGGTTAATAGTGCTGATTGTTACTTTAGTATTTCTGATATATCACTTTTTAAGTGACGGCTTAACTTCTACAGAATATTTCCACATCACGATCCCGTTTTCTACAAGATCATAACTCGCGCTTTGACCCTCGGAGTTGAGTACAAATACCGGCATTTCCATCCTTGACGTAGCGCCATCTCGGTTGCATGACATGGTAGCTTCAAGCTGTATGCTATTTTTGCTCGGTTCTGAAAGGGTTCCTAAGTACGTGCAGCCGTCGACAAAACTGGTTTTGCTTTTTCCTTTAGAGGATATTTCAAAAGTCGGAAAAATGAATGTTGATTGAGGCTCTGTTACTACCACATTGACTTGATAGTTCGTCGCTGAAAAAGCATTGAAATGAGCTCCAAGCATAAGTAAGAACAAGATTTTTGATTTCATAAACTCTTCTTTATTTCGATATTACTAGTTTGGTTACGGCGCTATTAACGTGACCACTTAATCTAAAACTTTACTGCGGAAGCATTAGAAAGGATACAAAGGTAGAGTAGTTGAATATGGTTAATCGGCCGTAAATAGTTTTATTAAGCGATTTTACATACCTAAAAGAGGTAAGTTCTTTCGCTTTTGATAGGTTAATGCTAATTCTAAACAGGTCTTGATTGAAGCTTCTGGCAAAGGTGCTGATAAAGATAGAATTATTGCTCGATTACCCTGAAACTCAAGTGAGTCACTATACAGTTCGCGGAATGTGTCGACGAGCTTAGTTTGGCAATTAAAGAACAGATAATAACGACTAGGCGTTTTCTGTTTCCAATCCATCCTTACCGGGCTACCTGTTTTCACACTGTAGCTTGGCTCTCCCCATTTTAGAGATTCTTCAACTTCCCCCAGTTTTAATTCAGAAGCGATAGTTAAGACGATATTTCGTAGCTCTTCTATCCGAATACGCACATGTTTTGGATACTCATCAAATCTTGCGTTCACTGCATGGTTCATTGGTATCTCCTATAAATAGCGCTGTTTTGGGGTGAAGCCCAAGCATACTTTGGCTATGTAGCAATTACGTCATAATGTTATTAATCAATAAATCTAGCACATAGCCAAAATACTAAGCGTAAGGGTTTCCCTCGGTTACGTTTAGGATGCTCTGGGTGAAAACATGATGATTGACATGCCAAGCATAGCGACAGAAACCCCCACTATGTCCCAGAGCGTTGGTCGAACGCCGTCGATACACCACAACCATAGAATTGCGACAAAAATATAGACACCACCGTAAGCGGCATAAACTCTGCCAGTTGCGGTAGGATGTAAAGATAGAAGCCAAGCAAACATAGCAAGGCATAGCGCTGCTGGTACCAAAAGCCAAACTGACTTATCTTCCTTTAACCAGAGATAAGGTAAGTAGCAGCCTAATATTTCTGCAATGGCGGTTATAAAGAAAAGCCCAATGGTTTTGACTTCAGTCACTTAAACATTCCTATCTTTCTCTACAAATATATGAGGCTTGTTAAATGGGCAATTGTTCGACTCATTACATTTCGCCCAGCTTAATCTTGGATTGAGCCTCACTCACGGTTTGTTTACCGAATAACAAATCCATCATCGAAATGATTCGTTTGTTGTCTTTACCCCATTTATCTGGATTCGCGCTGTTTGGTGCTTTAAATTCAACTTGTCCTACTTTTTCGTTATTTTTGTAGGCTTTGATCTGAGCATCAGCGATAAATGTTCTAAAATCCCAGCTCCAGCGTGATACGTAAGTAAGTGTCAGCTCAGAGCTAACAGGAGGCGTGCCGTCGCTTACGACTGTGCATTTATGGGCGGTATCCAAACACCAGTCTTGCATCGAATCTAAGAAAACATCTCGCGTGGCGTTGTCTTTTACGATGGTGATTTCCTTGCTCTGATTTTCTTTCGAGATTGTTTCTACCGTATACTTTGGTGCCGCACATGCGGCTAATAGAATAGGCAAGCTTAGAATGATGAGTTTTTTGTGCATCTTATGTCTCTTTTTTAAATTCATATATTCAAACAACTTCAAGATACTGAGTTCAACGAGAATAACTAACAAGCATGGCAACTATTATTAACAAAACCTTTAGAGTAGAAGGGTTTGTTTCGGGAGTATGCCAATGTCTCGAAGTAAATTATTAGTAAGAGATTGCTATAGCGTTATGTTAACTCTTGAACTTATGTCCGTATCAATGTCCAGAATTCTTCGCATTGAAGTTTTTGAAGTGCAATTCTAACGGAATTTTAAATTGCTGCATAATGCTCAATTAAGAGGAACAGGGGATCTTATCGTTAAACATAACGTGTAGTTCTGTAAATTCCCCCTAAGACTAAGCTAAAAGGGCCTAATGTGTTAAAATAGCTTCTTGTCTATTCTGTTGTGTGAGTTTTCAATGTTGTCTCATACTAGCCACTTAAAAGAGCGCTGTAAGAACTCGTCTGCATTATCAAGGACGATTTCACCGTGAGCCATAACCAATATATTAGGTTTCCAAGACAGCAGTTTATTTAAGTGTTTTCGAGCCTCTTGTTTGCTAAACATAAAACTTAGGCGCCAATCCAAAGGCATTTTTCCATTCGGAGCAAGAATACCGGCCCCTTTAGCCACAAACCGCTGCCAGTAGTTAAATTCCTGGCCAGAAAAATTCTCGACGAGGTCAGTAACAATTAAGGTCTTTGAAAGTCGATGATAAAACACACACTCTTCCATTAATGGGGAGCCAGAAAATAATTCTTGTTCAATCTCAGAGTTCCAAGCATTACCGCCTTGGTTAAGTGAAGCGTGAAAGTGTACATCACGGCACTTCTTAATGACTTCATCCGTGCCATAAACTTCTGCGCTAGGATAGGCAGATACCCATTCAGATAAGAACAAGTGGTGTAAATGATTAGGAGCGATTAAGTATTTCACTTGGCCTAGATTGTTGATTTGCTCTCTAATCGAATTTGATAACTGAATTGGACTATGAACCCAAAGGCCACCATCAGAAAGCCTAACAATAGTCATACGAGTGGTGTATGGGAGTCCTAAGAATTGGACGGGATCTCCGTCAAATATCCATATCTCATGGGCTAACTTTTTCATGTCTCTCCGACCGTTAACACTGTATTAAGGCGGCATTTTAGTTACTCAAAAGCTGCCTTGCTGCACAATAAACGCTTCGCTAAGCGTGAACCAAAAATATTAGGTTTACCAAACCCTTATTGAGTGCAGTTGTATATCTTTGAGTATTTTTATACTGAACGGGCGTAAAGTCGTTTTAAGAGGATCATTTGACTTGATAGAACAAAACCCCGCTATTTTTGAGCAGGGTTTTGCAATTAGATAAAGGGGCTAACCGATGATGAAGAAGAAAATCGCGGTTGCAACAATACCAATCAACGCATAAGGAAACTGTGTGGTTGCGTGTTGCATTGCTGTACAGCCTGAACCTTGTGCAGATAACACGGTTGAGTCACTAAAGAAACAAGAGTGGCTCCCTGCCGCTGATGCTGAAAGCAGCGCTGCAACGGTTAAGTGTAGAGGCACACCAAGCTGTTCGCCCAAAGGTAGAACAATTGGCATCGCTACTGCAAACGTTCCCCAAGACGATGCCGTTGCAAATACCAACGCGCCCGTAATCATAAAGATAATCGCAGGGAAGTAAGACGCTGACAGGTAAGGGCTGACGGTCTCAATGACATACTGCGTGACGCCCAATGAGTCGTTGACCGATTTCAACATGAAACCACCAATAACGGTCGCAAGCGGCAGTAGCATAACCTTAATGCCATCATAAACAGCTTCGAACATGTCGTTCATCGAGATCAGTTTTTGTGCGCCGTAAAAGCTAATAGTAAAGATTAGCGCGACGAAAACACCAGCAAGTAGATCGATACCAAAGTACCAACTTGCGGCAACGAGTACGATCATCGGCAACAAGAAGTTGACAAGGCCCATGGTTGGGTTGGTATGTGCAGATACATCGGGACCAAAGTCGACATCTGTTGCACCGTCTGGACGAACTTGACCATTCTTCGCACGCTTTTCTGCCTTTTTCATCGCACCTAGATCTGGGATCTTTTCCATTGCAACCAGCAAAACAATCACCAGCGTTACCCAGCCGTAAGCCATGTATGGAATAGCTTCAATGTATGCTTTGATACCATCTCCCGCTTCTGCTACTCCGTTTGCTTCTAGCAACGAACTGAAGAAAATTGCCCAAGTGGAAATCGGTACGAGGATACAGATAGGCGCGGCGGTTGAATCCACAAGATATGAGAGTTTTTCACGCGAGATTTGGTAACCGTCCGTAACTTTTTTCATTGAGGAAGAAATTGCAATCGCATTCAAATAATCGTCGATAAAGATCAGAATACCTAACGCAAAGGTCATCAGCATCGATTGCTTACGGCTTTTTACTTTCGTGACCAACATGTCGGAGAAGCTTAAGATACTGCCGCCTTTCTCCAAAATAGCAATTAGGCCGCCCATCAAACCACAAACGAGGATGATCCAGGCAATAGTTTCATCCATCATTACACTCATGGAAATATCAACAATCTGTTCTACCGCTTCAGTTGGGTTAAGCAGAAGAACACCGGCAATAGCGCCGCTAAAGAGGGCTTCCACAGTTCGGTGTGTTGTCAGCGCAAAGACCAATACCAACGCCGTTGGTAAAAGGCTCATCCATCCGTAGGCTTCGCCTTCCTCATGGTTCAAACCGATTGTGGTAAAAAAGACAAACGTCGCAACCGAGATTAAAGAAACAATAATGTGTTGAGAGTTGATTTTAAGAGGCGCATCCAGCGCCTTGGTCTGCGTAGTCATAAAGTTCATTTCCTTTGTTTATGCCGAGTGCAACATCCAGTCGATTTCCAATGGAGTAATCGCTCGCTCAAATTCTGCGAGTTCACTCTGTTTGCAAGCTAGATACAAATCGATAAAGTCTCTTGAGATGTATTGAGCCAGCTCACTGTGCTCCAGTCGCTCTAGAGCTTCTGACATACGCAGAGGTAACTCAATTGCATCATCACTGAGAGTCGGTGGACATTGATCTTTGGTGTAGCTTTCACTCGCTAATACTGCGGAAAGTACTACTGCAGCGAGAATGTATGGGTTAACGTCAGCGCCTGCTATACGATGCTCTATACGGCGATTTTTGCTATCGCTGATAGGCACACGCAACGCAACACCGCGGTGGTTTTCTCCCCAATCGGCTTTGGTTGGGACGTAAGCGCCAGGAACAAAGCGACGGTAAGAGTTAACGTTAGGACAGATTAGAGCCATGGCATCGGATGTTTGTGACAGCATCGCTGCCATGGTTTGATAGAAGAAGGCGCTCGCTTGACCGTCTGATTGGCTAAAGTGGTTGTTACCATCTGTATCAACCAAGCTGAGATGAATGTGCATGCCATTACCCGCTTGCTCACTAAAAGGTTTCGCCATAAATGTGGCGTCAAATCCGTGCTGATGAGCGACCTGGCGAATCAAGCGTTTTGCGATGATGATTTCATCACATGCTCGAAGTACATCTTTAGAATGGTTGAAGTTGATTTCGAACTGCCCTGGTGCCGATTCAGATAGGGCTCCGGAAGTGTTTAAACCTTGTTCTAATGCAATTCGATTAAGGTCGGCCAAGAAATCAGCGTAGTCATCTAGTCCATCAAGGTCGTAAACCTCGGTATCTTTTTCTCGAGTTTTTTTCGTGGGGTTAATTGCCGTTAATGGTTCGCCATTTTCGCCGCGGGTTTTGTCTATTAAATAGAACTCCAGCTCGAGCGCGACACAAGGATATTGGTCTTTAGCATGCAGTGTTTGCAATATAGAAGCGAGAATGTTTCGGATGAACAGTGGGTTAGGGTGCTGCCCGGTTTCATCCATCATACTAAGCAGTAGCTGACCAACTTGTTCTTTTGCCGTCGGCATTAAGGTGCCGCTGATTGGATAGCAGAGATTATCTGGTTCTCCGAGATCTTCTCCCAACCCGGCCGTTTCAACGACGTTACCTTTGGTATCTAGGGTGATGGTCGAAAGGGGGAGGGCAACACCTTTATTCAGTTTTTCTAGAGCATCTATCGGGATGCGTTTTCCTCTTGGGGTGGCATTTATATCGGTAAAGATGAGATCGATAAATTCAATATCGGGCCATTTTTGTTTAAAATTTTGTACTTCCTGTAGATACGATTCCATTTTCTTCTCCAAATAGCCTGACGAGTAGAAATTAGAAATAACCAAATTAACAAATAAATTACAGCACTCTGAACGAGTTGTTTGTTTTTCAGGTTATTTTTAATTTAAACATGCACTTACACTGTGCTTTTGATGTTTAACGGCTGGTTTTTATGTCTTTCTGTTAACTATTTTGTAACAGTTGATTTTGTTCTGTTCAATATAATGAGCATAAATATTCAGTTTTGAAGCCTAAAAAGTGCGTCAGATCACGTTGTGACGATAATAATGGTCATCTGTGTTGATAATTTTGTACATGGTTTGTAGGGTTTGTGTTAAATAAATTGAACACGGACATATCATGGCAGATACACACAAACCCATCATTGGTGTGGTTAGCTGCGCTAAAGAGTTGGGTGGCTATCAGATACAAGCGGTCAACGACTTTTACCTTCGCGCCATAAAGGATTTTGGAGGACTACCGATTATGTTGGCTCCCGACATGTCGGGCGATGACGTAACCACCATCCTAGACATATGTGATGGTTTTCTTTTTCCTGGCAGCCACTCTAACGTTGCGCCACATCGATACAATGCAACGCACGAAGAGAGCTACAAAGATGAAGCTCGTGATGAGCTCTCATTCACGTTAATTCGTCATGCGGTTGACCAAAACATTCCGTGCCTTGGTATTTGCCGCGGCTTTCAAGAGATGAATGTCGCACTCGGTGGCTCGTTAAACCCAGCCGTTCATGACTCCGGCTTCAATGACCATCGTGAAGCGCCTGTTGAAGATTTCGAACAAAAATACGCGCCAGCACACGCTGTGCTAGTTCAAAAACAGAGCTTATTTGAACAATGGCTGGTGCAAAATCATTGGGAAAACACCACCTTCTTTGAAGTGAACACACTACACAACCAAGGCGTCGATCAGCTTGCTCCCCTATTACAAGTAGAAGCTAAAGCCCCGGATGGCTTGGTAGAAGCATTTAGTCTTCCTAATCAAAAATTTTTCGTTGGCGTGCAGTGGCACCCAGAATGGGAAGCAAAAACCAATCATTTCTCTCAAATTTTGTTCAATGAATTTATGATGGCTACCTCTCGTTAAACGTTTGGAGCTGTATGAATGGACAATCAAGAGATTGGTAAAAATATTGTTCAGTTACGAAAAAAACATGGATTGTCACAAAGGGAACTAGCCGAGCGCGCTGGTATTACCCACAGTGCGATCTCATCCATTGAAAATGGCAAAGTGAGCCCGTCGGTCAGCTCACTACAAAAAATCGTTAATGTATTTTCTTTATCGTTATCAGAGTTTTTCACTTTTGAACAACCTTCGAACGATGAAGTGAAAGTAGTCATCAAGCCGTCAGATCTTGTGGAAATCGGGAGCGAGACGGTGTCCATGAAACTGGTAACGAATGGCGACAAAGATCAAGTCATCGGATTCTTGATCGAGGAATACGCACCTTATGGAACCACTGGTGCGGCAGAAATCAAACACGAAGGCGAAGAGATTGGCACCGTATTAGAGGGTGAAATCACTCTGGAATATAAAGGGCAATCTCATGTCATAACAGCGGGCGAGTCGTACATTATTGATACGACGAAGCCCCATCGATTTACTAATCACACAGACAAGGCTTGTCGAATGATAAGTGCGCATACGCCAACCACATTTTAGTGGGGGCTTGCCTTGTGTGATCACAAGGAGAGCGTATGAAAACCCAAGAGCAATGGATTGAACTAAAAAACAATCTAAACATCGAAAACAGGGCGTACATTAACGGTGAATACAGTGCCGCTTTAACAGGGCAAACCATCCCGGTAGTTAACCCAGCAACAGATGAGATATTCACCGAAATCGCCCGTTGCCAAAATGAAGATGTTGATCTCGCGGTTTCATACGCTCGCCAAGCATTTCAATCCGGTCAGTGGAGCGAGAGCAGCCCAGCTCATCGCAAAGCAGTGCTTAAACAGTTTGCTGACTTGATTGATCAAAACCAAGAAGAATTGGCTCTGCTAGAAACGCTTGATACCGGTAAGCCTATCTCTCACAGCTTCTCTACCGATATCCCTGGTGCGGCGAGTGCATTACGTTGGTACGCAGAAGCAATCGACAAAGTATACGGCGAAGTTGCCCCAACCGAAAAAGATGTACACGCTTTTATTTCTCATCAACCAATTGGTGTGGTTGCTGCGGTTGTACCGTGGAACTTCCCCCTTTGGCTTGCGTGCTGGAAGCTTGGTCCTGCTTTAGCCGCTGGTAACAGCGTGATTCTAAAACCGTCAGAAAAATCTTCTCTCACCGCGATATTTCTAGGTCAACTTGCTTCTCAAGCGGGCTTACCAACAGGCGTTTTCCAAGTCGTTACGGGTTTTGGTCATGAAGCTGGCGACGCGCTGGCGAAACACCAAGACGTAGACTGCATCGCCTTCACAGGCTCGACGCGCATTGCAGGCCAACTGATGGTCAGATCGGGTGAGAGCAACCTAAAGCGCGTGTTTGCAGAAGCGGGCGGCAAGAACGCGAACATCGTGTTTGAAGATTGTGATGATTTAGACCGCGCAGCAGCAGAAACCGCCGCAGGGTGTTTCTACAACCAAGGTGAGGTGTGCGTCGCGGCAACCCGCCTGCTTGTTCACGAAAGCATCAAAGATCAGTTCTTAGAAAAAGTTATTCAAGCGTCGAAAGCGTTCACGCCAAAAGACCCAATGGACCCAAGTTCATCCATGGGAGCGCTCATCGACCAAGATCATAAATCAAAAGTGTTGGAATACATCTCGTTAGGTGAATCAGAAGGTGCAAACGTACGTTGTGGCGGCGATGTCGATGGGCAAGGTGCATTTGTTTCCCCAACCATTTTAGACAACGTCGACAACAAGATGCGTCTCGCTCAAGAGGAAATTTTTGGTCCGGTGCTGTGTGTCATTCCATTCAAAGACGAAGCGCAAGCAATTGAGATCGCTAACGATTCGAAGTACGGCTTAGGTGCTGCACTTTGGAGTAGCAATATCAACCGCGTTCATCGCGTAGCAAAACGACTGCAAGCCGGCTCGGTTTGGGTCAACAACTATAACGAAGGTGACATGACGGTTCCATTTGGTGGATTCAAAATGAGCGGAAACGGTCGAGACAAGTCTCTCCACGCGATTGAAAAATTCACCGAAACCAAAACCACTTGGATTCGCCTCCATCCTTAAGCCTGCTGACGATTACGATAAATAAAGGAATAGTTCTATGAACAAGCATACGGATTCGTTCTACGCGCACTCTGTGCCAAACATGCCGGAATACCCACAGTTGCAAAACGACATCGAGTGCGATGTGTGTGTAGTCGGTGCGGGATTTTCTGGTCTTTCTTCTGCACTGCACCTAGCGGAAAAAGGTTTTAAAGTTGTTGTGCTAGAAAGCGCAAAAGTGGGCTTTGGGGCAACTGGTCGTAACGGCGGCCAAATCGTTAATAGCTACAGCCGAGATGTTGACGTGATTGAAAGCCGTTACGACCAAAACCAAGCCAAAGCTCTGTGCGATATGATTTTTGAAGGCGGCGATATCATCCGTGGTCTGATCGACAAATACGACATCAACTGTGATTACAAGCAAGGTGGTTTGTTCACGGCACTGAATAGTAAACAACTCAAAGGGCTAGAAGAGCATAAGAAGAACTGGGAGCGTTACGGCAACGACCAACTGACACTGCTTGACGCAGGAGAAGTAGAACAAGCGGTAGGGACCAAAGTGTACACTGGTGGCTTGTTGGATATGCGCGGTGGTCACATTCACCCGCTTAAACTCGCGTTAGGTGAAGCCGCTGCGTTTATTTCTCTGGGTGGCCAAATCTTTGAGCAGTCGGCGGTCGTGTCGATTGACAAAGGGATTAACCCAGTAGTCAAAACGGCGCAAGGTAGCGTGAAGAGCAAGTACGTGGTTTTGGCAGGTAACGCGTATCTTGGTGGGTTGGCACCAAACATCAGCAACAAAGCGATTCCGTGTGGCACACAAGTGGTGGCGACTCAGCCTTTGAGTGATGAGCAGCTAAAACAAGTGCTGACCAGTGACTACTGCGTTGAAGACTGTAACTACTTGCTGGACTACTTCCGCTTAACCGCCGACAAGCGTTTGTTATTCGGAGGTGGTGTGGTTTACGGCGCACGTGACCCAGAAAACATTGAAGCATTGATTCGTCCGAAGATGGAGAAAGTCTTCCCACAGTTGAAAGGCATCAAGATTGATTATACCTGGACGGGTAACTTCTTGCTGACTTACTCACGCATGCCGCAATTTGGCTCGTTTGCAGACAACATTTACTACCTACAAGGCTACAGCGGTCACGGTGTAACGTGTACTCACCTCGCAGGCAAGTTGCTGGCAGAAGCATTGACCGGACACGCTGAACGTTTCGATGCGTTTGCTGCACTGAAACATTACTCCTTCCCAGGTGGCCGCCACTTCCAAATTCCGTTTACGGCAATGGGTGCGGCTTACTACAACCTACGTGACAAACTGGCGATTTAAGAGATAAGGAATATCCAATGAGCAAAGTGGTGAAATTTGCAGCCCTTCAACTGACGAAAAGCTGGGATCTGGAAGACAACTTAGCCAAAGCAAAAAAGGCGATTCGTGAAGCAGCACAAAACGGTGCGAACGTGATTCTTCCACAAGAGTTGTTTGCTGCGCCTTACTTCTGCAAAAGACAAGAAGCGAAGTATTTCGAGCTTGCAGAAGAAACGGAGAATTGTCGTCTTATTAAAGAGATGAGTGCGTTGGCTAAAGAGCTCGGCGTGGTGATTCCAGTCAGCTACTTTGAAAAAGCGGGCAACACGTTTTTTAACTCGCTAGTGATGATTGATGCCGATGGTACGGTACTAGATAACTACCGCAAGTCACACATTCCTGACGGCCCGGGCTACAGCGAGAAGTACTACTTTAGCCCTGGCGATACCGGTTTCAAAGTGTGGCAAACCAAGTTCGGTAAGTTTGGTGCTGGCATTTGCTGGGACCAATGGTTTCCGGAGCTTGCGCGCAGTTTGGCTCTACACGGGGCTGAAGCGATTTTCTACCCAACTGCAATCGGTTCTGAGCCTCAAGATCCAACTCTGGACTCGCGTGATCACTGGCAACGTACAATGCAAGGTCACTCGGCAGCAAACCTCGTTCCAGTGATTGCGTCAAACCGAGTGGGTATTGAAGTCGATGATGGTATCGAGACCACGTTCTACGGCTCTTCTTTTATCACGGACCACACTGGTGCAAAAATTGCCGAAGCACCGCGTGAAGGTGAAACCATCATTTACGCAGAAATCGACCTCGCTACGACAGCGAAAGCGCGTCACGCGTGGGGCTTGTTCCGCGACCGTCGTCCAGACCTTTACACCAGCGTTGGCAAGCTGGCTGTTTAAGGAGGCGTTAGTATGAAGTTATCGACAACACCAGCGCAAGATGGCTTCTATTTTCCGGCTGAGTTTCAGCCGGTTAGTGAAGTTTGGCTAGCGTGGCCAGAAAGGAAAGACAACTGGCGTGATGACGCATTACCCGCGCAAGAAACCTTCGCCAGAATCGCGAACTTAATCGCGGAAGTGACCAAAGTGTGTGTGGCGGTGTGCTCGCACAACTTTGACCGAGCGCGTCAAATGCTTCACTCAGATGTACGTTTGGTGGAAATCCCATTTAACGATGCGTGGATGCGAGACATCGGGCCGACCGTGCTTGTTAACCAAGCGGGCGAGCGCCGTGGGATTAGTTGGCAATTCAACGCGTGGGGCGGCGAATACAACGGCCTTTACGACAACTGGCAGCAGGACGATCTTGTCGCTGGTTCGGTGTGCGACATCATCGGTATTGATCATTACCGCGCACCGTTTGTACTTGAAGGTGGGGCGATTCACACCGATGGTGAAGGCACGCTTTACACCACAGAAGAGTGCTTACTCAGCCCAGGACGTAATCCGCAGTTGAGCAAAGCGCAAATCGAAGAGCAGTTAAAGGTCTACCTCGGTATCGAAAAAGTCATTTGGTTGCCAAATGGTTTATTCAATGACGAAACAGACGGCCATATCGACAACCTGATGCACGTTATCGCACCGGGTAAAGTGGTACTAAGTTGGACCGATGACCCAAGCGATCCGCAATACGCGTTATCTCGTCAAGCGGAACAAGTACTGAAATCTCAGCACGATGCGAGAGGGCGCGAGATTGAAATTGTCCGTTTGCCATTACCGGGTCCGTTGCATTACAGCGAGCGCGAAGCCAATGGCATTGACGCCAGTTCAGGAATGAGTCGACAAGCTGGCGAACGCCTAAGTGCCTCTTATGCCAACTTTCTTATCGTCAACGAGCATGTGTTCTTGCCGATGCTGGACGAAGAGACCGACGCTATGGCGATCGATATTTTGCAAAACGCGATGCCGGAATACCAAATCATCGCGATACCGTCGAGAGAGGTTCTACTCGGCGGAGGGAACATTCACTGTATTACGCAGCAGATCCCTGCTTAAACATAAACTCGCCGCTGGCTTAGCGGCGATGATGAGTTGTCAAAAGGAATGACCATGCAACAGATACAAAACCAAAGCCTTGTTTCGTTTATGGTAGCGAATCCACAACAGGGCATTGCAGTGACTAATCCGGCGACCGGAGAACTCCTCGGGTACGCACCAGTCTCAACCGAAAACGACATTTTAAATGGCATTGAACGTGCCAGTGTGGCGCAGAAAGAGTGGGCGGCACTGCCAGCAAAAATGCGTGCTGGCATGCTCAATCGTTGGTTCCAACTCCTGTTAGAAAACAAAGCCGACCTTGGCCGTTTGATGACGTTAGAGCAAGGTAAGCCGCTAGCGGAAGCTCAAGGTGAAGTGCTTTACGGTGCGAGCTTTATCGAATGGTTTGCTGAAGAAGCGAAACGTACCTACGGTGAGACGATTCCTGCCCCAAGTGCAGACAAGCGTTTGGTGACCATCAAACAGCCAATTGGTGTTGCCTGTGCGATTACGCCTTGGAACTTCCCAATTGCGATGATCACGCGCAAAGCAGGGCCAGCTTTAGCGGCAGGCTGTAGCTTTGTGGTGAAGCCATCTGAATCTACGCCGCTGTCTGCGTTTGCGGTCGCAGAGCTTGCCTATCAAGCGGGTATCCCACGCGATGTGCTGCAAGTGGTTCTCGGTGAAAATTCACGTCAGGTAGGCGCTATTTTCACTTCGCATCCGTTGATTCGCAAGTTGTCTTTCACTGGCTCTACCCAAGTTGGTAGTGTGCTGATGCAGCAAAGCGCGGCGGACATTAAACGTACCTCAATGGAGCTCGGTGGCAACGCGCCGTTTATCGTATTCGATGATGCCGACATTGATGCAGCCGTGGCGGGTGCGATGGCGTCGAAGTTCCGTAACGCAGGCCAAACGTGTGTTTGTGCGAACCGTTTCTATGTACACAGCAAAGTGTATGACGAATTCGTTGCTAAGTTTGACGCTGCGGTTCAGCAGCTCAAAGTTGGTAACGGATTGGAAGAGGGGGTCAACATTGGTCCAGTGATCAGCGAGTCAGCGAAGCAAGGCATTCAAGCGTTGATCGATGGTGCTATCGAGCAAGGTGCGAAGCCGGTTTCAGAACTTAAGAAGCTCGATGGTCTATTTATGCAGCCAGTGGTTCTCAAAGACGTTACTCACGACATGAAGATTGTCTCTGAGGAAATCTTTGGCCCTGTCGCGCCAGTGATTCGTTTTGACAGCGACGAACAGCTGATCGAAATGGCGAACGACACCATCTACGGCCTTGCGTCGTACTTCTACAGCCAAAACATTCACCGTGTTTGGAAAATCGCAGAAGCGCTCGAATACGGCATGGTCGGCATTAACGAAGGTATGATCTCTACTGAAGTGGCTCCTTTCGGTGGTGTTAAGCAGTCCGGTATCGGACGCGAAGGAGCAAAACAAGGTATCGATGAATACATGGACGTGAAATATCTCTGCTTTGGCGGCAACTAATTAAGGACAAAACAATGACAAACCAACAACTGCACGAAAGAAGAAGCCAAGTTATCGCTCAAGGCATGGGCGCACTGTACCCACTTTACGTCGAGAAAGCAGAAAACGCTTACGTATGGGATATTGAAGGCAATAAATACATCGACTTTGCGGCAGGCATTGCGGTGACCAATACCGGGCATTCTCACAAGCGTATCAGTGATGCGGTAAAAGCTCAGTTGGACAACTTTTCGCACACGTGTGCGATGGTTACGCCGTACGCGTCATTCGTTGAGCTGGCAGAAAAGCTAACTGAACTTGCACCAGGTGATACTAAGAAGAAAGCGATCTTTCTAACCACTGGCGCGGAAGCAGTCGAAAACGCCGTGAAAGTAGCGCGCGCTCATACTGGTCGTAGCGGCGTGATAGCGTTTAAAGGCGGCTTTCACGGTCGCACAAATATGACGATGGGATTAACCGGTAAAGTTGCGCCGTACAAAGCGGGCTTTGGTCCTTTCCCGAACGAAATCTACCACGCGCCGTACCCAAATGCGTTCCACGGCATCAGCGTTGAGCAAAGCTTACAAGCGATCGACGATCTATTTGCTTGCGATATTGAACCTTCACGCGTTGCGGCGATCATTTTCGAGCCAGTGCAAGGCGAGGGCGGCTTCTACAAAGCACCTGAAGCGTTTGCACAAGGCTTGCGTCAGCTGTGTGATAAGCACGGTATCATGCTGATTGCCGATGAAATCCAGACTGGTTTTGCTCGTACCGGTAAAATGTTTGCCACAGAATACCTAGGCATTGAACCAGATCTAATGACAATGGCGAAAGGCATTGCTGGTGGTTTCCCGATCTCAGCGGTGGTTGGGAAAGCGGATGTGATGGACTCTGCGCTGCCGGGTGGTTTAGGTGGTACTTATGCTGGCTCTCCACTTGGTTGCGTTGCTGGTCTTGAAGTGCTGAAAATTATCGAAGAAGAAGACTTGTGTGCCAAAGCGATGGGCATTGGTGAAGTGGTCAATGCACGAATGACTAAGCTGCAACAGTCAGTACCTGCTATCGGTGAAATCCGTACTACGGGTGCAATGATGGCGATTGAGTTTACTGACCCAGAATCAGGCAAACCACTGCAAGAGATGACCAAAGCGGTGATTTCTAAAGCGCAAGAAAATGGCCTTATCCTGCTTTCTTGTGGGGTAAAAGCGAACGTGATTCGTCTGTTACCTCCACTGACCATCGAATCTGACGTGCTAAATGAAGGCCTAGATAAGTTGGAAAAAGTGATTCTTGAAGTGGCGTAATTCACGCACTTTTAAATAGCAATAACAAATAAAGGAAGCGGTTGGCATCAATCGTTTCCTTTTTGTTTTTTAGCGTATCTGCTGCCTATCTAAAAAGTATTGCTCAAGCTCCAAGTCGTCACTTTTATTACGGATGACTTAATAATTGTGCTCGTTCTTACTTTCCACTTAGTCGCTACTTTGTTCTCCTCGAATGTGGGTTGGTGCTCACACTCTAAATCCCGACATCTGAAAGCCACTTGAGTCTATAATTTTATTGAGCGTCATTCCTCACTTTTTGGACTATAAAAATGAGATAGTATTCATATCCCACTTAGGTTGCTTGACAGATTAGCAGGACGAACTTTGATCACAAAGAATACAAGGTATGCCATTTTACTCGGCTTAGTTCCCATCGCCATATTTGTAGTGGCCTTTCATTCGATAACCAACTTTTACGTCAACTCGGTAAAAGCGTCGAAAATAGATGCTTACGTAGATTATTTAAATCAAAGGTCTGCCTATTTGGACGGAGCAATAGTGAAGCAGATTGCTCAGTTAGATTTTACTTGTAGTGATAGTGATGTAAGAACTTTACGCGACCCACGTTTTTATAACCGTTACATTCGTTTTATTGCGATGACCACAGAAGGCGGAAAAACGTGTTCCACGGTTGGTAGTGAAGTGTCTCGCCCATCTAGTAGTGAACGATTTCAGATGGATGAGAACTTTTTCGCATCACTCATTTTGCCGCAACAGAATGACCAAATAGAGTGGATGGTCATTTATGATAATGAACACGTTGAAGTCTTCTGGGTACTTGATAACAGTTGGGTTAACGAGGTAATAAAAACGCCTTGCAAAGACTGCCTATTTGTAGAGTTTAAGTATGATGAACCAATATTTGGTGATTTAACGATAAGCCGTGGCAAAGCGAATATTGCAGGAGAAGAAAACGCACTGTCAAAAGAGTTTTTCTTTTCAGGAGAGTCTCAAGCCAACATGCTCATCAAGATATTCAGCGGTGAAAAACTTAAAAATTATGCTCAGGAAAGAGTACTTTTGTGGGGCGGTCTTGTAAGTGTGCTTGCTGGTCTTGTGACTGCCTTTGCATACATATCTGGTAAAAGCTTGAGAAAATCCATTACAGGTCTAATTGAAAATGGGATTAGTAATGCAGAATTTATTCCTTACTACCAGGCGATTGTCGATAGTCGCGATGGTAAGACAGTAGGATATGAAGCTCTGATTCGATGGTCGCGACGTGATGGAATGGTGCCACCAAATATGTTTATTGGTGCTGCAGAAGAAAGTGGCCTGATTATCCCGATGACCAATCAGCTTATTCGTAAAATCATACAAGACTTAAGTGACTTACCCGAGCATACGTGGGTCAGCATCAATATTGTTTCCTCCCATTTAGAGTCAGGTGTATTAACGAAGTTGCTGTCGGAGTTAAATTGGCCAATCTCTAATAGAATTCATTTTGAATTGACCGAGAGAATACCAGTAAAAGACACTGAGGCCGCGAAAAAAGAGATTTTGTATTTAACGAATAAAGGCTACAAGTTCAAAATTGACGATTTTGGTACCGGATATGGTGGCTTTTCTTACCTACAAGATTTGGGCATCCGGTGTGTAAAAGTGGATAAGATGTTCATTGATCCAATAGGATCTGACGACCAAAAATTGAAAGTGCTGGACTCAATTGTGTCTGCAGCGAACAAAGCGGAATGTGAGATGATTGCAGAAGGTGTAGAGAGCCAGGCTCAAGTCGAATATCTGGCTCAGCATGCGATTTACCTTATTCAAGGTTATGTTTACGCTAAACCAGAGCCCCTGACTAACCTTGCAAGCGCTTAACAGCCATAATGTCAAAACGTACCGTTTTAAAGGTGTCAGTTGCCTAGGTTAGCGCTGATTTCTGCTGATGGGGTTACACTTGAGGATTCCTAACACTCTCATTACTTCTAGAGTGTTAGGAATTAACGTTACTTAGGAGGAGAGTGCGGCTCTTTTCGTTTTGATTGACGTAATGAGCTGAGGTAGTAATGACATTACGATCATTCCCAGCATTAAGCTGTATTGCAGAGGAGTGAACGTTTCCCCCAATAGCAGTAGGCCCGAAACAATGCCTGCGACTGGGTTTGCAATACCACCAAAGGTAAAATCTACGACCGACATCCGCTGTAATAACCATACATACATGCCATACCCTAATGCGGTGTTCAGAATAATTACCCACAGTAACCCTAGAATATTCGTCATGGATACGTCCTGAACGACCGTAACATATGGCTCTGGATTGTTTATCGCCAGCACACTTGTTGCGATAGACATAATCACGCCACCCAAAATGAGCTGCCATGTTAGCACTGTCCACCAGTGCATTTTTGTACCTAGTGACTTTGTTACGCTACTTCCTATCACGATGCACATAATGGCGGAGATCATCGCAAGTAAGCCCACGGGTTCGAGAGAAATAGAGCTAGGATCAAATAAGAACCAAGCTAAAGCAATCAAAGTTGCGCCGCTTATCGCTTGAATGCCACTAGGCTGACGTTTGTAGACCGCCCAACCAAACAGCATCGCAAAAACGGGGACCGAAACCATACCAACACCAGAGATGGCAGAAGGAAGCGTCAACGCCATGACAAAAATGAGACCAAAGAAGCAAGCGATGTTGATGGTTCCTAAAACAAGCAGCACCTTCCACTCACTTCTTTTCGGAAACGAGGGCTTTATTGCCAGCAACAAAAGACCCGCAGGCAGTGCCCTTAGAGCGCCAAGTAAGACGGGAGGCCAGTCCGGTAGAGTAAACTGAGTAACAGCGTAAGTCGTCCCCCAAAAAAAGGCGGGAATCATCGCAAGTAAAATGTTCATGTTAAATATCTTTATGTAGAGATAATTAAATGTAACGATATCGGCAAGGTGGCTTTTTGTAAAGTATCTTTATGTTAAAATAAAAAATATATGATGTTTGGAGAGAAATAATGGATGCAATTGATAGAGTGGTAGAGCAGTGGGCTAGGGAGAAGCCAGACCTCGACACTGAACCGATGGCAATAATGGGTCGACTAATGCGAATTGCAAAACACATGGAATCTAGGGTCGCCGAGCTACATAAGAAGTACGATCTGAAAATGGGTGAATTTGATGTGTTAGCGACACTGCGTCGAGCTGGTTCACCATATTGTCTTACTCCCTCAGCGTTAATAGAGTCGATGATGCTCACTTCGGGTGCGATGACTAATCGCTTAGATAAACTAGAGAAGAAAGGGTTTATTACCAGAACCCATAGTAAAGAAGACCGACGTAGCGTCACCGTTGAACTAACAGGGCAAGGCTTAACCTTAATTGACAAGCTAATTTTGGAGCATGTAGACGTTCAGCAATCGTTATTACATGGTTTAGAAGGCAATGAAAAAGAGCAGGTTAACCAGGCGTTAAAATTGCTATTGCCACAATTTGAGTGAGAACGCAGAAGGAGGTAGGGGATATGAAAAGCAAAGAACTAGAACAATACTTAAGTACCTTCATGTGTGCAGAAAGCGATTTCCCATTTGGGCCTGAAGCGGTTGTTTACAAAATCAAAGGCAAGATGTTTGCCATCATTGCAGAGAGAAACGGTCGGGAGTATGTCAGCGTAAAAGTAAAACCAGAAGATGGAGAAGTCTTAACGTCGCAGTTTACGGACATTATCCCGGGTTATCACTTAAATAAGCGTCATTGGATAACGGTTTATTTTAACGGTGATGTCGAGGATGGGTTGATTCAAGACTTGTGTGAACGCTCTTATGCTCTTGTCGTTGCCAAGCTGCCGAAAGCACAACGAGCGTTGCTTGGTGAGTAATCGGCAACGCACTGGCCTCTGTTGTTTTGTCGCTCGTTGCTCGTAGCCTTTACGGAAAAATTCGCACCTTTTTCATCCTCGGGCTATATAAGAATAAGAAGGTGGAAAAGGGGAATGATATGCGAGCATTATCTGAATGGCTAAAAGAATACGGGGAGAGTCACCAAAACCCTATTAACCAAAAGATTCACACAATCGCAGTTCCAGGTATCTACCTTTCTGTGGTTGGACTTATTTGGTCGATTCCCCAGATTTCATTATTAGGCTTCGAACTTAATTGGGTTTGGGTAGCAGTGATCCCCACTTGGGTTTTCTATTTTCGTTTGTCTCTGAGCGTATTCATGATGATGATCGGCTACACATTAGCGTGCATTGGCCTTATTTGGTCTCTAGAGGTATTGATGTTGCCCGTTCTGCATATTTCTATGCTCTTGTTTGGTGTATTGTGGATATTGCAATTTATCGGTCACAAGATTGAAGGTAAAAAACCGTCGTTTTTTGAGGATTTACAGTTTCTACTCATCGGCCCGATTTGGGTGTTCAGAAAACACTAGCGATAAGCAAAATCAGGCATCATCCGAATTACACAAGACATATAACGTTCAGAGATTATGTAGCTCTTACTACAGAATACCTCTCCTTCTTATTGCCACGACAAGCATTCACTTTAGATACGCACTATGATTAAAGAGGTGCCAACGCACTTTACGCTATCGAGATACTTAAACTTACGGCAAGTTTACTTTAGGGGGATGAATGTACGACCGACAATATAAATATGCCTATTGGAGAGAAGAGCGTAAAAAAGGCAAATGGCACTATATATTAAAGTCCTTCTTTATGATTTGTTGTGCATTACTGCTTGGTAAAGTCATCGGTTTGTTCATTTTTGGAGAGCTGCGTTCTTTAAGCGACATTTGGGAACAACTCCCTGCGGATGTTTTTATTATGATGCTCGTGGGTTTTCCAATTAGTGTGCTTGGTTGGTACCACGAAGAGTCAAAGTTTTTCCGGGCGCTGCGACGCAAAGAAAAGCGGTTAAAAGGCAATCAAAACAAACCGAAATAGAGTAACCTTTGTCTCTGTTTGGATTGCCACTTACCTATCTGATCGATTCTATCCCTTCCAGTCATTTAGCGTTTAGTTACGTGTTGCAAAAAGCCTTCTTAATACAACAGCCCCCAGTGTTGTGGAAATTGGTACTGTAAGAAACATTAAAAAACGAAGTTGAGCATTAGCGTATAAAGGCTCGCACTGTCATCCTTTGGGGCTGATGAAAACGCGCCAGAGCTATTATTGTAGGTGTTGAACCTTTGCCATTCTGCGTTTAGGGAAACGTTGTAATCTAGGTCGTATCTCAATCCGAGTAAGAAACTGTCTCCACTTTTTTTATCCCGACTATTAAACTGCTGACCGTAAACAATATAAGGAGTCAACTTGTTTACATTGTAACTTGTTGTCGCGTACCAAGATGAGGAAAGATTGCTGGTCTGTCCTTCTGCCATAATCACAATGTTATCGAGCTCGTATCTTAACCCTAGAGAAAACAGATCGATCGTGTTGTTTTTTTCTGTTTCAACTAGACGGTCAATGATTGTGGTTCCGCCACCGGGAGTGGATTGCTCAATGTTAGAGAGCGTCGTTGTTTGATCATAATCGCCGTGGAGGTAGGAAAAGTTCCAACGATAACTCTCTCCGCTTAGCGTTAAGTTCATCCCTGCAGTGTTGTTTGACTCAATTTCCAATTCAGTACGTTCATTGATGGTTACGTCACTATTGTCTTTAAACCCGACAAACGGCATGGCGGTAAGTACGACTTGCTCATTGAGGTCATGAATCCAGCGTGCAGATAGGCCGTTATAAGCCGTGATACCTAGAATGCTGTCATATACCTCATTCGGTGGGCGGGCTTGGGTAAAAGCGTGGCCGACATAGTTGTACTCAGACATCAAAAACAGTGGCAGTCTTAAGCGTCCTCCTCGTATTTCTATGTTTTGATAGGTATAAGCCAAATACGCCCACTCGAGCTGAGGCGAGCTCCAATGGTCTTGCGGGCGCTTTACGACTTGTGCGGATGCCCGAAATGCCTTGTGAAAATAATCGAGCTGCATGCCGAAAGTGGTATCGCAATCGAAACAAGATTCATCGCCAATAAAGCGGTTAACTAGTACCGTAGTTGGGTTATCGGATTTTGCCCACGACGTAGAGCCAAAACCACTTAAAGAAAGTTGTTCTGTTAGTTCAATCGTGGCTGAGCTCGGAAAGGTCGCGATACTCAGCGATAACATGGTTAAATATTTTTTCATATCAATTCTCCGAGCTAACCACACATAAAACATGAGCATTACTAGGGACGCTCGATGTTGGGGCATAACCAATTCTATTCGGCTTCTCTTGCATCCATGCTATGAGGTCATCAATGCTGGAGCGTGCAATCACTTTTGGCGGTCTAGCTTTACCTGAAAAAGACAAGCTTGCCCAATGCGCGTTCATTTGCGCTAAATTTTTGTTGAGAAGATAACGATAGAACTCAGCTCTTTCTGTTGATGTTGCAGGCCAGTCAGAGAGTTCAATTCGCTGGCCTTGTAAAAGTTGCGTCTTCCCTCTGTACAATTTTCGCGCTTTATTGACAGTGAGCGGAGAGAATTCGTCATTAAATGAGAAAACGGCGTAGCTCTCTGCAGCGAGAGCTTGGCAATTTAATGAAAGAAGAACAATCAGAATAAACAGATAGCGTTTTATGTAACGCAAAGGAAAAGCAACGCGAGAATGATTTCTACTCATAGAATCCACCTACATTGCTTGTTCAATTTGATACAACAGTTTTTCTTTGCGCACAGGCTTTGGTACGTAGGCATCCATTCCTGAATCAAAGCAGCGCTGAATGTCATCATCTACGACGCTTGCGGTTAATGCGATAATGGGCGTCTTAGCTAATCCTTTACTCGCTTCATAAGCTCTAATTTGCCTAGAAGCTTCGAACCCATCCATTATGGGCATCATGCAATCCATCAAAATAACATCAAACTTTCCATCTTTTTGGAACATTTCGACTGCAATTTGTCCGTTTTCTGCGACTTCGAATTGATAGCCTGCTTTAGATAGCAATAGAGAAGCCACTTTCTGGTTCACTCTATTATCTTCGACAAGCAAGATACGTTCGGAGCGAATAGGCGTTACCGTTGCTTCTGGTTGCTCTGAACTCGCAGGTAGTTTATGAGTAGTATCGAGAGTAGTGTTCTCTTGGTGTGGTTCAGCAGGCGTCGTGTTGGAAACACGTAACCCAATTGCCTTATCTAACTTCTCTTTAAGCAACCCTGCTTTAAACGGTTTGGGCACATAGTCATCCATTCCAACGTCAAAGCATTTTTGTATATCGTCATCGACCACACTTGCCGTTAGAGCAATAATCGGAATTCTGAAAGCGCGTTTTTCTTTTACTTCTATTTGACGAATTATTTGGGTGGCTTCAAATCCATCCATTACGGGCATCATACAGTCCATTAAAATTAGGCTGTATTGATTCTGTTGAAATTTTTCAACCGCTTCTTGTCCGTTTACTGCGACATCAAAGTCGAAGCCAGCTTTTGTGACGTGTAGCCCCGCGATTTTTTGATTGACCGTATTGTCATCAACGACCAAAATTTTCGGCAAAGATTTAACATGTTGCGCTGAAATGCTCTCTTGTTGTGCGTGCGAGAAATTTGCCGCACAACTTTCAAGTGCTTTAATTAAGCGCTGCCCTAGTAGTGGCTGAGTGACCAAGGCGCTGATACTGCTTCTAAAGTCGAATTGTGGGCTATGAAGGTGCTTGATGAGGCAGACACGAATGTTTCGTTTACAAAGGCTTTCTATCTCATCGATATGCATCGCCGCTGCATTTGGTGATGCTTCTACATGAATAACGATAACGCGCTCGTTATCAATCCACGTTGGCAACGCACTTAAGGTATCTACTGACTGCGTTATATTGATGTTGAAAAAACTTAACTCGTTACGCAGTTTTTGTTCTAGTTGAGTACTGCTGCATACAATCCATATGTCGTTGTGATTCAGAGCGTGATAAGCGTTAAACTCTTGAGTCACCACAGGAGCAGTTAGTTCAAAGAAGAAGCGACTGCCTTTACCTTTCTCGGATTCAAGTTGAATTTCTCCACCCATTAGCTCAACTAATTGCGTGCTAATGGCAAGCCCAAGTCCAGTTCCCCCAAATTGTCGGGTAGTAGAGTTATCCTCTTGGGCAAATGGAGCAAATATTTTCTTTTGCTGCTGGGCATCAATACCAATCCCTGAATCTTTAACGGAAAACTCGATGACCGCTTCACCATTTTTTATTTCGCGGGTGATGACCGATAGCTCTACACTGCCTTGTTCGGTAAATTTTACCGCGTTAGACATGAAGTTCATGACAACTTGGCGTATACGATGGTCATCCAACATTACGTGGTAAGGCGTGTTACGGCTAATGTTGACTTGCACATCGATGCCTTTTTCCTTTGCTTTCGGTGAAATGATAGAAGCAATGTCATAGATAGACTCTCGAACACAAGTTGAATGTGGGCTAATGAGCAGCATCCCAGATTCAATTTTTGAGAAGTCTAGAACGTCATTAATTAAACTCAAAAGCAGTTGGGAGGAGGTTTCAATCGTGTCGACGTAATCGCGTTGTGTGGCAGTCAGGGAAGTATCGGATAACACTTCAGAGATGCCAATAACGCCATTTAGCGGCGTGCGGATCTCGTGGGACATGTTGGCCAAAAAGCTACTTTTGGCTTTACTCGCCTTAATTGCATCATCTTTTGCTTGTTCTGCATCTTCTTTAGCTTGTGTGAGCTTTAGTCTGGACAACATCCGCTCATCACTAAGCTTTTTTACCTCTCGAGCAAACTTACTCAGCTCGTCTTTACCCTTTATTAGTTGAGCAAGAGGTGAATTTTCAGTGTTACTTTGTTCATTGCTTTCGTTACTGAGAAATTTGAGGACTAGATTCAAGTTTCCAGTAACTTTTCGCACCAATCTTAGCGTTAAACTTACGACCAACAGCGTTAAAAGGCTCATCATTGCGATAAAGGTAAAGCGGTGCTGTGTCGTCGTGTTGATTGTCTTTGATATATCATCACTCAGCTGTTGTTCCATTTTGTCGTCAACACTTTGTAATAACGATAAGCGTTTGTTGAGTGCAGATAACCCCGCATCAATCTCATCCGGGGTTAATGATTTGAGTTGAGCTGGTTGCAATAAATAAGCACGAAACTCTTGGCTTTTGATAAAGACTTCACCCGTAAACGTCTCAATGAGCAGATCTACTTGTTGTTGATTGGCATTTAGCGTCACAAAACGCTCTAGAAATAGTTGTTGGTTCTGGATTAAAGATTGGATAGAAGCCTGTGTTGTGAGGTCATACTCGTTATTTTCCTCTGAAGATCGAATCAAATATTCGCTTAATCTATGCTCTTCAGTGGACCAAAACATCAACCATTCAAGTTGCATCAAAGAAGAAAGGTGAGTGTTTGTTTCATAACTCACATTTCTAAAATAGACTTTGTCTAAGCTCATGAGGATTTCTTTGAACGTATCAGCGCGCCACTCTGCCGCATCTAACTTTTCTTCTTGATTTTGCGAAGAGAGCATCGAGAGGGTTGCTTCCTCAAAGCTTGTCAACTGGTTTAGTATCTCAGCGTTTTCACCGAATACTGGTGCAGCGGTGTCGCGTAGCAATTGAGATATCTGCTGAGTTTTTAGTTGCTTATCTATTACATCAGGGTTATTCGGTAGGTGATAAAGCGAAGATACGCGGTCGATGTAGACAGAGAATAACTGTGCTTTTTGTAGTTCCTGAGCCTGGATAGAAAGGCTTTGTACATGTTTACCCGCGAGGACAAGCAACAATAAAATTGGCAGCAAAACCAACCCAAATAGCTTTTGTTTTACCGACAGGTTGTTCCAAGAAAAGATTCCTACCACGCGCATTTCCATATCCAATAAGTTGATATGAAAAGTGTAGTTTATTTATCTCAGATGTTAGATTTTAAGAGAAAATTCATATTAATGAGGTGGGGGAAGTGTGACCGATATTGCATTACGAGTACTAACGCGCTAAGCGGCAATAGTTAACAAAACGGCGTTCTAAGCAAAGTGATTGACGCTTTGAGCGCCAATCCCTCGTTGGTATTCAAATGCAATCAATTCCTCGGCAGGTACAGGTCTACCTAAGAAAAAACCTTGTACGACGTCACAGTGGAGAGACTCCATTCGTGTGAGTTGAGTTTGAGTTTCTACGCCTTCGGCTACTACTTTCATTCTTAGGTTGTGAGCCATGGATACAATCGCGCGAACTAATGAATCGTCTTGATCGCTTTTTCGGATTTGAGCGATAAATGAACGATCAATCTTGAGCCCGTCAAAAGCCATATGTTGTAGGTAGGCAAGGGCTGAATACCCCGTACCAAAGTCATCTAGCCAAACTTCCACTCCGATACTTTGTAGTTTTTTAAGCACATATTGAGCTTTCTCTGTATCATCAATAAAAAGTGACTCTGTCACTTCAACATGAATGGTTTGAGGGGCGACATCATGTCGTCGTAAATACTTAGAAAATAATTGACTTAAATCTTGGCGATAGATTTGTCTTGGGGACAAGTTTAATGCGATGTGAAAATCAGTACCGAAATGTTCTGCCCACATTGCCCGCTGAGCAACTGCCGTCTCAATGATATGTTCTCCAAGCTCCAATATTAAATCACTTTGCTCTGCGATCGGGATAAACGATTCTGGACTGATATAGCCTTTCTCGGGATGATTCCACCTAACCAATGCTTCGACCCCAATTAGGCGATAGGTTTTTAGATCAAATTGTGGTTGATACCACAGCTCGAATTGAGACAAGTCACGTACTGAACGACGCAGTTCTCGTTCTATGTATAAACGTTGTTTAATCGTTTCATCAAACGTGGAATCGTATATCGTCATAATGTCTTTACCGCGTCTTTTGGATTCCTGCGCCGCAAGAGAAGAAAGCTGTAAAAGAGACTCAGCGTTAGAACCAAATTCTGGATACACAGCAATTCCGAGGCTTGCCGTAATTTGAATATCGTTCTCTTCTAAACTAAAGGGAGAGAGTAGTTGGCGATGAATATCGTGCGCTTTTTCTGTAGCTTCATGATTGTCCGAGCACGGAAAGGCCAGTACAAATTCGTCCGCACCTACTCGACTTACGATGGTAGAAAGGCGGTAAAGCGGCTTAAAATAACTCGGCAAACGGCTTTGAAGCTCTGAGGCAAGATGGCCTAGCAATTTATCCCCAATGTTATGTCCATAGTTATCGTTAATGTGCTTAAAGTCATCCAAGTCAATAAACACAACCGCGAGTGAGGGGGATTTGTGGTCAGTTATTTGCGTTTGAATATCAATGAGTAACTTTTCTCGGTTTGGCAGGGAAGTCAGAATATCGTGGTACGCCATGAACTCAACTCGGCTAGTGTATCGGTTCACTTTGTTTGACATTTTGTTGTACGCCGAAATAAGTTCTCCCACTTCATCTTTGCTTTGTATGTCGGTGACTGGCAGCGCTTGGGTATTTGACTCTGAAAATTGATCTTTTAGTTGCTTGAGTGGCTTAGTTAACGACCGCCCCAAAGCATAAGCGATGATGCTACCGAATAGAACGGATATCCCACTGATCGTTAGCAGCAAGTTAAACATCTTCTGTTTATCGTTTGAGGTAATCGCTTGGACTTGTTCAATGTTCTGTTCTTTCTCTTCCAGTAGATGTATCAAGTTAAGCTCAAGATATACCGCCCCAAGAGTAATGTTTGATTGCTGAATCGGCGCTGCGATCTCCAACTGATGCTTGGAAAAGGAAACGAGAGTTCTAGATTCTTCTATTGCTTTCAAAATAAAAGGAGAGCGGTCATGAGGTTGGGCAAACATCCTTAGCTGAGTAGTGCCGTCGTGAAAGATTAGCCCTTCATTGTCAACAACATGTATTTTCGAGACATCTGGCTGGCTCAATGTTGCCTTAATTTGCTCATACGCTTGACTGATATTGTCTGTATAGAGTGGATCAAAAAGCTGTTTTGATAATAGCTCTGCATAAACCAACCCTTTTTGCTTAACGTAAGATTCTGTTTTTTCTTGAGAGTTGTTCGTGATTTGTTGAGTTAAGCTATTTGAATACGCATCGTAACCGTGCATGTATAACGCAAGATTTATCACCACAACAAACAAGACAACGAACATTGTCGAGCAAATGTATTTGGTTTCGAGTGAGAGCTTTTGAAACATCAATCCACCTTCGGTAACAAGTGAACTGACTTGCGCACTGTACTTAAGGAGGCTCGCATTTCTGGAGTAAGCGCGCTGAATTTTTTGGTGTTCTGAAACTTTTTAAGTGCGAGAGAGCCTTCGTGAGTTGTATCCATATCAAGCAGTATGGACGTGATTTTACGCTGTTGCTCTAGGCTCATGCTTGGAGAAGCGAGAATCAAATCCCTGGGTATTTCAACAGAACGAGAAAAAATCGCTAGTTTGTCTTTCATGTTCTCTGGCAAATCTTTGGGATTGTTCCAGTTGAAGTTACTGAATGCTCCTGCTGCAACTCTCTGTTTATATACCCATACAGATAGGTTGATTTCATTTGACTGAGCGAGTTGCTCATCAAGGAATAAATAACCAATGCTGTCTTTGGCCGGTTTGTCATCAGGAGAGGGAAGGTATTGCAGTTTTTCTCCGTGGTTCAGCAATGTAATCGCAGGTAGGTAATAGCTGCTGGTAGACGTGCGCTTTTCGAAAACAAGCGTTTTTCCGCGCAGGTCAGAAAGTGACTCAATGCCACTCTCTTTATTAGTAAAGAACACCGTATGATATTTTTGCAGGCCTTTTTTCCATCGTATAGCAAGAACTTGGCTATTAGACTCCTTTTCTAAGGTCATCGCATTAAAGGGGGTCGCCGTTGCAATTTGAACGGTGCCATTTTCAAGCGCAACCGCGAGCTGACGATAATTTTTAAATACCTTTACCGCCCCTTTTGCGTAACCATATTCAGTCATATTTTCAGTTACATACTGAGTAAGGGGCGTCGCTTTTTTGATTTTGCTTTGGGCTTTATTGGACACAATGCCAAATGTGAATGTTTTCTCAATATTTTCTTGTGCACTGACGACAAAAGGTGAACTCAGCAAAGTGAGTAATAACAGAGTGCAGGCAGGTTTCATCCGGCTTCAACTTCCTTCTGGTGCATGTCAGTAATATTTAGTATTTATCAATGTGCCGAAATCAATCTTAAAAACAGTATGATGTACAAATTTCGTTGTGTGCGCACTTTTTATAATGTGACTTGGTCACTTATTCCGTTCAAATAGTACCGAATTTGACGTTTATGTACAGGATGAATGTATCACCGTGAGTCTGAATTCATTGGATTCTTGGTCAAGCGCTGTATTGGCGGTGAGCTAATGCGCCTTATGTATCGCTATTTTGTACTAAGAAAATTTTTCCAACTGTTTTTGATACTTTTTCTCGAGAGCTTCATTGCCTGCTGCACGTTCAAGTTGAATCATGAGTTGCAAAGAGGGCTTCTTCACGCCATACATTTGATTGAATCTCATTAATCGAATTCTAGCTTCAGTATAATCACCGCTATCAATTTCTATTTTAGCGAGTTGCAAAATCGATTTTGGTCTATGGGGATCATGATCGATAGCTCTAGTAAAGTAGTATCTCGCTTTGTCTTTATCTTGTGATTTTAGCGCGCAAAAAGCTGCATTCTCATAGCTTGCTGGAATAAGGTAGTAATAAGGCTGCTCAATGGCTCGATTAAACATCTGATCGGCTTTTTCGAAGTCACCTCGCTTGCAAAGAAAAGTACCGTAGTTATTGAGCACATTTCCGTTTTTAGTGTGTTGGCGTAGAGAGCGTTTATACATCTGTTCGGCTTTAATATCTTCACCAACCGTTTCGTAGTAGTGAGCCATAGATAATTGCGCGCGATAGTATTGAGGTGCGTGGTTTAAGGCTTGTTGTAAGTTATCATGCGCGCGAATCATGTTACCGCCGTCTAAATAACCTAAGCCAAGTGCGATACGTGATTCTGCCATTGCCACAGGATCGGCTTTAACGACAGGGCTTCCATCTTCTTTCACCGTCACGCAACCCACGAGTGCAAACTGAGACAATAATATTAGTGCACCGAGCTTTGCTGTTTTCATTCTTTATCCCTACATCCCTGAATCTTTCTGCATGATATGAATTACTTAGCAAAAACCTATTGAGGAAAAAACACTATGCGATCAGGTTTGCAAACTGTTATGAAAAAGCCGCCATATGGCGGCTTGGTTCACATATTACATTTCGGTAATGATGAGTGCTTTGTTTGCTTATTTTGAAGCTAATCGTCTTTAGTGAAAGCATCTTCACTGAAGTGATCGAGGTCGTACGGTGTTTGCTGATAAACACAGTAGTTCAGCCAGTTTAAAAAGAGGAGGTGTCCATGGCTTCTCCAACTTGCAATTGGTGGGTTATCTGGGTTGTTGTTTGGGTAATAGTTGACAGGAATAGCGGGCTCCATACCTTCGCTTAAATCTCGGATATATTCATTATGTAAGGTGTGAGAATCATACTCAGGGTGTCCTGTGACAAAGACATTGCGTTTGTCTTTTGTGGTGGCTAAGTACACACCTGCGACATCCGATGTCGCTAAAATGTCTAAGTCAGTATGCTCTTCTAGAAAGTGAGGCGAAAAATCTGCGTAACGCGAGTGAGGAGCCAAAAACGTGTCATCAAATCCGCGTAAGATAGGGTGAAATTGATGATGGATTTGATGATGATACACGCCTGAAAGTTTTTCTTTACGCGTTTTTTTAGGTAGATCGTAGAGTAGCTTTAACCCTGCTTGCGCAGCCCAGCAAACATAAAGAGTGGATGTCACATGATCTTTTGCCCACTCCATGATGGTTTTGAGATGATCCCAATAAATGACATCTTCAAATTGCACCAAACCTAATGGAGCTCCAGTAATGATCATGCCATCGAAGTTTTTATCTCTCACCATTTCAAATTGGCGATAAAACGTGTCTAAATGTTCAGTTGGCGTATTTTTACTCGGGCGGTTATCAATGCGCAGTAATTCGACGTTAACCTGTAGTGGGCTGTTTGAGAGTAGACGCAGAAACTGAGTTTCAGTCTCTATTTTTTTTGGCATCAGATTAAGGATCAGCACTCTTAAAGGACGTATTTCCTGACTCGCTGCACGCGTTTCACTCATCACGAAGATGTTTTCTGTCCTTAATACATCGGTAGCTGGTAATTGATCTGGAATTCTAATTGGCACGACTTTCTCTCCCTAAGTATAGTCAATCTAGACGTCTATACTTCTAAAGCTAACTTAATTAAGTTTAGATGTCGATACGAAATCCGACTTTTCAATCTACTCTTTACATTATGGTAAACCGTACTCGGGGTTGTCACACAATTGTGACTAAAGCAGAGTTTCTGATGAGATAGGTTTGAAACGCAGTGTGTACTATTTGCTGGTAATTATGCGATCACGTTAATATGTGAAGGTGACTTCGTAGTAAGGAAGTCTCAAATTAATGAGCCATACTAAAAACAATCAGCTCACCATTTTGCATTAATGTGCATATTTGGAAACATCGTCAGTGGAGGACATTATGTTCGGTATTTTCAAGAGAAAGACAAAGATTCAGAGCATCGCTCAAGAAGTTCCTTGCGTGCTACTGCATTCGTTTGGTGATAAAGACATTTATACGCCGGAAGAGATTGATCAAGCTCTTCAAAAGCTGGGTTATGATAAGAGCAAGGATATCAGTCATTATCAGTATGCGTATGGAATGTTTGCCGATGAAGCCTCTTACGAGCTCCTAGAACTAACGGATGAGCTAGGTAATTATGGTCATTTCCAACGTGAAGTAGGTAAGATGCTACTCAATACACCTGAGCCGATTGATATGCATATCTACTTTGAAATTTCTCGTCAGCACCAAAACGTCAGCCTTTCACCTGGTCATCAAAAAGTAAGCGAAAGTGATGGTGTGTAAACATCGTTAGTGGTATTCCATCGTGAGATGAGTTGGGTATAATGCGCGGCCTAATTATCCGGACATGTTGTCGGTTACATTTCTGTTGAGCGTTAATGCCTTATGTTCAAAATGCTTGTCTCTATGCCACCAATGTTGGCGCTGTCGATAGCGATTGTATGTGAAGTGATTGCCACTTCTTATATTCCCAAAACAGAGCAATTTACGAAAGTAATGCCGAGCACAGTCGTTTTGATTGGTTACGGCATCGCTTTCTTCTTGCTTTCCGTCACAGTGCAAACAATGCCTGTCGGGGTTGTTTATGCCATATGGAGTGGTGCTGGGATCGTTTTGGTTGCGACGGTTGGTTACTTTGTTTACGGACAGCGTCTAGACTTACCAGCCCTAGTTGGTATTGGGTTTATCATCGCTGGTGTGTTGATCGTAAATTTATTATCCAAAACAGTAGGGCACGAATAACGCCACTCTACTTGTTAAGTGAATAAGAAGCCGCAGCGAGAAATTGCTGCGGCTTTTTAGTGCAAATTCAATCGCTAATGGCGAGTATTGATATGACGTCTTATTATTGCATTCATCACGGTCGCATTATGTGATTGAACAATAGGCATTATTTAGCGAATTGAAAATACAAAGTTATGTTTCTTCAAACTTTAGGAAAGGGCAGTAGATAAATCACTCCGATAGATGTTAACGTGGCGACTCATCTTTACTGCTTTTTCATTCCCTACATATTTCTGCAAAGTTCTTATTGTGTAGTGTGTCGAAGAACCATAGAATCCGCGCGCTTTAATTTATGTTATTAGCGTTATCAATGATAAAAGTGCAGTCCATTATCATTGTTTTTATCACTTATAGATGGGCACATCTGACAATACTTACATGAACAAATACAAAAAGCCTGCATTCAAGGCCGAATTTCTTTTGCCTCGTTACTGGGGAACGTTAATTATCATTAGCGTGATGTACTTACTTAGCCTCCTTCCTTTTAAAGTTCAACTAGCTTTGGGACGCAAAATTGGTCGTTTAGCTATGCGACTCATGAGAAAACGTCAAGTTACGATCAGACGCAATCTTGAGCTTTGCTTCCCTCATATGGAAAAATGCCAACGCGAAGCAATTCTAAAAGACAACATCGACAATACTGGCATCGCACTTTTTGAGACCGCAATGGCATGGTTTTGGTCAGATAAACGGGTAAACAAACACGTCACGATAAAAGGCATGGAGCATCTAGAGGCTTTAGAGAAGTCAGGCAAAGGTGCATTAATGTTGGCCGTACATTCAATGAATCTAGAGTTAGGTGCTCGAGCTTTTGGCATTAAAAAGTCTGGAACCGGTGTTTATCGCCCAAACAATAATCCGTGCTTTGATTATTTTCAGTATAAGGGACGCTCTCGCTCTAATCGTACACTGATTGATCGTAAAAACGTCAAAGCCATGCTTGAATCACTTAAAACGGGTGAGCGGGTTTGGTATGCACCGGACCACGATTATGGTAACCGACGCTCGACATTTGCACCGTTATTTGCCGTTAAAAATGCTTGTACTACGACAGGTACAAGTTTGTTGGTTGATTCTACAGATTGCGCCATTGTGCCTTTTACGATGGTAAGAGGAAAAGACGGACACTATACCCTAACCATTAGTGCGCCCGTCGAAGGTTTCCCGAAAGAGGATCATCAACGCGCCGCCGCATTCGTGAATCAAATAGTTGAAACATCAATCATGGCAAGTCCGAGCCAGTATATGTGGCTTCATCGTCGGTTTAAAACTAGACCAGAGGGTGAGGACTGTTTGTACAAGCCTAGGCTCATCCCTAGCTTGGCATAACACATAGAGAGCCTACAAAAAGCCCAAGGAACATACGAACCTTGGGCTTTTACTTTCTATTCTTTTCGCTTTATAAGTAGCGATCTTTTAGGTGAGCTTGAAAGTGTTTAGCATTCAGTGTTTCACCCGTGGCTTGTTTTACCAACTCATCAGTGGTGAATAAGCTACCTTTACTCCAGATGTTTTCCGAGAGCCAATTGAATATCGGAGCTAAGTCGCCAGAACGAATAACCGCATCTACATCGACGGTTTGTTTCATTGCTGCCATAAATTGTGCAGCGTACATCGCACCGAGCGTGTAGGACGGGAAATAGCCAAAACTTCCGTCTGTCCAATGGATATCTTGCATACAGCCATTTTTGAAGTTTCCTTCGGTTGATAGCCCCAAGTACGCTTTCATCTTTTCGTTCCAGAGTTCTGGTACATCTGTATGTTTGATGACGCCGTTCATGAGATCTCGCTCAATTTCATATCGAAGGATAACGTGAGCAGGATATGTTAGTTCGTCAGCATCTACGCGAATAAAGCCTTTTTCTACGCGAGTGTAAATTTTGGCTAAATTGTCTTTTTCGAATTCACTACCAGAAAAATGGTTAGAAGCCAGTCGAGCGAGGTGATCGATAAACGCGCTGCTTCGTCCTATTTGCATTTCAAAGAAGAGTGATTGTGATTCATGAATACCCATAGAGCGAGCTTCTCCCGCGGGTGTTCCTGATAAATCTTTTGGTAGCCCTTGCTCGTATCGAGCATGGCCAGTTTCGTGGACAATCCCCATCAATGATTGGACAAACTCGTTTTCATTATAACGTGTCGTAATACGCACATCTGTCGGTACACCGCCACAAAATGGGTGGGTACTCTCATCAAGTCGACCGTGTTCAAAATCGAATTGAAGTAGCTTCATGACTTCCAAACCGAGCGCTTTTTGCTTTTCCGCAGGGTAGTGTGCAGTTGGCAATAAGATGTTGTCTGATTGTTGTTTTTCAAGCGCTTCATCGATCAAAGTAGGAAGCCAGGTTTTCACGTCAGCAAAAAGAATGTCTAACGACGCAGACGTTGTGCCAGGTTCATAAACATCGAGCATGGCATCATAAGGAGTCGTGCCATTTGCTTCGGCTCTAATTTGCGCTTCTTCCTGCGATAGCTTTACGACTTCAGCCCAGCTCTTTTCAAAACCAGCCCAGTCATTTTCTCCACGTTGCGTACGCCATGCATGTTCACATTTGGAGCCAGCAAGAGATTGAGCTTGAACTAATGATTCTGGTAGTAAGTTAGCTTGCTGCCACCCACGCTTCATTTCTCTTAGGATAGATTTTTCTTTTGTAGACAGCGTCTCTTCTTCTGCCTGAGCGAAAAGCTCTCCCAAGTGCGGTTGAGTCATTAAAGAATGGATATGTACATCGAGCTCTGCCGTGGCATTCGAGCGTGCTTCAGCGCCACCAGGTGGCATGACCGCCGCTTGATCCCAATCTATGATGGCTGATAGATGCTCAAAATTTGCCACTTTTTTGGAATGTTCAACGAGTTTTGTAAATGCGTTCATGTTACTACTCTTATTCTTTTGTTCTTTCCCTAAACACCCGATAACGGGTCCTTCATATGGTGTTGCACTAAGCAACCTGCGTTAATTTACTAATCATTAACAATTAACTCCAACCCATTGTCCATAAACTCACCCAGTTGTATAGCTCTCTTAAAAAAGAAGCTTGCGAATCTTGTGGATTGGCGGTATTGATGAAGGATTGACAATTAATTATCACGATAATATGGATATTTTGAATTTCGAGGCATTTATTATTGCCATTACGATTTTAACGTTAACGCCAGGTTTAGATACTGCACTTGTTATCCGTAACACTAGCCGATCGGGCCTAAAAGATGGATGTACAACCAGTCTAGGGATTTGCTTTGGCTTATTCGTACATGCTTTTTTTTCTGCGGTTGGTATCTCGGCGATTCTTGCGCAATCAGCAGAGTTGTTCCAAATCGTAAAAATGATTGGCGCAGCTTATCTTATCTGGCTTGGTTTGAGCAGTTTAAAAGCGCTAATGTCGTCGAAAGATGGATTGACCGTGACCGAGCAGATTCACGAAGTGTTTAATGGTAAGCGCTCTTTTAGAGAGGGCTTTCTTTCTAACGTCTTGAACCCGAAAACGGCGGTCTTCTATTTGGCTTTCTTGCCACAGTTTGTGAATCCAGAAGGTTCACCCTTGCTTCAATCAATGATGATGGCATCTGTACACTTTGCTATTGCGATGGTTTGGCAGTGTGGTTTAGCTGGCGCGCTTAACTCGGCTAAAAATCTACTAAAGAATGCAAGCTTTATGAAGTGGATGGAAGGCGCGACGGGCGCAGTATTAGTCGCACTTGGTGTGAAGTTATTGATTGAAAAACCCGTTTAATGCGTAATATTTATCGATTGTTGATACTACTCGCTGTATTTATTGTGGGGGTAGGTGCCGCTGTTGCTTGGCATACGTGGCCACAAGTACAGTTTGCGCAACGCGGCATGATCTGGTCTTGGCACTGGGGCTACTTCGAGCCTTTTGCTAATGGAATACAACAAACGCGAACTCAAGATACTAAACAGTTATTGCTCAGGCGTGTGTATTTGCATGACGCTATTGTCGTTTTTGTTTCGACAACTATGGACAATAAATTTGAGGTCGACGTTGTAAAAGAGCAAACCTGTGAACCTAAAACGACGACTTGGGCTTCGGTCTCTGTCAATCATCAACGTGTTAGGCATGTACCTATGGTGTGCGATGCGTTTGGGCAAGGCTACTTTTATCGCTACATCGGGAAACATCTGGAATCGATTGAGGTTGGTGTCGGTGACTCGTTTGTAACAGAAGCATTTTTAGACTGGCCGCTATCAGAGTTGAAAGCGGATCAATTCAAGCAAAAAAATGCGAAGTTTTTTGAAGAACGTGGAGAAAACGTTGAGCATCAATGGTTGAGAGATTAACCATTTAACCGAAGATAAATAAAGCCCGCTAAATAATAGCGGGCTTTGTGTTTTTACCATTTCTAATGTGTTTTGCTCTCTGTGACTGAGAGTTTATGACCTTTCACTAAGCTTTCACTGCTTCAACTTCACCTGATTGCGATGTTGAGCTAAAGAACAGTTTGGTTTCTGCCAGTACGACGTGACGCAGTGCGATCAAACCAATCAGGTTAGGAATTGCCATCAGACCGTTTACGATATCAGCCAGTAGCCAAATCATATCGAGGTGAAGGAATGCCCCAGATGCTACCAAGCCGACGAAAATCAGTTTGTATGGAAGCACAGCTTTAGTTCCGAACAGGAACACAACGCAACGCTCACCGTAGTAGTTCCAACCAAGAATGGTGGTAAAAGCGAAGAACATCAAACCGATTGAAACGAGCATAGGGCCAAATGTATCTGCATTTAAACCCACCGCAAAAGCATGAGTCGTCATCGCGGCGCCTGCAAGGTCACTTTGCCATGCACCGGTCAGGATTAGAGCAAGGCCTGTCATGGTACAAATAATGATGGTATCGAAAAAGGTACCCGTCATTGAAATTAGGCCTTGTTTAACACAAGAGTCTGTCTTCGCTGCTGCTGCTGCCATAGGCGCGCTACCCAAACCTGATTCATTTGAGAACACACCGCGAGCGATACCTGATTGGATTGCCAGCATGATGCTTGCACCTAAAAAACCACCAGTCGCTGCTGTTGATGTAAAGGCTGAAACCAGCACTAATTCAACGGCATTGAACAATTGGTCTGCATTCATGATGATCACGCTTAAACACGCCAACACATAAAATACAGCCATGGTAGGAACCACTTTTCCTGCAACGTTAGCAATGGATTTGATGCCACCCAAAGTTACGAAAGCAACCAAAAGAGTTAGTACGAAGGCAGATAGCTCACGGTTAACACCAAGAGATATCTCACTTGCATCCAGAATCGCGTTTACTTGTGGAAACGTACCGATACCAAAACAAGCAACACCCAAAGCAAACACTGCAAACATGATCGCGAGAGCTTTTGAGCCAACACCGTATTGCAAGTAATACATTGGGCCACCAATCATTTGGCCTTTATCATCGACTCTTCGGTACTTAACCGCCAACAAACATTCGGCGTATTTAGTCGCCATTCCGAAAAGGGCAGCGAGCCACATCCAGAATAGAGCGCCTGGTCCACCGAGTTTGATTGCTGTGGCAACACCAACAATGTTACCAGTACCAATTGTTGCTGAGAGCGCAGTACAAAGAGCTGCAAAGCTAGAAACGTCACCTTGAGTATTAGATGACTTATCTTTACTGAATACCATCGCTAGCGCTGTTGGGAGGTGTTTAAACTGGATCAAGCCAAGGCTAAAAGTGAAGTAAACACCTGTACCCACTAGCAAAATAAGCAGCGGTGGACCCCAGACAAAATTATCGATGGTTTGTAGTAAAGATTGTAGGTTGTTCATGATTTCCCCTTAATAAAACAACTAATAAGGAGAAGAGGGAAAGGACGAGATCAACGATCTCTAAAAGAACTAAGCTATTGGTTGTAGGCGGGAAGGCCAAGCAAAATAGTTAGGTTGTAACTTTCCACTCCTCTGTCCTTTTGCCTGAGAGTTTCACCTTGCGTGAGTGCAAGACTTGCTCCTTCGGCGACCGATTTAACGGTTCTCTCCAGAGGTTCCTCCAACTACAGTCCCCGCTACCTAGGTAGCACCTGAAATAGTTAATTCTTCGGCGAGTTATGCTAATCAAATGTTAAAATTTGATTAATAACCACTCTCCTGCAGTCTTCATCGGAACAATTACTCAATTAAATGAGTAAAGGTTAGTTAATGATGCTGGTCATCATTAACGTGTGAACTCTATCATGTTTTTGGTCCATTTCAACACCCTATGTCAATTTATTTTCAATGAAATAACCTCATCTATTTTCATGAAGGTATGTTTGCCAATCTTTTTGCGCGAGCAACTGCATAAATAAAACTTATTGGGTTAGGAAATGGAACCAAAAAACACTTCAGAACGATAAATGTGTTTCGATTGTTACGACATAAGTTATTCAATTAAGAACACAAAATTGATTAAAATCGGAGCACTTATTTTAAAATCTACGCTAAGTTGACCTTATGGTACGTATAAATGGGTTACAATGAATCTTTGTGAAACAGTCTACGGACCTAGGCAGTTTTTCATGAGTGGACAAGGAGGCGGTATGACCAGATTATTAGCCATTGCGGTGTTGATTGCAGTAGCATTTGTGCTGTTTCGTTATCGAACCAATGAAAAAGTCCAAAAAGCGACCGTTATAACATTAATTGGCGCATTTCTGATTTATACAGCATCAATTATGTTTGCGGAATTGATCCGCTAGCAAAGTAAAAGAGTCCTTGGAGTAGTATACGGTGAGTTCTCAGAACAAAATGGAAGAGCAAGACGACGTAGTTGTCATTGAAGAGCGTGACAAACGTACGCATATCTATATCGCAATCGCTGCGGTGTTAGGCTTGGCATTTGGTGGCCTTGTTGGATCGGTTGTCACTGCGAACAAGTGGGAATCGACTTACCACGTATTAGAAGAAAAGTATCAAGCACTAACGCAAGATAAAACCCAGTTGGCATCTCAAGTAAAAGTGCGTGAAGAGGCGCTCGACCAAGAAATACAAAACCAAGTTAGTGAGTTACTCGCCGCGAAAGATGAAGCTCATCAGAAAGCACTTAAGAAGTTGCAAAAGCAATTGACTGAGGTCGAGAAGGTTAACTTGTCACTAGAGTCTCAATTGAAGCAGCAGGCAGATAAGATTAACACGACGAAGTCAGAAAATGAGAAGTTGAGTCGTCAAGCGGATATGCAAGCGACTATGTTTGAGCGGTCCCGCGAAGTATTCCAGAAAGAGCTAAAAATTTCGCAAGAATTAGAGTCTCTCGAGAAAGAACGGTCGAAATTATTACCTAAGATTGAGAAACTCAAGAAAGAGTGTGACGTATTTTTAGAAGGCAAATCTTGGGACGTGAAGTCGGACGCGTGTGATAAACATGATGAAGCTAATTCACGACTAAGTCAGGTCGATCAAATGATTGAAGTCTATAAAATGGACCTCAAACAAATCAAAGCAATAACGGAAGATATCGGCCTTTAAGTCTTTTGTATCCGATTTTTGAAAAGCAAAAGGAGCTCTTTAAGAGCTCCTTTTTCGTTGTTAGCTATGACTTTTAGGCTGTCGCTTATATTAGATTCGTGAGGCGTCATAGCCTGAGGCGAGCAGGAGCTCTCGTTCGTGTTTAATCAGCTGAGCTCGATCTTCAATTAGTTCATTGAGTGCTTGAGATGGCTTACCTGCTAATGCTTTGAACGAAGCAAAAGATTCCGCGGTGTCGATTTTATCAATCATCTGACTGATGACATTACGAGCCTCACACGGGTTACTCGTCGTTGTAAAGTATTCTACTTGCTTTGCTGCCGATTTCATCTCAGTTAATAGCTCAAGCGGGCTACTTTCTTTGGCTACTGCCATGTAGTTATCCAGCACGCGCTTTGCATAAAGCAGTTCTTTGAGGGGGATATCTCTTCCGCTCTCGATTAGGGATTCGCTAAGGATCATACTTGAGCTCATGGGCATTCCTTCTTATTACTACGCTGCTTTTGATATTTCCTTGAGTCTAATTTATTGAAGTCACATTGGGAATGGGTAAAAAGCATTTTTAACGCATTTTTATTCATTTATGAAAACACGAATGCGATGCTTATCTGGATCGATAGCCATAAAATTTAATCCATACACTGATGTCGCTGGTGGTTGAACAAACTCAACACCTAGGTCTTTCCAGCGCTTGTAAATGCTCTCTAACGTATGCCTGTTGGGCACTGATAAAGACAGCTCGGTGCCACCACCTCTAATTCCGCTGTGAGGTGAAAGATTATCTCTTTGCTTGAGTGTCAACGTTAAGCCTTCGGTCAGTGGAATAGCGGCAAAGGTTGGAGACAACTGCGTGACTTTGCGTTCGAACAGTTTCGAATAAAAAACTTGGCTTATGTGGATGTCCTCAACGTAGAGAACGAATGAATTGATAGTCAGCATGGTTTGTTCCTTAATCAATTAGAAGTAGTAGGGGCAATCTAACGGAAAGGAACGACAGGAGTTGTCAGTAGAACATTCTCGAAGGTAAGTGACAGAATAAGAAAAAGGAGCCGTTTAGCTCCTTTTTATCAGCGGAATCATTGGTGTTAATGAGTGTGTTTGGAAGAATACCAGTTGTTTTGATACGCTTTAGATGCAAATAATGCGTTTGCTTTTGCACGCTCGACAATAGACTCGTCCACCTCTAGCGGCTCCATGGTTTGGTCTTTAAAGTCGTACGCCAGGGTCGATACCTTTTCACCAGGGGAAAGCACAACTAGATTGTCGCGCGTTAAATAACCAAAGTTTTTGTCGTATTGCATCATTGCGCGTTCATCTTCGCGAGCTAGTGGCTTCGTTAAATCACGACCAATCATCGGTGTTTTAGCATCTACCCCAATTAGAGATAACAGTGTAGGCGGCATGTCGATGTTGTTTGCTATGCGGTCATCTTTACGTGGTTGAATGCCTTTACCAAGGATCAATGCTGGAATGTGAAAGTGCTTAACCGGAACAAGGTTAGCGCCAGAAACACGTGCATCATGATCTGCAATTACAATGAAAATGGTATCATCCCAATAAGATGACTTTTTCGCCTTTTCAAAGAAAGTGCCCAAAGCGTAATCGGAATATTTAACGGCGTTGTTACGCGTCATATATTCTGAATCGTATGGCTCAATTTTGCCTTTTGGATACTCATAAGGGCTATGATTACTTGACGTAAAAACTAAGCTAAAAAAAGGTTTGTCGCTTTTTGAAAGGCGTTCAAACTCTTCGTTTGCTTTGTTATATAGATCTTCATCACTAACACCCCAAGAGCCAACAAAGCTTGGGTTGTTATAATCATCTTCTTCTACTATTTGATCAAAACCGTTACCAAAGAAGAAAGTTTTCATGTTGTCAAAGTTGGCTTCTCCGCCGTAAATAAATTGCGTGTGATAGCCTTGAGCTTTCAGTAAGTCCGCGATGGTAAAGAAACCCGTTTGGCTTTTACTCAGCTTCACTACCGCGCGAGACGGAGATGGAGGAAAGCCAGTGGTTACGGCTTCAATTCCACGAACAGAACGAGTACCAGTGGCGTACATTTGTGTGAACTGCCAACCTTCCTTCATGAGTTCATCAAGGTTTGGTGTTAGAGGCAAACCACCCAAAGCACCGACAAATTGGGCGCCTAAGCTTTCTTGTAGCAAAATCACTAAGTTTTTATGTTTACCTTGGTAAGTCGCGGGGTTACTGTTCATGGTTGGGAGTAATGAAGGGGTGAAGTCGGACTTTGTTGATGAAGTGCGAACTAATTCCAACATCTTTTGAGTGTCCATTTTTCCGTAGAACTGCTCCGCACTCTTTTCTGACTTCATGCTATTAACCGCAAACAACAATGAGTAAGATGAGTTCAGTGCTAAGTCGTTAAGCAGTGGATCGTTAGAAAAGGCGACCATAGCAGGATTTAGCGGGCGGTGACCTAAAGATGAGCGAGCACCTGCAACCCCAAAAAGAACAACGAAAAGTGCCAATAGTGGTCGCCATTTCCAGTTGACCTGCTGCGCCTTATCGGTCAGTTTCTTACTCCACTTCCAACCTAAAGTGATGGTTAAAACTGTACCTAACGCACCAATAAACAGTTCTAATTTGTAGCCAGTCCAGAGCATACTCAAGACTTCTTTTGGGTAGATTAAGTATTCCACAAACAGGCGGTTTGGACGTAGGTCGTATTCCTGAATGAATGGCGCTGTTGCGAGCTCCATGTATACAAGCACCCAAAGCCCTAAAACCATCCATATGCGTAATATTCGCTTCCAACACTCTCCCATCTTACCGGTTAATGGCATGAAGGTTGAAAACAGTGCTGGAAGAATAAATAACCAGCAAAGCGTTGCAATATCTACGCGCAAACCTTGACCTAGGATGTAAATTAAGTCGTTTAGAGAGTCAATACGGTCAATCTGCCAAAAAGCTAGCAAAACTCTTGAGATAGACAGAAATAGAAGCGAAAACAAAGAAAAGGCAGCAATTGGCTGCAAAGGCCCCCACACAGAGCTCTTTGATAAGTTTTTCATATTTATTCGAATAGTTTAATTGTTATGTTGTGTTGTTTTTAGCAAAGCAAGCGTGAAATAAACGTGAATTATAATGTGGATTTATGGTCGAGTAGTGTAAGTGTTGGTATGTCTATGTAAGGGGGAGGGGCGTTTGTGTAAAAAAAGAGCCAGTTGATAACACCAACTGGCTCTAGAGATTGATAAAGGCATGATTACATTGCGGCTTTCTTCGCTTCTTCGACCCATGCGTCGAACTTTTTCTGGTTCGCTTTGATCCAGCCATTTACATGAGACTCGATGTCCGCTGAGCTGTTCTTACCTTGGCTCATCATCATATTCTGCGCACTAACATCATTGATATTTAGTTTGATGATTTCAAACAGCTTTGCAGCAGCAGGGTTGTTTTCTGTAAACTCTTTATTGGCAACGATGCGCATAGAGTTCATCTCGAAGCCGTAGTTCTTACCGTTCTCTAGTGTCGTATCAATGTCCTTACGCTCACCAGGAAGTGAAGAGAATGGGACTTCTAACCACACAACATCTTTCCCTGGAACTAAAACGCCACTTACCCAGTACGGTGTCCAAGTGTAGTAAAGAATCGGATCGCCTTTTTTGTAACGTGAGATCGTATCAGCGATAATCGCCGCGTAGTTACCTTGGTTGTGTGTTACTGTGTCACGAAGTTTGAAAGCATCCAACTGATGCTCAACAACCATTTCACAACCCCAACCTGGGTTGCAGCCAGTTAAGTCCGCTTTGCCATCGCCGTTTGCATCGAATAGCTTCGCCAATTTTGGATCTTTTAACTGACCAATGTTAGTGATGTTATATTTTTCCGCGGTTTTCTTATCGATCAAATAACCTTGCGCAGCACCACTTACGTATTGGCCTTTACGGAAGAACTTATCATCACCGCCAGACATCGTGTACTTATCGGCGTGAAGAGGGAACCAACCAACCGCTAAGAAAGTAGCATCACCTTTAGCAATAGAGGTGTAGCCTACGTTGTAGTCCACTTCTTTGGTCGGTTTAACATCGTAACCAAGCTCTTCAAGTGCGCGGTTTACGATCAACGTTTGAAATGTTTCTTCTGCAACGGTTGATTGAACAGGCTGAACAGTGACACCTTCACCCGGTAGTTCACTTGCCACACCATAAGTTGAAAATGCGATAGTACTTAGAGCTCCAACAGAGAGCGCTTTCTTCCATGAATTATTCATTGATGTTTCTCCTAAGTTTTAGATCGTCTTGGTTCGTCTTTGTTTTCAGTTTTAATAGGTATGAAACAGGACCTGTGTGATACCAGCGAAGTTTAGTGTTGCCCGCATTAACCCCTAACACCTGGGTGATACGGTCTAACAAAATCGCAAGAATAACGATGCCTAAGCCACCAACGGCAGCAAGACCCATATCAAGTCGGCCAATACCACGAAGTACCATTTGGCCTAAGCCGCCAACAGCAATCATTGAAGCAATCACTACCATAGAAAGTGACAGCATTAAGGTTTGGTTTACACCTGCCATGATAGTTGGTAACGCCAACGGTAACTGGATGCGATAAAGCATCTGTTTTTTGTTTGCCCCGAAAGAGTGGCCAGCTTCGATAAGCTCTTCAGGTACTTGTTGAATACCCAAAATAGTCAGGCGCACAACGGGAGGCAGGGCGAAAATGATCGTTACTACTACGCCAGGAACGTTACCAATACCAAACAACATAACAATTGGTACAAGGTAAACGAACGCGGGAGTCGTTTGCATTGCATCTAATATTGGCCTAACAAATTTGGCAGCGGTTTGGCTCCTTGCCAACCATATCCCCATTGGTAGCCCTATAAGCAAACAGAAGAAAACGGCGGTTAACACCAGTGCTAGCGTTGTCATCGCTTGTGACCACGCACCAATTAGGCCAATGAAAACAAGGGATACAAGAGTAGAAAAACCAAGTTTTACATTGGAAAACTGCCACGCTAGCAAAAATAAAATGAGTACCATTATAGGCGCAGGTGTAGACACCAAAGCAGTTTCAAACGACGTTAGAATAAAGTCGATTGGAACTCGTATTGCTTGGAAAACAGGTCGACCATGTTCCACCAGCCAGTTCAAACCGGATTCTACCCAGCTATCGAGGGGTAAAACCGCATCTTGGAATGGGTTCATAATATCGAATGGCGCTTGCTCTACAGTTTCTGAGTTGAGCCAATCATTACTTGGCGCGGCCTCTGTACCTTGCGACCAAGGATCATCTTGCGCAGGAGCAGTATTTGACCAGGGATCATTGTTAGCTTGCTCTGAAGACATCGTGTTAATCCTTATCTAGTGTTTGTAGAAGACGTGATTTAGTCACGACACCAAAGTAAGTTCCTTTCTCATCTACGACAGGCACGGCATAAGGAACACCAGCAACCAGACCCAAAATGTCATTAATTGACTGATCAGGCTGAAGAGTAACTTCATCCGGTAATTGAGCACTGGCTAACGAACGGTTTTCTTTATGAGCCAAACGTAGTGAATCAAGAGATACGATGCCGGAATATCGGCTAGATTTATCGACGACAATGCCGTAATCACGGTCGTGATCCATCAGAATCTGCATCGCAGAGCCTGGACCGTCATTTTCCGATTTCTTAAAAACAGCCGCTGGCTTCTTGCGCGCGATATCTTTTGCTGTCAAGACACTTGCGATGTTTACGCCGCGGAAAAACGCTTCGACATAATCATTTGCTGGACTGTGTAATATTTCATCAGGTGTACCAACCTGAACAACCTCACCGTTTTGCATGATGGCGATGCGGTCGCCAATGCGCATTGCTTCATCCAAATCATGAGAAATGAAGACAATTGTGCGTTTGTCATCGTTCTGTAGACGAATAAGCTCATCTTGCATCTCAGAACGGATCAATGGGTCTAAAGCGGAAAACGCCTCGTCCATTAATAGGATGTCAGGATCACAGGCTAACGCTCTCGCTAAACCAACGCGCTGTTTCATACCACCGGATAATTCGTCAGGGAAAGATTCTGCATAAGGGTCTAAACCCACTCTTTCTAGGGCGGAAAGGGCACTTTTCTGACGCTCATTAACATCGATGCCGGCAAGTTCTAAACCAAAGGCGGCATTTTCAATCACCGTCATGTGTGGCATGAGTGCGAAACTTTGAAACACCATTGAGATATTATTACGACGAACTTCTCGAAGTTCATTTTCGGAGATGTGGGCGATATCTCTTCCTTTGAGATAAACACTACCTTTAGTCGGCTCAATGAGCCGGTTAAGAAGTCGAACAAGGGTGGATTTCCCGGAGCCAGAAAGGCCCATGATTACGAAAATTTCCCCTTCATTTATGGTGAGAGATACATCGTTTACGCCGACTGTTAAACCTGTCTGTTCAAAAATACCGTCTTTATCGACGCCTTTGTCGATAAGCGAGAAGGCTCTCTCTGGGTCTTCTCCAAACACTTTATACAGTCCCTTAACTTCCAGTATGGGATCCATGTTATCTGTCCTTTTTCGTGTGTTTATAACTGTTTAACGATTTGTACTCTAATTAATTTTAGTTCAACTTTCAATGAAAGGGGGTTGGTTAACTAGTTATGCTGTGCATAGAGAATTAGTTGAGCAAGGTCTGTTCAACTCTTGTTTTTTATATTTAAAACAATTGCTTGAGATGTGTTTTTATCCGCTATAACGTTGCCCTGACGTAGGGTTGAATTTATTTTGAATTTTTTTGTACATTTCAACTCAACTCACTTGCATAGATATAAGCCGTGATAGCTTAGAGCTCTACATATAAAAAGGTTAGAGCTCTAATTTTTGGTTAAGGCTTGGTCCTGTGAAATCGGTTAGGTACTGTTATCCTTAGATTTATTTATTGCTTGATTTCACTCAGGGTGATATTTATCGCTGTAGTTTAGGCAACGTATGGAATAAAAAATGGAAGCCGAACAGTTAGAAGTGCTCAATTTCATTAGCCAGTACCCACCTTTTGATGACCTACCTGAAGAGCAGCTTAGAAAAATTGCTCTCAATGCCGAGGTTGCATACTTTCGGCAAGGAACAAAAATCCTTAACTTCGGAGATACGATCCGCGACTTGTATATGGTGAGAAGTGGGGCGGTAGAGATTTATCGACGTAAAGGTGAACTTTACAACAGGATTGATGCTGGTGGACTGTTTGGTCAGATGGGGTTGTTGATGAACAACCGCGTACGTATGCCAGCCAAAGCGATAGAAGACACTCTCGTTTACTGCATTCCGGAAAACATCTTCAATGAACTTTGTGATGAGTTTGAAAACTTTGCGGACTACATGGAACTGGAAGATAGCGCGCGTTTGCGAAGCGCAATATCTAGCCGCTCCGAAAGCAATGACTTTACCACCGCTAAGGCACGTAAAATCTTAGCAAGAGATCCAGTAACTCTGGAGGCAACGGCTTCAATTCAGGAAGCTGCGATACTAATGGCAGAGGAAAATGTCACCTCTCTGCTCATTATTCGCCCGACAGAGGAGCTCACAGAAGAAGATGATGAACAGCTGCTTGGAATATTGACTGATCGCGATCTTTGCATTCGCGTACTAGCTCAAGGTATTGATACCAATATTCCAGTGAGTGAGGTCATGAGTTATGACGTGGTTTCATTGGATTATAACGCCTATGTGTTTGAGGCCATGTTAACCATGTTGCGTTACAACGTACATCATTTACCAATTTTAAAAGATAAAAAGCCGATAGGAATTATTGGCATGACGGACATCGTTCGTTACGAATCTCAGAACAGCCTATTGCTAGTGAGCTCTATTTTTCAGCAAACCAGTGTCGAGGATCTCAAGCAGGTTTCTGAACAAGTAAAAGACTGTTTCGTAAGAATGGTCAATGAAGATGCCAACGCGCACATGATTGGTCGAGCCATGTCGGTTATAGGCAGTAGTTTCAAACAACGCCTCGCTGAATTAGCTGAGCAAGAGTTCGGCCCAGCGCCCATTCCTTATTGTTTAGTCGCAATGGGTTCAATGGCGAGGGATGAGCAGCTAATTGTAACGGATCAAGATAACGCGCTTATTCTCGATAACAGTTATGACGTTGAGATTCACGGAGAGTACTTTGAAAAGTTTGCTAAATTTGTTTGTGATGGTTTAGCGGCATGCGGCTATGCTTATTGTACTGGAGACATTATGGCTACCAACCCAGAATGGCGAAAAACTCGTGCAGAATGGGAAGAATGCTTTGGAAACTGGATAGACAATCCAACCCCTGAGAGATTGTTAAATAGTAATATCTTTTTTGATCTCCTCGGTGTGCATGGGCGAGTGAAATGGGCGGAGCAATTAAGCAGCTTTATTGTGAGACGAGCGAAAAGAAATAACCGCTTTCTTGCTTGTATGGCGTATAACGCAATACGTAGGACGCCTCCACTGGGCTTTTTCAAAGACTTTGTGATGGAGAAAGATGGTCGTCATCGCAACTCGATTAACTTGAAGCGAAGGGGGACGGCTCCGTTGGCCGATTTAATACGGGTGCATTCTCTGGCAATCGGTTCGCGATCACAAAACTCTTTCGACCGTTTAGATGACATTAATGATGCTGGCATTTTACCGAAAGGCCGAGGCTTGGATTTAAGGGATGCGATGGAGCTAATCTACATGGTTCGAATTCGTCACCAAGCCCTTGATATAGAAAATGGAGAAGAGCCAGACAACAACATTGAGCCGGAGAACATGTCTGAATTTGAACGTCGAAACTTAAAAGCAGCATTTCAAATTCTAAGTAACGCTCAGAACTTTATTAAGTTTCGATACCAGAGAAGTAGCAAATAATGTGGTTCTCAAAAAATGTAGAAAAAGAACAGCTGTTGTTGGATACATCCCAGACGCCAGAGTGGTCAATGTTGTTCAAACAACTCGCTAAAGAAGCGAAAGACGAGAGGCTCAAACGCTATTATTCGACACCGATGGTTAATGGGGAAACACCAATTGAACAAGTGCCATTTGTCTCGGTAGACTTTGAGACAACAGGATTGAACTCGGAAGAGGATGTCATTCTCACGATCGGACTTGTGCCGTTTACTATTGATCGTGTTCAATGTAATGGCTCTGCTCATTGGGTCGTTAACCCAAACAGAGAGTTAAACCACGAGTCTGTCATTATTCACGGTATCACTGACTCTGAGGTTAAAAACGCGCCGCAGCTGTCTCAGATCTTGGGTGAAATATTGGATGCGTTGTCAGGCAAAGTGGTACTTGTTCACTACAAGAACATTGAAAGGCAGTTCTTTAATAACGCCTTGCTAAATAGCATCGGAGAGGGGATACAGTTTCCTGTTGTTGATACGTTAGATATTGAGTATGCGATACAACGCCGTGAATGCAGAGGTTTTATCAATAAGTTGAAAGGCAAGAAACCCGGTTCTGTACGATTAGGGCACGCTCGTGAAAGATATGGCCTCCCTGCTTATCAACCTCACCATGCCCTGACGGATGCGTTAGCAACTGCGGAGCTGTTTCAAGCACAACTGCAGTATCACTTTAATCGAAACATCCCAATATCTTCGGTTTGGCAATAGGCGTTATTTATGGTGAAAACAATAAAATGCAATGAGAGATAGGGGGCTTTAAGATTATGATGGCGGATTGAGTAACCGCTTATAAGAACAATGTTTTATGAACATGTGCTTGGTAGTGATGAAGACGTTTCATTACTCGAACTCCGACGAAAGTAATTTAAACTTGGTCACGTATTTTTAAGGAGATTATCCGTGAGCACCGATAATAACGGTGGCATTCAACGCCCCGATGGAAAAGTAAACGCAATAGATACTGACTATCAAATTGGTCAGGATAACGTTGCGCTAAAGGTAGGCCCATTTGGCCTTGATATTCACAACCGTGTTTTTGCAATTTCTGGCTTAGCAATCGTCATGTTTGTTGTGATAACACTATTATTCCGAGAACAGGTAGAGCCGTTTTTTGCAGACCTACGAGCGGGTTTGTTACACAATTTAGACTGGTTTTTTCTCGCTTCAGGTAATATTTTTGTCATTGTCTGTGTCGGATTGATCTTCACACCATTGGGCCGTGTGCGAATCGGTGGTACTGAAGCAACACCGGATTACTCCTATGCCGGATGGTTGGCAATGCTATTTGCTGCAGGTATGGGCATTGGTCTCGTATTCTTCGGTGTATCAGAACCGATGTCCCATTTTAGTTCTGCGATTGGTGGCGTGAGCGTTGAGAATGGTGTACGTACTGACTGGGCACCGCTAGGTGGTGCAGAGGGCGATGCAACTGCAGCTTCGGCATTAGGGATGGCTGCGACGATTTACCACTGGGCACTTCATCCGTGGTCAATATACGCGCTCTTGGCTCTTGGACTGGCTATCTTTTCATTTAACAAAGGTTTGCCACTCACCATGCGCTCAATTTTTTACCCTTTGTTTGGTGAGCGTGTATGGGGTTGGACTGGTCATATTATCGATATTCTTGCAGTGGTAGCGACGGTTTTTGGTTTAGCAACATCGCTAGGCTACGGTGCATCTCAAGCCGCAACGGGTTTGAACTTCCTGTTTGATGTCCCAATGACCAATACGACGCAGGTTATATTGATTATTGGTATTACTGCGCTCGCTTTAATCTCTGTTGTGGCTGGACTCGATAAGGGCGTGAAAATCTTATCTGAAATCAATATGGGTCTTGCAGCACTGCTATTGCTATTTGTTATTGTTGTTGGCCCGACGATTGCGATTTTAACTGGTTTCTTCGAGAACATCGTTTCCTATGTGGCAAATATCCCTGCCTTATCTATGCCATTTGGACGAGAGGATGTGAATTACTCTCAAGGCTGGACGGCGTTTTACTGGGCGTGGTGGATTTCTTGGTCACCATTTGTGGGTATGTTCATCGCACGTGTGTCTCGCGGTCGTTCGGTTCGTGAGTTTATTATTTGCGTTATTCTTATCCCATCTTCAGTTTGTGTGTTATGGATGACGGCTTTTGGCGGTAACGCAATTAGCCAATACGTTAATGATGGCTACGAGGCGGTGTTTAACGCAGAACTACCTTTAAAACTTTTTGCCATGTTAGATGTTATGCCATTGGCTGAGATAACATCTTTTGTCGGCATTATCTTAGTCGTGGTGTTCTTCATTACCTCTTCTGACTCAGGATCACTGGTTATTGATACTATTGCTGCGGGCGGTAAGGTCGATGCACCAACGCCACAACGCGTGTTCTGGTGTACGTTTGAAGGTTTGGTTGCGATTGCATTGATGTTGGGTGGTGGTCTAGCTGCTGCTCAAGCAATGGCGGTGACGACTGGTTTACCATTTACTATTGTTTTGCTTGTTGCAACGGTATCTTTGATAAAAGGTTTGATGGATGAACCTCGCCCAAAGGCGGTTTCTAAGAAATCAAAATAACTCGTATCAGCAGTTAAATTATTGATAAAAGCGGTATGCGAAAGCATGCCGCTTTTTTTTGGATTTCTATTTTTCTCTGAGAAATGAACAGCATGGAAAACTGTCTTGTTCTGGTTGTTTTTTGTACTGCGCATTTGGGTGACTATTTAATAAATTAGACCTCGAACTATTTTAACTTTTGGTTAATAGGTTTGTTTTTGTGACGCATTTCACAAAAATACCGATAAAAAGGCGGATTATTTGATTTTTAGTCGCGAGGGATGCCCATAATAAAAAGGAAATTTAATTAGACCTCAAAGGATATGTATTTTCACATGATCACATCAGCACCTTGGGTCCTTTATCCAGAGATTGGAGAAGACTCAAGTAAAAAATGGATTTTTCGTGAGCCTAAAATCTCTGATGGTGACGACATTTACAGCTTGATTGCAGACTGTCCTCCATTGGACATGAACTCATCTTATTGCAATTTCCTACAGTCTACGCATTTCAGCAAAACCAGTATTTTGGTTGAGCAAAAAGGCGAAATCGCAGGTTTCATTTCCGGTTATCAGAAACCAGACGAGCAAGACGTTTTATTTGTCTGGCAAGTTGCAGTCTCACCTCGCTTTAGAGGTCATGGTTTAGCATTCCGCATGTTGAAAGAACTTCTCACCCGAGAGGAATTAGGCGGTGTTAAATCGGTAGAAACTACCATCACGGAAGATAATAAAGCCTCTTGGGCTCTGTTCAAAAAGTTAGATGCGATGAACGGCAATTCTGGCCAAGTAAGCACATTTTTGGATGAAGAAGCCCACTTTAAAGGCAAACACGATACAGAATATTTGTATCGCATTCCTCTCAAATAATCCTCAAACAATAGGAATTAAAAACGGTCTCATCATGGATATTTTCAAAAAGCAGGAATCCAACGTACGCTCATATTCAAACAATTTCCCGGTCGTTTTTCGTAAAGCGAAAGGCTGCTGGCTAGAAACAGAACAAGGTGAACGATACTTAGACTTCCTTGCTGGAGCGGGATCTCTAAATTATGGCCATAACAATCCAGTACTAAAACAAGCGTTGCTTGAGTACATTGAAATGGACGGTATTACTCACGGTTTGGATATGCACTCAGAAGCGAAAGCATCGTTTCTGGAAGCGTTGGATACTTACATCCTTAAACCAAGAAACTTGGATTACAAGGTTCAGTTTACGGGCCCAACAGGCACTAATGCTGTTGAGGCGGCATTGAAGCTGGCTAAAAAAGTAAAAGGCCGCGACAGCGTCGTTGCGTTTACTAACGGTTTCCATGGTTGTACTGCTGGCGCACTGGCTGCAACGGGTAACCAGCATCACAGACAAGGTAACGGTTCTAGCCTAAGTAACGTCACTCGTATTCCATTTGAAGGTTACGCTGGCGTAGATGGTCTCGCGCTGTTCGAAACCATGCTAAATGATAACTCTGCAGGTATGGATAAACCAGCCGCTGTACTTCTTGAAACTGTGCAGGGTGAAGGTGGTTTAAATGCTGCTTCAAACGAGTGGTTACAACGTTTGAGCAAAATCTGTAAAGCCAATGACATTCTTGTGATTGTCGATGACATTCAAGCAGGTTGTGGACGTACCGGTACTTTCTTTAGTTTCGAGCCGTCTGGTATCCAACCGGATATCGTGACGCTATCGAAGTCGATCGGTGGTTACGGTTTGCCGATGGCTGTCGTATTACTTAAGCCTGAGCTTGACCAGTGGAAGCCAGGCGAGCATAACGGTACGTTCCGTGGCAATAATCACGCCTTTATTACTGCTGCAAAAGCACTAGAAATTTACTGGGCAAACGATGATTTTGAAACACACATCAAGCAGTGTTCAGACAAGGTAAGTGCTGTTATTGACCGTTGTGTTCGTCGCTTTCCACAAATGTTTGTGCAGAAAAAAGGCCGCGGCATGATGGTTGGTATTGAATGTATCAATGGTGACATGGCATCTGAAATTGCGAAAAACTGTTTCGAGAATGGAATGGTGATAGAGACAGCGGGTCCAGACGATGAAGTTGTGAAGTTCTTCTGTCCACTAACTATCAGCGAATCAGAGCTAGATCAAGGACTAAGCATCTTTGAAAATGCAGTAGAGACTATCGCTGCGAAACATTTCAAACAAGCATCTTAATAAGGATTTTAATTATGATCGTCAGAACTCTAGATGAATGCCGCAACAGCGAACGACGTGTTGTTTCAGATAACTGGGAAAGTGTCCGCATGTTGTTGAAAGACGACAACATGGGTTTCTCTTTCCACATCACAACGATTTATGAAGATACAGAAACTCATATTCACTATCAAAACCACCTTGAATCGGTGTTTTGTATGAGTGGTGAAGGTGAGATTGAAGTTGTAGGTGGAGAAACGTACCCAATTAAACCAGGTACATTATACATCCTTGATAAACACGATGAGCACTACTTGAGAGCTTATAAGAATAAAGAAATGGTAATGGCGTGTGTGTTTAACCCACCGATTACTGGCGCTGAAGTGCACGATGAAAACGGTGTTTATCCTCTCGTTGACTAAAAGATGATGGTGGGGTGCTTTGCCACCCCACACTTAACTATCTCTTCTTTTTTCTTTTTAAAGTTACCAATCAAAAAAAGGCTTATCATGACATTTACCGTAGAAAAAATCGGCGGTACATCAATGACAGCATTTGATGCTGTTCTCGACAATATTATTCTTCGTCCCAAAACACCATACAATCGTATTTTTGTCGTATCTGCATACGGTGGTATGACCGATGCGCTGCTTGAGTGTAAAAAAACCAGTAAACCAGGCGTTTATCAGCTTATCGCGAAACGCGACGACAAATGGGAAGAAGCGTTAGCGTACGTTGAAAGCCGTATGTTGCTGACCAATGAAAATATTTTTGCGGACCCAATGAATCGTATCCGTGCGGATAAATTCATTCGCTCCCGCATTGCTGAAGCGAAAAACTGTATCGCGAATATTTTAGAAACCTGTCAGTACGGTCAATTTTCGTTGCGCCAGTACTTGCCTCAAATTCGAGAGTTTCTCTCGTCTATCGGTGAGGCACATAGTGCTTACAACACAGCACTAAAACTAAAAAATATGGGTATTAACGCTAAGTTCGTTGACCTGTCTGGTTGGGATAATCAAGCGCCAAGAAGCCTTGATGAGTCGATCAGTGACGCGTTTGCTGATATCGATGTATCAAAAGAACTGCCAATCGTGACAGGTTATGCTTACTGTAAAGAGGGCCTAATGCACACTTATGACCGAGGTTATAGTGAGATGACATTTAGCCGAATTGCAGCAATAACAAAAGCGGATTTAGCAGTAATTCACAAAGAGTACCACTTGAGCTCAGCGGACCCACGCGTTGTTGGCCCTGAAAAAGTATTACCAATTGGTAGTACAAACTATGACGTAGCAGACCAACTTGCCAACCTTGGCATGGAAGCGATTCACCCAAATGCCGCTGCGGGTTTGCGTGAAAGTGGTATTGAGCTACAGATTAAAAATACATTCGAACCTGAACACGAAGGTACTTTGATCTCTTCAAGCTATCGTCCGGAAGAAGACAAAGTCGAGATCATCGCAGGTAAAGAAAAAGTATTTGCACTGCATTTGTTTGACCAAGCAATGGTAGGAAAAGCCGATAACGTTAGTTACGAATTGATGGAAATCATCTCCGATGCTCGTGTAAGTTTGGTTGGTAAAGAGATGAACGCGAACTCTATTACTTACTATCTAGGTGGCAGTACTGATAGCTTAAACAAAGTATTGTATAAAGCCGAGAAACGTTATCCGAATGCCTCGATTAAAGGTCGTATGGTCGCGCTTATCTCAGCCATCGGTTCTCAAATTGATACCAATAAGACGTTGGCAAAAGGTGTACTTGCATTGATGAATAATGGCGTTACGCCAGTTGCACTGCACTCATCGTTGAGAAATGTAAATGTTCAATTTGTTGTCGGTGATAAGGAATACCAGCACGCGATTTGCGCATTGCATGATGAGTTTTTCCAAAGTAGCAGTTTAGCTAAATCGGTTAATGTGGCTTAGTTTATCCACGGTTAAAATACAAAGGAGAGCAGGTTAGCTCTCCTTTTTTTGTTTTTCAGTTTGTACTCACAATGCCCACTTTGTATAGGCTAAACAGGCGATTTGAGTAAGTTCCTATGTGGCGATACACATAAGCCAGCAGAATGGTCTGCTGGCTTAATGTTACTGATTAACTAACGTTAACTTGACTTACTTAAACTTGCTGATTTCTTGTTCAACTTTGTCTAGTTGTTGCAGCTTCTCTTGCATTTTTAGAGAGTCGTAGTTTAGTGAAGCAGGGTTCATCGCTGTGCCACGTTGCATTGGGTATTCTGGAAGTGTTTTAAAGAACTCTCCCACAACGTCTTGTACAGGTACAAATAGCCACATGTTGTCAGCCATCCAACGCAAGTACATTTGTGATTCGCTTGGGCCTTTTTCGAATGGGTCAGCGCGTAGGTGGATGATTTTAGGCCAGTTCGGAGCAAAACGAACTGCGTTACTTAGGTTCCCTTCAAGCGTTGCAAAGTGAAGTTTCCAGTCATTCCAGCGGACAGCGTTTAATTCACCATTAGACGTAAAGTAAAGCAGCGACTCACGAGGGCCTTTTTCTTCCTTACCTTCAAAGTATGGCATGAAGTTGTAACCATCTAAATGCACACGCCATTCTTTGCCATTTGCTTTGTAGCCTTCTGCCAGTTTTTCTTTTACATCAGGTACGCCAGCAGCTGCCAATAATGTAGGCAACCAGTCTTGGTGTGCCATCATTTCATTGATCTTGGTTCCTGGCTTAATTACGCCTGGCCAACGAACCAGTTGAGGAACACGCATACCGCCTTCCCAAGTTGTACCTTTTTCACCATGGAATGGTGTTGCGCCACCATCTGGCCAAGTCATGGTTTCTGCGCCGTTGTCCGTTGAGTAGATAACGATAGTGTTGTCGGCAACACCTAGCTCATCCAGCTTGTCGAGTAAAACACCTACATGATCATCGTGTTCCAGCATACCATCGGCATAAATGCTTACACCTGATTTGCCTTGGTATTTTTCCTGCAAGCGAGTCCAAACGTGCATACGAGTGGCGTTATGCCAAATAAAGAAGGGTTTATCCGCTTTAACTGCTTTTTCCATAAATGCCAAAGAACTCTCTAGGAACTCTTCATCTGCGTGCTCCATACGTTTTCGTGTCATCGGGCCAGTGTCTTCAATCTTACCGTCGGCATAAGACTTAATGACACCACGAGGGCCATAGTTTTTACGAAACTCTGGGTCTTTAGGGTAGTAATAAGTTTCAGGCTCTTCTTCTGCGTTTAGGTGATATAAGTTACCGAAGAATTCGTCAAAGCCGTGTTTGGTCGGTAAGTGCTTATCTTGGTCACCTAAGTGGTTTTTACCAAATTGACCCGTCATGTAACCTTGTTCTTTTAACAGATCTGCAATGGTTGGCGCCCAATCAGGTATACCGTGGTCAGAGCCTGGCATACCAATTGTTAACAAACCCGTACGAAATGGCTCTTCACCCGTAATAAAGGCCGCGCGACCAGCAGTACAAGACTGTTGTCCGTAGTGATCTGTGAACAACGCACCTTCATTCGCGATACGGTCGATGTTTGGCGTTTTGTAACTCATCATACCTTGGTTGTATGCGCTGATATTCCAGTAGCCGATATCGTCACCAAAAATTGCCAGTATATTCGGTTTGTCGGCTGCTATAGCAGCACTAGACGCCGCTAACAGTCCTGCGCCTACAGCGATTTTGCTCAATTGATTTGCCATAAAAACTCCAGATTGTTGAGAGTAAAGATAAGCACAAGTGAGCCTTATGCTTAGTTGCTGCATAAGTTAATGATGTATATAGAAAAATCCTCTTATACTCGATATAACCATAAGTTATTGCTAGGTTGTAACCATTTGTTAATTAAGAATAAATAGGATTGTTTTGTTAGTTTATAGAGATTAGTAAAGTAGATTTAGATCACTGAAGAGCCTTATTTAAATGAGTAGTAGAAGAGGGGGTGGAAGTGAAAAACAATAGGATGCTCGCTTGTTTTACGGCCCAAAGCAATGCTCTCGTTGTTATGTATTGCTTGTAATTATTTGTATAACCAGTGATTTATTGTCTATATTGACTTACGTTGTACATTATAAATATAAGGGTATCTATGAGTCAGTGGGCAGAGCGGTGTTGCATTTTATTGCTAGTTAACCTTGTCTTCAGTTTTATGGCTTTTTCTCAAGAGTTATTGACAGAGAAACCAAATATTCCCTCAGGCTTAAATCCAGAATATGCTGGCACACAAGCTTGTGCAGAGTGCCACCAAAACGAGGTAGCGGCCTGGAAAGGGTCACATCACGATATGGCCATGAAGCATGCAAGTACAACTTCTGTGCGTGGTGATTTTGATAACCATGTTGTAATGCACAAAGGAATGCCTAATCGCTTTTTTAGAAAAGGCGATGAATATTGGGTCAACATTCAAGGTGCTGACGGGCAATGGCATGACTATAAGATCAGCTATACATTTGGCTGGGAGCCATTACAGCAGTACATGGTCGAGTTTGAAGATGGCCGCGTGCAGCTTATTCCTTTTGCTTGGGACACAAGAGCTAAAGTTGAAGGGGGACAGCGTTGGTTTCATCTTTATCCAGACACGACAACAACGGATGAATTCTATTGGACCAATACCGGGCAAAATTGGAACTTCATGTGTGCTGATTGCCATTCAACGAACCTAAAGAAGAATTACGACGCTGACAAAAACACTTACAACAGCTCATGGTCAGAGATTAATGTGGGATGCGAAGCATGCCATGGTCCCGCTAGTCAGCACATAGAACTGGCCAAGAAATACAAAAATGCTGGCACTTCTTTTGAGCATGACAGCCATTATGGCTTTGATCGAAATTTGTCTAAAGCAGTGTCGGATTGGGTGTTTGAGGAAGGCCATAGTACGTTACAGCCGAAATCAATTGAAGCAACCAATCAAGTGCAAACATGCGCTCAATGCCATAGTCGCCGAACCCAGTTAAATGAAACAGGTGATCATGTTAAAGGTTCCTTTTTTGATAAATATCGCTTAAGTCTTATAACACCTGAACTCTACTATCATGATGGACAGATTTACGACGAAGATTATGTTTATGGTTCGTTTCTTCAATCTGAAATGGCGGAGAAGGGGGTCACGTGCACTAATTGTCATGATCCACACACGGCAGAGTTAACGATCCCAGAAGAGGCAGTATGTTCGCAATGCCATATTGCATCGGAATATACACCTGAAAAGCATACCTTTCATAAGGCTGGATCTGAAGCATCGCAATGTACGACTTGTCACATGCCAGAAACGACTTACATGCAAGTCGATCCTCGTAGAGACCACAGTTGGCATATTCCACGACCGGACTTGAGCAAACATATTGGAACGCCCAATGTTTGCATGTCATGCCATGAAGATAAAAGCAATCAATGGGCCGATGAACAGATAGCAGAATGGTACCCGAATTCGAAGTATCGTAATCAGCAACATTTTGCTGTCGCATTTTATGCGGATTCAATTGGTCATCAAGGAGCAGCAAATGCGTTGGCATACTCTGCTCAGGATTCGTCGTTAAAAGACATTATTCGTGCTTCAGCCCTAGAGAGAATGGGGGGCAATACTGACCAAAATACAACAGTATCTTTGGCTAGGGCCGTTAAGAATGAGAATGAAATGGTTCGATTAGGGGCAATTTCAGGCTCGTCTGGTTATGAATTTCATGATCGGTGGCGGATTCTAGAGCCATTGCTTGGTGACCCGGTGCTTTCAGTGAGAGCGGAAGCTGCCTCGGTGCTGGTAGCGAACTACGCACAAATGACCCCTTTACAAAAAGATATCATTAAATCGCCTTTAGAAGAGTACATGGAAATTCAAGAGTTTAATGCCGATCGTGGTTTCGGAAGAACCAATTTGGCGAATGTGTACCGCAGCTTAGGTGAAATCGACAAAGCGGCCGAGCTGTATAAACAAGCGATCAGCATCGAACCCTATTTCGAAAATAGCTACGTTAACCTAGCAGATTTGTATCGCCACCTAGGTAAAGAAGAAGCTGCGATCACGGTGCTACAACAAGGGATGAAAGCTCAACCTAAATCCAGCACATTACCATACAGCGCAGGTCTTTCTTTGTTACGTCAAGGCAAAGCCGATGATGCGAAAAAGCTACTTAGACGCGCCGCAGAAGTTGGTGAAACTAATGCGCATTATTGGTACGTGTACGGTCTAGCTTTAGAAAAAAGCGATGTTCTAGAAGCAAGTAAAGCGTTGCATACAGCATTTGAAGTCGGTGGCAATCCACAACACTTGTTTGCTCAATGCGAGGTTCTAGCGAGAAATCATAAAAAAGGTGCTGTCGCTTTTGCTTTCGATAGGTGCATACAAGAGCTTAGTCACTATGCACCTAAACAAGCTATTGATCAGCTTAAAGCCTCTATTGTTGGGGTCAATAGGAGCTAATTACCAAAAGTGGAGCTTTTATCGCTCCACTTTTTTTCTTACTTAGTTTAATCAGCGTCTTTCGCTAATCTCAGCCCCATGTCGGACATGATGACTGACTGGCTAGCAAAATCGCGACGATAGTTTTCGGATTCGTCAGCATCATAGGCAAAGCTACCACCTCGTACAGACTTGTGTGCAAGGCTTTCTTTTTCATCTTTTGCGTTTACCGGATTATCACTTGGTGCCGATTTGTAATAGCCTTCATCAAAGGCATCAATAACAAACTCACCAACATTACCCGTCATATCGTATAAGCCAAGCTCATTCGGTTTTTTCTGACCTACCTTGTGTGCTTTATTGTTTGAGTTACTGGCATACCAGGCAACGTCGTTAATATCATCAGACCCCGCGTAAGTGAATCCTTGACTTAGATTCCCCCCTTTCGCTGCAAACTCCCATTCTGCTTCGGTGGGTAAACGATAGTGCTCTCCCGTTTTTTCATTCAATTTCTTTATAAAATAATTGGCTTGTTGCCAGCTAATGTTATTTACGGGCGTATTTGGGTTTCTAAAATAGCTCAGAGAAGATCCTGTAACCGATTCGAATAACTCTTGGGTTACCTCAAATTTTGCCAAATAGAAATCTTCCACGCGAACGGTGCGGGCCGGGCGCTCGGATTTATTTGCTGATGGATTATCCGAGCCCATCGTAAATTGTCCGCCTTCAATAAGAACCATATCTTGATCGATTTTTTGAGCAAGAGGGCTAGGTTGTGTTGTTGCACATCCAGTCATAATTAGCGAAATCGAAATAGCGGCACCAAGGTAAAGAGTATTACTTTTGGAATGCTTCATAGGGGAGCTCCATCAACATTTATGATCAAAGAATTTTATCAGGCAAGTCTATGAAAAACAGTTATACACACTATAACAAGCGCCACGAATAATTGAACATTATCATCACACTAGGCGATTAACTTAATGATTAGTCTTAACGTCGTTGGGCACAGGCTAGCAACTAAGAAGGTGATGAATGCACATAACTCAAGGTCCGCAGTTCAATGGGAAAGCATCCAAGCGATTACATGTCATGGCGAAACCTATCGGTGCAGTGTGCAATATCGATTGCACCTATTGTTATTACCTAAGCAAACAAGATTTACTTGAGTACAAGCCAGGCTGCTCACCAGTCATGGATGAGGAAACGCTAGAGACCTATATCCGTCAATATATAGCGGGACAGAATACACCTGAAATCATTTTCTCTTGGCAGGGTGGTGAGCCGACAATGCTAGGTTTGGATTATTTCAAGACAATTGTTGAGCTACAGAATAAATACCGTCCCGATGGTATTACGATCTCCAATGATCTCCAGACTAATGGCACACTGCTTAACGATGAATGGTGTGAGTTTTTAAAGGCGAACAACTTTCTCGTCGGTTTAAGCATTGATGGCCCAGAAATGATGCACAACGCTTATCGAACAAACCGAGCTGGTAGAGGCACATTCCGGCAAGTTATGAATGCGGTTGAACTATTACATAAGCACGAAGTAAAGTTTGCTACGCTCACTTGTGTTAACAACTTGACCAGCCGTAACCCACTTGAAGTGTACCGATTCTTGCGAGATGAAGTACGCTCCCCTCAAATGCAGTTTATTCCAATAGTTGAGCAGAAAACATTCAGAACAACCGCCCCTCAAACTTGGGAGCCAAACGAGCAACTAAAGCAAGGAGATAAACGGCTGATCCCAGGTCATAAAGATGCCGTTGTTGAGCCTTTTTGCGTTGCGGATGAAGCATGGGGAAATTTTCTGATCGCGATTTTCAATGAATGGGTTTTACACGATATCGGCAACGTGTTTGTTCAGTACTTTGAAGCCAGTATCGAAACCTGGATGGGCAGAAAAAACCCACTGTGTACGTTAGGTGAAATCTGCGGGAAAGGCTTAGCAATGGAGCCTAATGGTGATGTGTTTGCGTGTGATCATTACGTGTACCCAGAATATAAGGTTGGAAACATTCATCACGAAAAGCTCGATACGCTCGCTTATAGCTCTGAGCAGCAGAAATTTGGGTTTGCTAAAAGTCGTACGCTGCCCCAACAGTGCCTTCAATGTGATTATCAATTTGCATGTTTTGGAGAATGTCCCAAAAACCGTTTTATCCGTACTAGGCAAGGTGAGCCTGGTCTTAATTATCTCTGCGCGGGTTGGAAGAAGTTTTTTACCCATGTTGATCAGTCGATGGCGTACATCTTACGAGCGACAGGTAACCCAGTGGTTCACGGTAAATACAGTGACCAGATTCTACGCCAGCAAGCTACTCAAACACAGACTGTGTTTGAAACGAAGTTTTAAGATAGTCACTACGCCTGCTACAGGCCCGGAAATGAAAGAATATAGGTTATTGAATGCAAAAAATTAAGCTGCTCTCTAAATCATTACTCGTGATCTCGATCGGCATTGCTACGAGTCAAGCCGTGGTGGCACAAGAAACAACATTGCTAGACCCAGATCAAGTATCGCCGACAACGGTTGTCACTCCACAAGAAGCTCAAATGACACCGGCGCAACGAGTCGAAAAGCTGTCTTATGATGCGCAAAATAAAAAGTTGTCTTCAGAAAAACGTATTGATGCTTTACGTGAGTTAGCCAACTATCCAAGCCAAAATGCATTGGTTGCAGTTGCGCGTGGGTTGCAGGATGAAGATGCAGGTATTCGCGAAGCTGCGATCGTGGGAGCACAGCCATATATGATTGAGCACCGTTGGCGTTTGATTTCACCATTATTGAGTGATGACGCCGCCATGGTGCGAATTACAGCAGCGATTAACCTCGTTCGAGATTACGCCAATTTGAGTTCAGAGCAACAGCAGTCACTTGAAGGGCCTGTTTCAGAGCTGACAGCACACTTGTCCAGTAAGAACGATAATGTTTCCAAGTTATTACTTGCAGACGTTTACCGTTGGCATCGTGATTGGGATAAAGCGGCGCTGATATACCCAGAGTTAACTAAGCTTGAGCCAAACAACCCTCAAGTTTGGTTAAGCTACGCAGACAACTTCCGAGCGCAACAGCTAGACCAAAAAGCTATCAACGTGCTTGACGAGGGTATCAAGCTAAATTCAGAAGATGCCTCGCTGCATTATTCTAAATCTCTCGCTTTGGTTAGATTAGACAAAAAGAAAGAAGCGGCGTTTGAAATAGACAAAGCTGCGACGATGGCAAAGACGAATAGTTACTTTTGGTACTTAAATGGTGTTCTGCAAGAAGAGTTAGACTTGAAGAGGTCTGTCAACGCTTTTGAGCAAGCGTATTTGATATCTGGTGCTCCAGAACAACTGTATGCCGTGTGTGACATCTATGTCCGATACGGTAACCCTAAAACGGATGACTGTTTAACAGAGCTAAAGAAGGTCGCTCCCGACTATGTTATTGAAGAGCTCAAAAAGAAAGGTAAAAATAAGATTTCAGCGACAAGAAAAAGCGAATTGTGAGGCTGAAAAAAGTCGCCAATAGAGGGTTATTCAGCATGCGTCTCTTTAATCTACACGACACTATGACATAACTTTCTCTTGGTGTTTACCTTTAGCCGTTCTCTCTGTTTTCGATCCTCGACTATACTTTCAACTGGGTCATATTTTGTACGTCAATATAAGGAATTAAGATGGCTATAAAGTTAAAGGCGATTGTCTTAGCAACAGGTTTTGCTCTGTCTAGTTACGCTGTTGCTGCTGATATGCAAGATCCACTTCCGTCATGGAACAACACTGACGCTAAGCAAGCTATTATGGCGTTTGTTACGAAAACAACGACCCAAGGTTCGGATTCCTATGTGCCTGAAAGCCAACGAATCGCGACGTTTGATAATGATGGAACACTTTGGGCAGAAAAGCCTGTTTATCTACAGTTGTTTTTTGCGATCGATAGAGTAAAAGAAATGGCCTCTGAGCATCCTGATTGGAAGACAACCGAACCCTTTGCTTCCGCATTAAAAGGTGACATGGAGGGGATTGGTAAACAAGGACTCGAAGGTGTAATGAAGCTTGTTATGGCAACCCATTCTGGAATGTCTACTGAACAGTTTCATCAAGAAGTTAAGGAATGGTTGAAAACGGCTGTCCATCCAACAACGGGTAGACCATATACTGAAATGGTCTATCAACCTATGCTCGAACTGCTCGACTATTTAAGAGCGAACGACTATCAGACCTACATCGTTTCTGGAGGCGGTATTGAATTTATGCGCGTTTGGGCGCCGGAAGTATACGGCATTCCAACGCAAAACATCGTGGGAACGACGTTAAAGGCGGAATATCAAAGTGTTGATGGAAAACCTACCATCCTACGCATGCCGGAAATAGACTTCGTCAATGACAAAGCAGTAAAGCCTGTGACGATTCAAAACTTTATTGGCAAACGTCCGGTAATGGCGTTTGGTAATTCTGATGGTGATTTACAGATGTTAGAGTGGACGAAAGCAGGTTCAGGTCCAAGATTTTCTGCGATTATCCATCACACGGATGACAAGCGCGAATGGGCGTATGATAAAGATTCTCATGTTGGTAAGTTAGATAAATCGTTTAAAGTAGGTGAAGAGCAAGGTTGGCTATTTGTCGATATGAAACAAGATTGGAATCAAGTGTTTAAAGATAGTACCAAATGATAATCTTTGTTTGACCATAACTTGCTGCAACCAAACAATTGCAACGAAATAAAAGGCCTCACAATTGAGGCCTTAGTTAATTCCACAGTAGCTTCGATACCTAGGGCTAGTTTCTCGGTTGCTGTGTCATTGTTTCTACCACTTTTTCAATACTTAACGAGCTACCTTTTGTTGCAGGGAATTCCTTAAATGTCTCTAGGAACTTACGCACGATAGCTTGAGCAGGAACGAACATCCACATTTGATCAGCGTAAAAATGTCTGACGTAAAGTGCTGCATCTGGACCGACCTCGAACGGGTCCATACGAAGGTTTACAATCAAAGGCCAACTAGGTGTTTTGCGGTATGCCTCATTAATGGCACCCTCCATAATACTGAAGTGGATCTTCCAGTCTTTATAACGAACGGCGTTTAAATTACCACCGGCATCGAAGTAAAAGATTTCTTTTCGTGCGCCTTCTTCAGCTTTACCAGTCAGCAAGTCAAGTTGGTTGTAGCCATCTAAATGTGCTTTAAAGGTTTTTCCCGCTGCTTTATGACCCTTCAATAATTTTTCTTTCACATCAGGTTCGCCCACAGCTGCGAGTAGAGTTGGCATCCAGTCTTCTTGTGAAAAGATATCGTTGATAACCGTTCCTGGTTTAATGTTTCCAGGCCAGCGTACCATCATCGGAACGCGGAATCCGCCTTCCCAAGTCGTACCTTTTTCGCCCTTGAACGGTGTAGTACCACCATCTGGCCAGGTAAATTTCTCAGCGCCATTATCGGTACTAAAAACAACAATGGTGTTATCTGCTACGCCTAGCTCTTCAAGTTTATCAAGCATGACACCTACTTGATCATCTAGGTCCATCATGCCATCGGCGTATAAGCCGTAACCTGACTTCCCTTGATATTCTTCACTCAAATGTGTCCAGACGTGCATACGGGTTGAGTTATGCCAAATAAAGAATGGTTTGTCTTCTTTTACTGCTTTTTCCATGAAGGCCAAGCTAGCATCCATGAACTCTCGGTCTACGTTTTCCATACGCTTACGAGTAAGGGGACCTGTGTCCTCGATTTTGCCATCCGCAGTCGCCTTCAACACGCCTCGAGGTCCGAATTTTTTACGAAACTCTGGATCTTTTGGGTAAAACTCAGACTCAGGCTCTTCTTCCGCGTTTAAATGGTATAGGTTACCAAAGAACTCATCAAACCCATGGTTAGTTGGTAGGTGCTCATCTTGATCACCAAGGTGGTTTTTACCAAACTGACCAGACACATAGCCGTGATTTTTAAGTAACTCTGCGATAGTAGGATCTTTCGATTGAATACCTTCTTTTGCACCAGGCATACCAATAGTCAATAGACCGGTACGAAATGGATGTTGACCCAGAATAAATGAGGCTCGTCCGGCGGTACAACTCTGTTGTGCGTATGCGTCTGTGAAAATGGCACCTTCATTGGCGATTTTATCAATGTTAGGAGTCTTACCTCCCATCATACCATTGTGATATGCACTAATGTTGTATACACCGACATCGTCACCCCAGAACACAAGGATGTTGGGCTTATCGGCAGCAAAGGCTGTGGACGCAGCTAATGTTCCGACCAATGCCATTACCTTTTTAATCGAGTTTCGCATGAAAATCCTCCGCGAGAAATGAATCCATTACCGTTATATAACGTTACTAATTGTGTTCATCATGGTGAGGCCGAGTGAGATGACTCCAAATGATGAGACAATGTAGTTAATTGAATATAGTAGAGGTTTTTTATTACATCCAAGTAATCGCCATCTTTATAAAATGTTAATTATTATGAGCTAGACTTTAGTATGTTTTAAAAGTGATAAGACCGACTTTCAGGATTAAATTTCAATTAAAGGTAACACTATGATAAAAAAACTAGCAGCTATCTTGTGTCTATCCATTTCGTTAGAAGTGGCTGCGGAAGAGACACCAAATGTCGTAGTAATGTTGGTTGATAACCTTGGGTGGGGGGAATTAAGTTCCTATGGGAGTACCAGAGGTGTTGAAACCAAAAACTTAGATCAACTTGCTAGAGAAGGTGTACGCCTTACTAATTTTAATGTGGAACCGCAATGCACACCAACTCGCTCCTCATTCATGACGGGGAGGCGAGCGCTTAGATCTGGGACAGATAAGGTTGTTTGGGGAGTGCCTTACGGTATGGTGAACTGGGAAATAACCATTGCAGAGAAGTTTAAGGAACAAGGATATAACACGAGCCTTTACGGGAAATGGCATTTGGGAGACCAAAAAGGGCGCTTTCCAACGGATCAAGGCTTTGATGAATGGTATGGCATTGCAAATACGACGGATGAGTCAGAATATAGCTCTCAACCCGGTTATAAAGCTATATTACCTAAACCTCAAATCCTTTCAGCTAGAGCAGGGCAGGACCCTAAAGGGGTCAAAGAATATAATTTGGACTCGCGTAGAACGATTGACAGTGAACTAGTTGAACATGCCACAGATTTTATAAATCGAAATGTGAGAGAGAATAAGCCATTTTTCTCTGTAATTACTTTTACTCAACCACATTTACCGACGCTACCTCATCCTGATTTTATTGGTAAAACAGGCAAAGGAAATTACTCAGATGTGTTAGCTGAGATAGATTTTCGAGCTGGGCAAGTTATTGGTGCAATAGAAAAAGCAGGAATTAAAGACAATACACTAGTGATTTGGTTTTCTGACAACGGTCCAGAATGGCATATGCCATACCAAGGCTCTAGCGGACCATGGCGTGGTGCGTACTTTACGGCGCTTGAAGGCTCTCTCCGAACACCATTCATTGCCTCTTGGCCTAACCATATCAAACCGGGCAGAGTGAGTGATGAAATTATCCATGTTGTGGATCTATTTGCCTCACTTTCTCATGTCGGTGGATACAAATTACCAAGTGATAGAACTATAGATAGTATTGATCAGTGGGCCTTTTTAAAGGGAGACGTTGAAAAGTCTAATCGAGATGGTTTCATCGTTAACAATGGCTCTGACACCTACGCTTATAAGTGGGAAAATTACAAGATGCACTTTATTGATCAAGATATCATGCCGGAGAAAGGGCGCCCATTACAGATCCCTGAAATATACAATTTGATTGATGACCCTAAAGAGGAGTTTGATTTAAGAAATAATGCCACATGGTTATTTCCTATCATGATAGGAAAGAGAGTAAAGTTTGAATCTTCCGTTGCAACAAGCTGCGATACGATTCCTTTCCCTGCTCCCTTTGGATATAAGCCCGATTGTAGCAAGGGGAATTTCAATCAATTTCCAGTGGATGGGTTACGCCAGAAGTAGTTTACCCCAATGGCTCTTTCTCGCGTACATGAGGTATATTTTTGGTTCAATATCTCATTAGAGGTATTTAGGGCCATGTTTTTTCTAGTTTCATTTGAACAGTCACATTCGTCGACCATACTTAAAGTTAGTTGTTTTATATGGGTCGAATTATGCAGCCAATACTCTACATCCAAATCGGTAATGTTCTTTGGGCGATTTTAAGTGACGGTTCTTGGGTCCAAATTCCGTCCAAAGAACAATTAGTTCCAGAAGTAGAGGTGGTTGTTCTTAATGCCGAAGCTCTCGATATTGCATTTGATGAAGATACAACAAGTGAGGATGAATCGAGTTCAAATGATATCTTAATTGCATCTCAAAACGGTATTGAATCCACTTTTAATCAGAGCGTTCGAGATTTTAGTGAGTCTTCTGATGGGTTAAGTTTTGTTGCCTATATTCGCGCTGTTTTACCTGAGCAACTCGTTTCTAATGGCTATGTTACTAGGCCAGCAGTGCAAGAAACAGAGAGCCGTATTTCTGAGAGTCAAGCTCCTGAGCGGTTGAACCCCGATGCTACATTAACGGTGGATATTCTTGATGGCGGTGATGGATACGAAAACCAGTTTGAAGTTCCTAGTGTCACGATTCAAGGTGACGCACTCAAGATAAGCGATGAGTGGCTTGTTACTATCACCATTACCGACAGCCTCAATAATTCCATTACTGTTACAACGACCGTAGAGAATGAGGCGTATACCCTATCAGGCGTTGATCTGTCTTCTCTTGTTGAAGGGCTGCTCACGGTGACATCTGTGGTTTCTGACATTTATGGCAATAACCTGAACGCCGTCGATACGACCATTAAAGATACGCTTGCAACGGTGAACGTCAATTTCGATGGTGGAGGCGATGAATATTTAAATCAGTACGAAATCGCGACTACTCGCCTCGAAGGGACGATTGAAAACATTGAAGATGGCCAGCGTATCCAAGTTACGGTAACCGACTCGTTAGGAGCGGTCATAAACTTAGAAACGGTGGTGACTGGTGGAAGTTGGTCTCTGGACGACGTTGACCTTTCTGGATTGTCTGAAGGTACGCTGACAGTTGTTGCTGAGAGTATTG